>JAPKFY010000056.1 GCA_026646335.1 Aequorivita sp. | reverse complement strand
AAAGGTTTATTTGTGGATGGGAGAGGATTTACTTCATAGTAGTCTATAAACCACTCATAGAACTCCAGGAAGGTTTTGTTATTTACGGATTTTTGTCGTTCCTCTTTTTCTAAAAAAATATCAATTTCTTTTTTAATTTTTTTATTATTCAGGTCTTGAGGCTTTTCTTCATATTCAAGAAGAAGCTTGCTGCAAAAACTAAATAGTTCAGATAATTTGGAATTGATAAAATGACTGCGTGGTTCCTGTTGGTTATTTTTGATTAGTTGTTTTGAGTCCCAATTTTTTTCGAGATTTACTTCATGTCCAGTTGCGTATCGTAACTGCTTTTTACGTCCGTAATTGACCTTAAGATAAATCTTTTTACTTTTGTTATTTGTTGGTCGAAGAAAGAATGAAATTGATGCCATAATTATAAAATTGTACCGCCCATTGTACCGCCCAAATTCTTATTCAAGCTTATTTAACTTAATTGAGCTTTTTATTTGATGACTGCAAAGTACTATGAATACTTAATAAAAACAATAGGTAGAAGTAATTTATGTGAAGATGGATAAAAAAATACCTTGCCCTAGTGGGCCAACAAAATAAAACCTCAATCTTGAAAAAGGTTGAGGTTTTTTATTTTCTCTAGTTTAATAGTTTACAAAATATAATCCTCAAAAAATCACGATGAAAAATATTCTAATAGGTTTTACATTTCTTTTTACTTCAATGCTATCCTCACAAAATCAAGTTTTGGATTTGGGCGTGGACAATAAAGATTTGACAGATATAAATTTTGAAGGCTCTATATTGGTGATTAAAGCCAGTGAAGGAGGTGGGGCATACTCTAAAGAGGGCGATGTTGAAATTAAATATATAGATCTTTCCCAGCCGAAGATTTTGTACACAGTAACGTCAGAAAAAGACAAGAGAATACTGCATTTTAATCAAGACGGCGAAATAGTCATTTCAAATACAGATAGTTTTGTAGGGTACGGAAGCAACAAAGCCGCAATATTTATCGATGGCAATGGAAATGAAATAGGAGAGGTGGAAAAATTTAAAAATGTTGATATTGATTGGTTGCCAGGTACCCGAATGACATATTTCAAAAAAGATTATTTGATAAGTGTAGGCCCCTTAGATAAAGGATATGATATAAAACAAAAAAATAAAGGAGACGAGCCGGCTGAATGGTTGCTCTATAAATTAAACAATACCTCGCTACAAGAAGCCTTAATGCCATTTGAGTTACCTACTTTGGTAGGTAAGGAAGATGAGATAGGATATATGCTGATGGACGTAACCGATACGGGTTTTTATGTGCTTTCGAAAACCTTTTTGCCAGAAGGAGCCAAAGACGATGAATACGAATCCCAAAACCTAATCCTTAAAAAATATGATCTTGAGGGGAAACGTGTTGATGAAAAATCATTCACCGTACAAATTGATAAGAGCAAGTATAGGTTTGCTAAGGCTGCTTTACCACAGGGAGCTTACCAAAAAATGGGTAATAAGAGCACTTTTGCTATGCCTACTTCGGCCGCTACGGGTTCAGTAAAAGTTGATGAGGAAAGCCAAAGCTATTATTTAATGTCTGTTTTATTGGGAAAAGAGGACAATGAAGGGACTTTCCTTCACGTTAAAAAATATAGTTTTTCCGGTGAAAAGCAATGGGAGCAAACTCATAAGTTTGTGGACAAGGTCGTTGGAAGGAGCTTACTGGAAACCCCAATTCAACCAATAATCACCAATGATAAAATATACTTTTTTCCAAAAGACTATACTTTTAAGAGCTCCAAAAAAAATGAAGTATTCTCCATGAACGTTGTTTCGGGAGTGGTGGAAACCCAAAAAAAGTATGATGTTTTAAAAGGGTCTTTAAAAAGAACGGAAATATGGCATAGCCTTGCCTATGGATCAATTGTGGAAGGCGAGCTTTCAGACAACCTGCTTTTAGATAGCAAAACTTTAATTGCTTTCAGAATTAATAATAATGTAAAGGAATATTTAGCAGGCCTAAATCCTGAAGAAGAAATATATTTCAACTCCCATATTGGAAGGGATGGAACTATATATATGGTTCAAGCAGACTACAGGTCAAAAATATATAAATTGCTATCTTTCTAAATTCTTGAAATTGTTTTCTTGAATTTATGAAGCCCTTTCATTTTCCATATCAATAACCTTCGCAACCGTCTTGACCAGGCGGTTGTGGTTTTTTACAAAAGGATTGGTTTCATCCCAAACATAGCCAGCGAGCACTGCACAGATTTGCTCCTTTACCACAGGGTTCTCGGGACGGTGGAAAAATATTTTTTGAAGGTTGCCCGTGTACCATTCGTTCACGTAAGTCCTGAAAACGTCCACGCCTTTTAAAATATAGTCTGCGTAATCCTTCTCCCAGTTAACCTTTTCGCCTTTTAATTCCTTGGTTATCAATTTGGCCGCTTTAAGTCCAGATTCGGTGGCGAAGGTAACGCCCGAGGAGAAAATGGGATCTAGGAATTCGGAACTGTTTCCCGTAAGGGCAAAGCCTTTTCCGCAGAGCTGTGTTACCGCTTTGGAATAATTTTTAATGATGTGGGGCTCAAAAAGAAATTCCTGATCTTTCAACCTATCGTAGTAATAATCAGAGATTTTCAGCATTTCGCGCAGTCTTTCGGCATTTGTGCCTTTAAAAGATTCAATGAATTCAGTAGATCCTGCAAAGCCAATGCTCGTGTTTCCATTTGAAAAAGGAATCACCCAAAGCCAAATTTTCTCCATTACCACATCGAAAGTAATGAGGGTTCCTTCCACCCCTTCAGGACGGTTGGGCTCACTTATATGGGTAAATATTGACGAGTGTGCCTCTAGGGAAGAGGGTTTTTCCAAATCCAGCAAGCGCGGCAAAACCCGACCGTAGCCACTGCTATCAATGATAAATTTTGCTTTAACATTATATTCGTTGCCTTTTTCGTCTTTTACTGTTGTGGTGGAATGTCCATTTTTGTCAAACTGAACTGCAGTAACCTCGTGTTCAAAGGAGAGATCCACGCCTTTTTTCACGATTTCTTTTGCAAGGGTATTGTCAAAATCGGCCCGTGGTACTTGCCATGTATAGTCCCAACCGGGAGTGTGTTTTTTTCCAAAGTCGAAATTACAGACAACGCCATCCTTTAAGAAACGCGCGCCTGCCTTTATTTCGAAATTTTGCTCCATCAAACAATCTAAAAGTCCCGTTTCCTCAAAATGGTCCATACAGCGGGGCAAAAGGCTTTCGCCAATAACGAAACGCGGGAACTTGCTTTTTTCAACCACTTTGGAGCTAATCCCGTTGTTTTTTAAATAGGCAGATGCTACACAACCAGAAGGCCCGGCACCAATAATTAACACATCAACAGCAATATCATTCATATTATTAAGATATAGATTGTTAAAAAATTCTAAATTTGCAATCTAAAGTAATCAATTTATTTTAAGACAAAAAATTATTAAAATATTTTACTCAACCATAAATGCCAACATTAAAAGGAAAACTGGAAATAGCCGATTTTGATAAAATAATCTTCAAAAACGAAGCTGTCCAACTTCACAAAGATATAATAGAAAGAGTTCAAAACAGTTTTGACTTTCTAAAAGAATTTTCTGAAAACAAAATTATTTACGGGGTCAATACGGGTTTCGGCCCGATGGCACAGTACAAAATAAAGGATAACGAGCGCATCCAGTTGCAGTACAACCTTATCCGCAGCCACGCTTCGGGAACCGGGAATCCAATTACGGCACAATATGTTCGCGCTGCTATGCTTGCACGATTGAACACGCTGAGCCTTGGCAACAGTGGCATTCATCCTTCCGTCATTAAACTGATGGGTGAATTGCTGAACAGAAACATCATTCCACTTATCTATGAACACGGCGGTGTTGGCGCCAGTGGCGATTTAGTGCAGCTTGCCCATTTGGCCTTGGTTTTAATTGGCGAAGGCGAAGTTTTTTACAAAGGCGAACTAAGAAACACGGAAGAAGTTTTCAAACTGGAAAATCTACAACCCATAAAAGTGGAACTTCGTGAAGGATTGGCCCTTATGAACGGAACATCCGTAATGACGGGTATTGGCGTGGTAAATGTGCTGAACACAAGAAGAATTATGCAGTGGATGATTAAAGCATCCTCAGCCATAAATGAAATTGTTAAGGCCTATGATGACCATCTTTCTTTTGAGCTGAACCAGACAAAAAAACACAAGGGTCAGCGCCAAGTTGCCGAAATGATGCGAACGCATCTTGAAGACAGCACTCTAACCCGCAAGCGCGAACACCATTTATATAATGGCTCAAGTAACGAGGAAGTTTTTGTTGAAAAAGTGCAGGAATATTACTCTTTGCGTTGTGTGCCCCAAATTTTGGGCCCTGTGCTGGACACGCTCAATTCGGTTGAAAAAATATTGATTGAGGAGGTGAATTCTGCCAATGACAACCCAATTGTTGATGTTGAAAGGCGAAACGTATATCACGGCGGAAACTTTCACGGCGATTATGTTTCCTTGGAAATGGACAAGCTGAAAATAGTGGTTGCAAAGATGACGATGCTTTCTGAGCGACAATTGAATTATCTGCTCAATTCAAAATTGAACGACATACTTCCTCCGTTTGTAAACTTGGGCAAACTAGGGCTTAACTTCGGAATGCAGGGCGTACAGTTTACCGCCACTTCAACTACTGCTGAAAGTCAAATGCTCAGCAACCCAATGTACGTTCACAGCATCCCGAACAATAACGACAATCAAGATATTGTAAGTATGGGTACAAATGCCGCGCTCATCACCAAAAAAGTAATCGAAAATGCTTTTGAAGTGATTGCCATCGAACTTATAACCATCGTTCAAGCCATTGAATATCTAAAAGTCCAGGGACAAGTTTCTTCCGAAACCAAAAAAATGTATGATGAAATCCGAGCCATAGTGCCAGTTTTCAAGGAAGACGTAACTATGTATCCTTATGTAAATAAGGTAAAGGATTTTTTGATGGATTCTTCAAAATAACTTCGGAATAAATTCTTAAATTGGTTACATTAACTTGAGTTAACTTTAATTAAAGATATTATGAAAACAATTTTTTCCTTCGCGCTTATTCTCTTGTTGGGAATAACCGCTGTTTCCGCGCAGGAACTGGCTTTGGTTCGCGACAATGATTTGTTTGGTTACATCAACAAATCTGGCGAGTATGCTATTCAACCACAGTTTGAAAAGGCCGCAAGCTTTTCAGGCAAGTATGCTGCAGCAATGAAAGATAAAAAGTGGGGCTTTATCAATACTTCTGGCGAATGGGTTATCCAGCCAGAATATGACCGAGTAAAAGAATTTAATTCTGGCTATGCTGCAGTACAGCAGAATGAACAATGGAAATATATAAATGCAAAAGGTGAAACTTTAACCACTCCCGCCACTGATAAAATCTATGATTTTGATAATGGCGTAGCGATTATCAGAACCGGAGATTTAGTTGGGTTAATTGATACCAGCGGAAAAACCATATTGGAGCCAAAATATGCTGAAATAAAAGGTTTCAACAACGGTTATGCAAAATTTAAAAATGGGGAAACTTGGGGATTGCTGAGTAAAAAAGGCGAAGTATTTGTTCCTGCAGAATATGAGGAAATTGGTGATTTCAGCAAAAATGGTATTTGGGCCAGAAAAGGCGAGAGTTTTGGCGTGCTGATTAATGGAACTTTTACACCAATTAGCGGAGTAGACAAAATTTGGGATTTCACAAACGACTCGCCATTAACCTACGCTCGAAGTAATAAAAAAATGGGTTTCATAAATGGTAAAGGCGAATGGGTAATCCAACCTGCTTATGATAAAGCTCGTGCATTTAATGCCGGATTTGCACCTATAAATGAAGGAAAAAAATGGAGCTATATTAATGAGAAGGGAGAGAAATTGGGCAATTCTGAATACGCAGATGCCGAAATTTTCTCAGACAACGGATTGGCTCCCGTAAAGGACAAAAAACTTTGGGGCTTCATTGATAAAACTGGAAAATTGGTAATCCCGATGGAATATGATATTTCAGTTGGCATGTTAGGCTTTTTGCAAAGCGGTTCCGAAAAAGGTTTTCAAAATGGCCTTGCACGTGTAAAGAAAAACAAGGAGTGGGGTTTTATAGATGAAAAAGGCCAAGTGGTTGGCAAATGGCACCAAAATGCTGAAGCTTTCGTGGATACTTCAAAATAGATAACAGAATAAAGATAAAAGACAACTTTGCGCCTTTGCTAGAAAAATATTAAATGGAAGAGAAAAAGACAAAACTGAAATACGCATTAGTAACAGGTGGTTCCCGAGGCATTGGCCGCGCAGTCTGCATTCAATTGGCAAAAGATCTAAATTACAGCCTTCTTATAAATTACAACGGCAACAAAGAAGCTGCCCAACAAACCTTAAAAGAAGTTGAGGCACTTGGTGGCAAGGGTGAAATAATCCAATTTGACGTTACCAACGCAGAAGCTGTTAATAAGGCATTTGACGTATGGCACGAAACCAATAAAGACGCTATTATTGAGGTCATTATAAACAACGCCGGCATCACAAAAGACGGCTTGTTTATGTGGATGAAACCAGAAGATTGGCACAGTGTAATCAATACCAGTTTGAACGGTTTTTACAATGTTACCAATGCGTTGATTCAAAAATTATTGGTCAACAAATATGGGCGCATTATCAATATGGTTTCGGTTTCAGGCCTAAAGGGAACGCCAGGACAGGTAAACTATTCTGCGGCAAAAGGAGCTGTTATTGGTGCCACGAAAGCATTGGCGCAGGAAGTTGCAAAGCGAAACATTACAGTAAATGCAGTGGCTCCAGGTTTTATAAAAAGTGACATGACTGCTGAACTTGATGAAAAAGAACTTAAAAAAATGATTCCCGCCAACCGATTTGGCGAAGCCGAAGAAGTGGCGTATGTTGTTAGCTTTTTGGCATCGCCAAAAGCTTCCTATATTACGGGGGAGGTTATTAATATTAATGGGGGGATTTATTCATAAAACGAAGGAGAATTGAAAAGAGTAGTAATAACCGGAATGGGTATTTACTCCTGCATCGGCAAAAACCTGCAGGAAGTGAAGGAGTCTTTATACAACGGCAAGTCAGGCATTATCTGTGACGGAAAGCGAAAGGATTTCGGCTATAGGTCCTGTTTAACGGGTTGGGTGGAAGAACCCAACTTGAAAGAACAACTTTCTCGTCGAGAAAGGGTAAGCATGGGCGAAGAAGGTGCCTATGCCTATGCAGCCACCATAGAAGCTTTGAAAAACGCAAAAATTGACCAACAATTCCTCGATGAAAACGAGGTGGGAATCCTCTATGGAAACGATAGCACCGCAAAATCGGTCATTGAATCTGTTGATAAAATTCGCGAGAAAAAAGATACGACCTTAGTGGGTTCGGGCGCTATTTTTAAGGCGATGAACTCTTCGGTAACCATGAACCTTTCCACCATTTTTAAATTGAGAGGAATCAATTTTACAATCAGTGCAGCCTGCGCCAGTGGTTCACATTCTATTGGAATGGCTTATTTCCTGATAAAAAATGGATTGCAGGATTGCATCATTTCGGGCGGCGCTCAAGAAATTAACGAACTGGCAATGGGCAGTTTTGACGGTCTCGGTGTTTTTTCTACCCAACTGGATCCAACCAAAGCAAGTCGTCCTTTCGACAAAGATCGCGATGGTTTGGTGCCCAGTGGCGGAGCCGCTACTTTAGTTATTGAAAGCTACGAAAGTGCTGTGAAACGAGGTGCGCCAATTTTGGGTGAAATTATTGGCTATGGTTTTTCTTCCAATGGCGACCATATTTCAACCCCAAACGTTGATGGACCTGCCCGGGCTATGAAAATGGCTTTGGAGCAAGCGAATATTAAAGCTTCAGAAATTGATTATGTAAACGCCCATGCAACTTCAACACCCGTTGGAGATGCAAACGAAGCCCTTGCTATTACAGAGGTTTTTGGTGAAAACGGCCCCTGTGTTAGTTCCACCAAATCTATGACCGGTCACGAATGTTGGATGGCTGGCGCAAGCGAAGTAATTTATTCTATGCTGATGATGGAACATTCCTTCATCGCGCCAAACATAAATCTTGAAACGCCAGACGAGGCAGCTTCAAAATTAAACCTTGTTAAGGAAACGTTAAACAGAAAAATTGACGTATTTTTGTCCAATTCTTTCGGGTTTGGGGGAACCAATTCCGCATTGATAATAAAAAAATGCACACATTAAAAATGAATAAAGAAGTTATAGTTGAAAAGATAAACTACTTTCTGGTAGATGAGTTTGAGGTAGAGACTGAAGACATTGAGCCTAAAGCCAATTTAAAGGAAACTTTAGAGCTGGACAGTTTGGATTTCGTGGATTTGGTAGTTGCCATTGAGGCCAACTTTGGCGTAAAATTGACAGGTGAGGATTTTCTTAATGTTATTACGCTCCAAGATTTTTATGACCTGATTGAAACAAAAATCAGCTGAAATTTGCAATAACTGTTTATGGCGGGCGAGTGGGAAGGCAAAAGTAAAGGAACCGTTTTAGGGTATAAAATCTTTATATTTTTTATTCGGAAATTTGGGGTCCGCGCCGCATACGGACTGCTTTACCCCGTTGCCTTTTATTATGTTTTCTTTGCAGGTAAAAGCACACGCTCCATCTTCTATTATTTTCGCAAAAGGCTGAAATATCCTTCGTTAAAGAGTCTTTTCAGTATTTATAAAAGTTATTATGTATTTGGAAAAACCATTATTGATAAGGTCGCAATCTCCTCCGGCCTAAAAGATAGGTTTACCCATGAATGTGACGGTGTCGAGAGCATAATAGATCTTCTTGACAAAAAACAAGGCGGTATTATGATTAGTGCCCACGTGGGCAATTTTGAAATCGCCGAATACTTTTTTGAAGAAATTGATACTCGTTCACAAATAAGCCTTGTAACCACGGATGCCGAACACCAAAACATCAAGGAATATATGGAAAAAGTAACCATTCGTTCCAAGGTTAAGTTTATATTGGTGAAGGAGGATATGTCGCATATTTTTGAAATAAACAACGCCCTCAGTAATGGCGAATTGGTCTGTTTCACTGGAGATAGATATATGAAAGGCCAAAAAGTTTTGACGGAATCATTGATGGGAAAAGACGCAAATTTCCCTGCGGGCCCATTTTTATTGGCCAGTAGGTTGAATGTTCCCGTTTTGTTCGTTTATGTAATGAAGGAAACCAACAGGCACTACCATCTTTATTCCCGTAGGGCCGAGGTGAAAAACCGTGATGCACAGGGGCTTCTGAAAAAATATACCGAAAGTGTGGAATGGATGCTGAAAAAATATCCATTGCAATGGTTTAACTATTATGATTTTTGGGAAACGGATGATTAAGTAATGAAAGAAGTATTAGTAATTTATTATTCACAAACTGGACAACTTTTTGATATTCTGAAGAATATTGTTTCAACAATTTCAGATGAAAATGTAAACATTTCCTATTGCGAAATTGTTCCACAGAATAAATATCCCTTTCCTTGGACACAGCAAGAATTTTACGGCGCTTTCCCCGAAACTTTCCTTCAAATTCCAACTCCATTGGAAGCGATTCCCTCTGAAATTCTTCAAAAAAAATACGATTTGGTTATTTTGGGCTATACCACTTGGTATTTAACGCCTTCCATTCCGGCCAATTCTTTTTTAAAGTCTGCGGAAGCGAAAATCTTGCTTGCCAACACGCCAGTTATCACGGTTTCTGCCAGCAGGAATATGTGGATTATGGCACAGGAAAAAGTGAAGAAATTATTGGTTGCAAACAATGCAAAACTCGTTGGCAACATTGCTTTGACGGATCGAAACCTCAATCACATTAGCGTAATTACCATCGTGCATTGGCTTATGGGCGGTAAGAAAACCAAAATGTTCGGTATTTTCCCAAAGCCAGGTGTTTCTGACAGCGATATTGAAACGGCATCCCGTTTTGGAATTCCCATCCAAAAGGCTTTGCGGCAAAACGAATATTCAGATCTTCAGAAAACCCTTTTGGATGTTGGTGCCGTAAAAGTAGACCCTTCACTCATCGCGACAGATATTCGCGGAAATATTGTTTTCACCAAATGGGCAAATCATTTAATTAAAAAAGAAGGTCAAGAAAGAGAGAAATGGCTCGTTTATTTTAAATATTATTTGTTATTTGCAATATGGCTTATTGCACCAATAGTATTTATTGTATTTTTGCTCACTTATTTCCCGATGTATCGTAAAATAAAGCGGGACAAGGCCTATTATTCATCAGTTGCATTAAAGCAAGATTAATGAAGAACGTATACATTACAAGGATTGCGAAGTTTTTACCCAATGAGCCTGTGGATAACGAAGGTATGGAAGAAAAACTTGGGGTCATCAATGGAAAGACCTCAAAAGCCCGCCGCATAATCCTTCGAAACAACCAAATAAAAACACGTTACTATGCCATTGATAATGATGGAAATGTAACCCATAATAACGCACAACTTGTCGCGGAAGCAGTGGAAGCTCTGTGTGACGATACTTTTAATAAAAACCAAATTGAATTGCTGTCCTGCGGCACATCCAGTCCAGACCAAATTTTGCCAAGCCATGCGGCGATGGTTCACGGGTTTTTAAAGAATGGAAACTTGGAAATCAACTCTCCTTCTGGAGCTTGTTGCAGCGGAATGAACGCTTTGAAATACGGCTACATGGCCATAAAATCTGAACAAGTAAAAAACGCTGTTTGCACAGGTTCGGAAAGAACTTCTTCGTGGATGAAGTCTGATATTTTTGAAGACGAAGTGGCCCACTTGATAGAGATTGAAGAACACCCGATTCTTGCTTTCAACAAAGAATTTTTGCGATGGATGCTGTCTGATGGCGCTGGTGCAATGCTTTTGGAAAGCGAACCAAATGGAGAAGCCCCGTTGAAAATAGAATGGATGGAGGGCTACAGCTATGCCTTCGAACTGGAAACCTGTATGTACGCCGGTGGCGATAAACTGGAAGATGGCAGCCTAAAACCTTGGAGCGAATATCCAGCAGACGTTTGGGGAAAAATGTCCCTTTTCGCAATGAAGCAGGACGTGAAACTGTTGGGCGAGAACATTCTTCAAAAAGGTGTGGCAAGTATGAAGCTGGCAATGGAGAAGCACAACATCACCGAAGATGATATAGATTATTACCTTCCGCATATTTCCTCCTATTATTTCAAGGAAAATCTTTACAACGAAATTGAACGCCAAGGCCTTCACCTTTCTTGGGACAAATGGTTTATGAACCTTCAAAAAGTAGGGAATGTTGGCGCAGGGTCCATCTATCTTATGTTAGAAGAATTAGTTCACTCCGGAAAACTTAAAAAAGGCGATAGAATATTTCTTCAAGTACCTGAAAGTGCAAGATTTGCTTATTCCTACGCCTATTTAACGGTTGTTTAAATGAATGTATTCACCAAAAAAATAACGGATAAAGATTTCATCGGAAAATTGATTCCGCAGAAAGCTCCGTTCGTGATGGTGGACAAATTGCTTCATTTTGAAGAAAAAAAAGTGGTTGCTGGTTTGACCATTTCCGAAGAAAATATTTTTACTGAAAACAATAAATTCACAGCGCCAGGCTTGATAGAGCATATGGCCCAAACAGTAGCGCTTTATACAGGCTATCAGTTTTTTTTAAAAGAAGAAGAAGCTCCCATCGGATATATTGGTGCCATAAAAAAAGCTGAAATTTTTGAACTTCCCGCTGTGGGCAAGGAGCTAAAAACCACTGCAATCATTCTGCACGATATTATGGGCGTTACGCTTGTAGCTACAGAAACCGAATGTGATGGCAAAATAATTGCTGCCAGCGAAATGAAAACCGTATTGGCCAATTAATGAAAAAGACGGATATTTCAAATATTGACGTTTCAAACTTTTTACCACATCGAGAACCGATGCTCATGGTGACTTCCGTTTTGGAAATTGACGATAATTCAGTTGCTACTCAGTTTCACATTACAGAAAATTGTGTTTTTTTGGAGGATGGAAAACTTTCAGAATCGGGGCTTATTGAAAATGCTGCCCAAGCCGCTTCAGGTGTGGTGGGACAGAGTTTTTTTGATAAGAACGACTTGGATGGAACGGGCAATAAACTAGTTGGCTACATTAGTGCTATAAAAAGGGTTGAAATCTTTCAGCTTCCAAACGTTGGCGAAACCATCATCACAAAAGCAAAACTTCTTTCGAGGTTTGATACTGGCGAAGTAACCTTGTGCAGCCTTGAGGCCGAAACCTTTCTCGGTAAAAAATTAATTGTATCTTCTACCATGAATTTTTTAATCCATGAAGTCTGATTATGAAGAAAAAAGAAGTACCTCAGGACAAAAGCAATTTGGCATCGGCAAATTTTCGGGAATTGTGCTATGCTGTTGACGAAAATGGCGAATACACCACTGAAAACAGCAGCGGTTGGGAGCCAAAAACTGTAGCTTTAAACAATGCTATTGAGGAAATAAATGAGCGCATCACAGATGCAAAAAACCGGGTAATTGCAGGTAAAACCAGCCCAATAGAATATTATATGGAACTCCACAAAATGGACGTGGGCATTTTGGCGAGTTACGTGGGGTTTTGGCAGTGGAAAGTGAAACGACACTTTAAACCTTCGGTTTTTAAAAAATTAAGCACTAAAACTTTGAACAAATATGCTGAGGTTTTTGAAATTTCAGTAGAAGAATTGAAGTCGATGAGTTTAAAAGCATAAATTATTATTGAAAACAAATTGCCCCAGCCCAAAAGGGAGCCAATATTCTCCCCCTTTAGGGAACGGGGATTAAATAAAAAAACCTGAAACTTGAAACCTGAAACAATAATTAATTTTACCCACCACCAAGCTGCCCATTGTGAAAACGGCGTGGTTTCAAATTTGATGAAACACAACGGTTTCATCGTTAGTGAACCGATGGTCTTTGGTATTGGTAGCGGCTTGTTGTTTTGCTATATTCCTTTGTTGAAAGTGAATCACGCTCCCGTGATTACCTATCGCGCCTTGCCTGGACATATTTTTAAGAAGTTTGCCAAGCGCACTGGCGTAAAGATGAAACGTGAAAAATTCAGCAATCCGAAAGATGCAAAAGCACGTTTGGATGAAAATCTTGAAAAAAACAATCCTGTTGGTTTACAAGTTGGCGTCTACAATTTGTTGTATTTTCCTGATGAATACCGCTTTCATTTTAATGCACACAATATGGTTGTTTATGGAAAGAAAGACAATCGCTATTTAATCAGTGATCCCGTGATGGAAGACGTTACTTCCCTTTCTGAAAAGGAGTTGGAAAAAGTGCGTTTTGCTAAAGGCGCTTTTGCTCCAAAAGGACATATGTATTACCCAATTGCCTTTCCCGAAAAACTCGAACTTGAAACCGCAATTGTAAAAGGAATAAAAGATACTTGTAAAGTTATGCTCGCTCCAATTCCTATTGTTGGCGTTAAAGGAATTCATAAAATAGCTGGGCTAATACGGAAATGGCCAAAACAAAAAGGCATTAAAGCCGCAAACCATTATTTGGGACAAGTAGTGCGGATGCAGGAAGAAATAGGTACCGGCGGTGGCGGATTCCGGTATATTTATGCGGCGTTTTTGCAGGAATCTGGAAAGCTATTGGGAAATGAAAAGCTATCCGAGCTTTCAAAAGAAATGACCGAAATAGGTGATCTGTGGCGTGATTTTGCACTTGAAGCCTCCAGGATATATAAAAATCGTAGTGCGCAAACTGATAGCTATAATAAAGTTGCAGACCAACTGGATCATATTGCCGATTTGGAAAAAATATTTTTTAAGAAGTTGAAGAAGGCAATTTAAAAAGAACCTGGTTACTGAGCGAAGGCGAAGTATGGGGATTTAGGGGACAATGATAGAGATAAACCAACTTTCAAAAAAATACAAAGGCGCCGAAGAATTTTCGGTGAAAGATCTTGATTTGAAAGTTGAAGATGGCGAAATCTACGGCCTGCTCGGTCCAAACGGCGCCGGAAAAACCACGCTGATTTCAATGTTAACTTCTTTGCTGAAACCTACTTCGGGTTCCTTCACAATAAATGGACTGAATTTTAAGGAGCACAAAAACCAATTAAAACAATTGATTGGTATCGTTCCGCAGGAATATGCGCTTTACCCAACGCTCACCGCTTTTGAAAATCTGCAATATTTCGGGAGTATGTACGGAATTAAAGGCGAAACCCTAAAAAAATCCATCAACGAGCATTTGGAGATAATGGGACTTTCAAAATTTGCCGATAAAAAAACCGCCACGTTTTCTGGAGGAATGAAGCGCCGCGTAAACTTGATTGCCGGAATTCTCCACCAACCAAAAGTTTTGTTTTTGGACGAACCCACCGTGGGCGTTGACGTACAGTCCAAAAACGTTATTATAGACCGTTTAAAAATTCTCAATAAGCAAGGAACTACGATTGTTTACACTTCACACCATTTAAACGAAGCCGAATTTTTCTGTACCCACGTAGCCATAATTGACAATGGTGAAATAATTGTAAAAGGGATTCCTTCGGAACTGATAAAAAACCAACCCGGCGCCAACAACCTTGAAGATGTATTTTTGGCTCAAACCGGTAAAGCCCTTCGCGATTATGCATAAACTCTGGGCTTCAACATATAAGGAAATGCTTTTGCTAATCCGCGATTTGGGCGGAATAGCGATACTCTTTATAATGCCAATATTGCTGTTGATAGTCATCACTTTGGTACAGGACAGCACGTTTAAAACCATCAGCGATATTAAAATACCCGTGCTTTTGGTAGATAATGACAAAGGCGAAGTTTCAAAAAGCATAATCGAAAACCTTTCCGAATCCAATTCGTTTGAAATCCTTCAGAAAACTTCCGAAGACGAGGCAAAAGAAGCAGTTTTTTCTGGAGAATATCAGCTTGCCATTATAATTCCCGAAAATCTTTCGGCATCGCTTCAAAAAAAGGTTGACCAAAATGTGGAAGGGATTTTGTCAAAATTTGGGCTGGAAGAGGATAGTCTGGCGGTTGCCAAAGAAGTTATTCCTCCTAAGGAGGTTCGACTGTATTTCGATCCGGCAACTCAAATGAGTTTTAAGTCTTCTGTTAAGAATGGCATCGATAAAATGATTTCAAAAATTGAAACACAAAGTATTTACAAAGCCTTTCAAACCGAATTGGGCGAGGAAGATGCAGAGCCCATTTTTGAAACCGAAAACTTTATCGCTTTTAAAGAAATTCTACAGACAAAGAACAACGAAGAAATTATCCCAAACTCCGCACAGCACAATGTGCCAGCGTGGACGCTCTTTGCTATATTTTTCATTATTGTTCCACTTTCCATCAATTTGGTGAAAGAAAAAAACCAAGGCACTTTTGTGCGTTTGCGCACCCAGCCGGTAAATTACGCCACAGTTCTGGGCGGAAAAACCATTGTCTATCTTGGTGTATGCCTGATTCAATTTACATTGATGTTGCTTGTTGGAATCTATCTTTTCCCAGCAATGGGACTTCCAGGAATTGATGTTTCAGGGAAATTACTCATGTTATACATTGTTGCGCTGTTTTCAGGTTTGGCCGCAATCGGGTTGGGACTGTTGTTGGGAACAATTGCAAAAACACAGGAACAAGCTGCGCCATTTGGATCTACCTTAGTTGTAATTTTAGCTGCCCTCGGCGGCGTTTGGGTCCCTGTTTTTGTGATGCCAAAATTAATGCAATTGATTTCTAAAATCTCGCCTATGAATTGGGGCTTGGAAGCCTTCTATGATGTTTTTTTAAGAAATGTTGGTTTTGCTAAAATCCTTCCCGAAATTTCGTTATTATTGTTGTTCTTCCTTGTTACAATCATAATATCAATAATCTATAATAGAAGAAAAAATGCCGTCTGACAATAAGAATGATATAAGCTTTACATCTGAAATTCGGGTGCGTTTCACTGAAACCGATCCGTTGGGAATTGTGTGGCACGGAAATTACATTCAGTATTTTGAGGACGGCCGCGAAGCATTTGGGCGTGAACACGGCATTTCCTATTTGGAACAGAAAGCAAATGGCTTTACGTCGCCAATCGTGAAATCTTCCTGTGAACACAAGCTACCGTTGCGTTATGGCGATGTAGCAACCATAAAAACCACATTTATAGATTCGCCGGCAGCCAAAATGATTTTTCAGTATCGAATTTTTGACCCAAAGGGAAGATTAGTTTGTCTAGGCGAAACCATACAGGTTTTTTTGAATGAACAGGGCGAACTTTCTTTGACAAAACCTGAGTTTTTCGCAAACTGGAAAAGGAAAATGGGACTGTAAAAAATGGATAGAACGTTTCTTTCATATAATAATATTTTCAGCAATCTTGGTTTTGACAGCGAAACGGTTGTTGAAAATATTTCAAAAGGAAATTCTGGACTTGAAAAATTTGTCGACGCTTCCCTTTTGCCCGAACCTTTTTGCGCTTCCATGATTTCTTCTGAAGTGATAAAAAGTGAATTCAATAAAATAGGGGATGCTTCACAGTTTACAAAGCTGGAACAGATGCTGATTCTTTCGTTGAAAAAAGTAATCGATACTTCAAAAGTCCCTTTAAATGAAAAAGTGGGTTTGCTGATTTCAACCACAAAAGGAAATATAGACGTACTTGAAAAGGAAAACAATTTTCCCGAAAGCCGCGTTTATATGAGTGAACTGGGGAAGACAATCCAAAATTTTTTCGGCTTTAAGCATGAAGCGATCGTGCTTTCAAATGCTTGTGTTTCGGGAGTTTTGGCAATTTCAACAGCAAAGCGATTTATTTCTGAAGGAAAATATGATCACGTCTTTATTAGCAGTGGCGATTTGGTTACAAAATTTATTCTATCGGGTTTCAATTCCTTTCAGGCTTTATCGGCAGAACCTTGCAAACCATATGATAATAACCGAATTGGAATCAATTTGGGTGAAGTGGCCGCAAGTGCTTTGGTTACTTCTTCAGCTGATAATCTTCCAAATGAAGCCGTTGAAATTTTTGGTGATGCAACCTGCAATGATGCCAACCATATTTCTGGCCCATCGCGGACTGGCGAGGGACTCTTCAGATGTGTAAAAGCTGCATTGAAAGAGGCAGATTTGGATGCTTCGCAAATAGATTATATCTCCGCCCATGGCACCGCCACATCTTTCAATGATGAAATGGAAGCCATCGCTTTTGACCGATTGGGAATGGAGAATGTACCGCTCAATAGCTTGAAAGGCTATTTTGGGCACACTTTGGGCGCTTCGGGCTTATTGGAAACGATTGTGGGAATGCATTTTATGAAGAAAAATATTCTTTTTTCTTCCAAAGGATTTTCCGACCTTGGCGTCTCAAAAAGAATAAATATTATTAAAGACAATACACCAAAAAATTTGCAGATCTTTTTGAAAACTGCCTCAGGTTTTGGGGGTTGCAACACAGCGGTGATTTTAAAAAAAGTAAACAACTAACCAATTACAAATGTCAAATTCAACTAAAAAAATGAATGCCGTTGAAGCTTTGGAAGAAGCCCACCGGATTGCCTTTGCACCTTTTGTCTTCCAAGCTTCGGTATCACTTCGGAAATTGGGGATACTCGATTATATTTTTGACCAACGCCAAAAAGGCGGCCCCACTGTCGAAGAAATTTCCGAAAATCTTTCAATCACTCCCTATGGTGTGGGTGTATTGCTTGAAATTGCAGAAACCTCCAATATTGTAAGTAAAAATCAAGAAAACCAATACGAGCTTACAAAAGTGGGCTATTTCTTGAACTACAATACAACGGCCAGTGTGAACCTTAATTTTGCAAATGACGTTTGTTACAAAGGCCTGTTTCATTTAAACGAATCCATCAAAAACGGTAAGCCCGAAGGACTGAAAGAACTTGGTCAATGGAAAACCATTTATGAAGGACTTTCGCAGCTAAAGCCAGCTGAGCAGCAATCTTGGTTTGATTTTGACCACCATTATTCCGATGATATTTTTGCAGAAGCTCTAGAAAAAATATTTGAAAGGAAGCCGAAAAATCTTTTCGATATTGGTGGAAATACGGGCAAATTTTCCATTAAATGTTGCAATTTCAACGAAGATGTTAATGTGAAAATCATTGATTTGCCTGGCCAGTTGAACATGGCTATGGCAAATGCCGAGCACCATGGTTTTAAGGATAGAATTTCTGGCCACGCCATTGATTGGCTTTCTGAAAATCCTCAAATCCCAAGTGGTGCAGACCTTATCTGGATGTGCCAGTTTTTGGATTGTTTTTCCGAAGATGAAATAGTGAAAATTTTAAGCACCTGTGCGGAATCTATGGATGACAATGCTGAATTGATAATTGTTGAAACCTTTACAGACAGACAGGCTTTTCGCGCTTCGCAATTTATATTGGAAGCCACTTCCCTGTATTTTACGGTACTTGCAAACGGAAACAGCAAAATGTATCCGGCCAGCGTTTTTTTAAGATTGATTGATAAGGCAGGTTTGAGACTGAAGAAAGATGTCCAGTTAGGCGAATATCACACCATGTTGGTCTGCGAAAAGAAAGCCCCTAAATCCCCAAAGGGGACATTATAAGGCGTTCAATAAAATAATCTTAAAGGTTGCTTGAGAAATTTTACATAAAAAGTTATTGTCATATAAAAAACCAGACCATTTCGGTAAATGGAAATGTAATTTATAGTGATGTCCCGATTGCTATCGGGACCGGAGATTTTTCAGCATTTATTAAGAACGCTTACAAATTTTTAAAAACAGATTATTCCAAGTTTTTCAAAATGGACAATCTCAGCAAACTCGCTTTTTTGGCGGCTGATGTCTTGCTGAAAAAGGAAAACTTAAACGAAGAGGAAAATAATATAGCCCTCGTTTTTTCAAACAGAGCTTCCAGTCTGGACACAGACCGAAAACACCAAGCCGCAATTGAAAACGATGAAGAATACTTTCCCAGTCCAGCGGTTTTTGTTTACACGTTGCCAAATATTTGTTTGGGCGAGATAAGTATTAAACACAGACTGTTTTCTGAAAATAGTTTTACCATCCAGAACCAGGCCCAACTGCTTGAATTTGGCAACACAATGGCTACTACCCTGACC
>JAPKFY010000055.1 GCA_026646335.1 Aequorivita sp. | reverse complement strand
CAGGAAGAAGACGAGGCCGATCGGGGCAAGCAGGACGACCCACTTGAGCGGGCTCAGGTAGATGGCCTGGCCGAACGGGGTCAGCGCTTCGCGCGAGCCAGCCATTTCAAACTTATTTATTCAATTGCTTTATCTGTAAGCGCGATTTCTTTTTCGCAAACTGCTCCAGATTCAATTCCATCAAACCCTCATTTGCAAGAAAATAGTGCTCAACGCATTCTTTCAGGTAATTTTGGAAAAGCTGTAACCATTGGTGGTTATGGCGAAATGGTCTATAACCAGCCAGAGGGCGATAATGGCACTCTTGACGTGCACAGATTGGTGCTTCTTGTGGGCTATAAGTTTGACGAAAAAGTACAGTTTGTTTCTGAAATTGAAGTGGAACATGTGGAAGAAATATACGTAGAGCAAGCCTTTGTAAACTATGCAGTAGGCAATAACATTAACCTACGAGGAGGGCTTATGTTGGTTCCAATGGGTATCATCAACGAATACCACGAACCCACCACATTTAACGGCACCAGTCGGCCAGCTGTTGACCACGATATAATACCAACAACTTGGCGCGAACTGGGAGTAGGGGTAACTGGACGTTTTCCAGAAATATCTTTGGGTTACCAAGCCTATATTTTTAATGGTTTCAAATCTACTGCGCTAGACGAAGAGGGCGGGATAAAAGGATACTTAAAGGGCAAGGACGGTTTGCGAGGAGGGCGTCAAAAAGGGATTGAGTCCACAGTTGACAGCCCAACCTTTTCAGCGAAACTTGATTATTATGGAATCCCAGGCTTGCGTTTCGGGGTAGCTGGATATTTTGGAAAAACACAGGCTGAGGACGATGTAGAAGATTTGGATGGCGCAAATATAGGCATCTCCATGGTTGGTTTCGACGTTCGTTACGCTTTCCGTAAATTTACCGCGCGCGGCGAGTTTGTTTATGCTTCCCTTACCGATACGGACAAATACAATACCCTTACCGGAAAGGATTTGGGCAGTGCCCTGATGGGGTATTATGTAGAAGGGGCATATAACTTACTGCCTCTTACCGCCAAGCAAAAACTTTTTGCTTTTGCCCGTTATGAACAATACGACACACATGCTGACACGGAAGGTGGTTTGGTGCGCAATGACGCCTTTAACCGTCAAGATATTACCGCAGGCTTATCTTATCATATCACAAATGGGGTAGTTGTGAAAGGTGATTATCAAATTAGGGACAATGCCTTGGAAGGGGCTGAGGTTTCGAACCAACTAAACTTTGGAATTGGCGTTTGGTTCTAACAAAATCCCTGCGAATGCAGGGATCTTTTGCTTTCATTTAAATATCTTTGCTTTATGAAAATTACCTTCTTCCTTTTTTTTGTTTCGCTGTTCTTGGTAGCTTTTGCTGATCAGGTAAGCGTAGTAAAGAAAGCAGATAAAGAAATAGCAAAATTCTACGGGACTGAAAACTTTTCGAAAGAAATTATTTCAGTCCCGAAAGATTTGAATGCCAAGACCCTTTCGGAATTCGGAAAGGACAACCTTTTTAGAATTAGCTCGGGAGCTAAATTCCTTGGGTATGGTTATATTGGGAACGCACCCAGCAAAACCGCTACGTTTGATTATTTGGTTTTGTTTGACAGGGATCTTGTCATTGCAAAAAGCAAGGTGCTGGTGTACCGTGAAGAATATGGTGGGGAAATAGGAAGTAAACGATGGCTGCAACAATTTGAAGGCAAATCTCCCGTATCCAAAGAGCTAGTTTACAATCAGAATATCATCCCTATCAGTGGGGCTACCATTTCGGTAAGGTCCATGACCACAGAAATGAACGCCTTATTGAAAAGCATTGCAATCCTACAAAAATCAAATATACTATAAAATGCAACTAGACGGCCGCATCCATAACCTTCCGGGTTACGCAAAACAATTTATTGCAGCTTTTGTTATTGTTTTGAGCGTGGGGTATTTCACAGGGATCAACTTTGTTCGCCAAACAGAATCAGTTTCGCTTAACGGTTTGGAAGAAAATTATCTTGGCAATGAGGAAGTTGAGGATGCTACAATAATGAAATTCAAAAAAGGGGAGCGCGAGATGCTTACCATTTTGCACACCCACATTCTTTCCATTTCGTTTATTTTCTTTTTGCTGGGCGGCTTGGTGGCTATCACTTCACTTCCTGCAAAATTGAAAGCTTTTTTAATGATTGAACCTTTTGTTTCTATCCTTTTGACCTTCGGCGGAATTTATTTTATGTGGAAAGGTGTGTTGTGGATGAGATGGATTGTCATGATTTCAGGCACCTTGATGACTGTAGTCTATGTGATAGCGGCTGGAGCGGTACTTTTGCAATTGGTTGCTTCGGAAAAGAGATATATTCCCTAGCCGGTCACGCACTTGGTATGTGACGTTACAGGTAAAAATTCCAGGATATAAATTTATTTTTTCCATTTTAGAAATAATTGTATTTTCGGAAAAACCTTTTCGATGAAACACTTTATTCTAACTTTTATTCTTGCAACATTTTTAGTCTCTTGTGGAGCCAAACAACCGGCAATTATAAGTTCTTCTACAAATCCTACTGAAACTTCAACTACTCATGAACCATTTTTGGATATTATAAAAATGGCTCCCAATAAAAAATATGCTCTTTCTGGGGAGTTTCCAGTTAAGGTGGGTGAAAAAAGTGTTCAGAACCAACGCAGGTATATAGCATCTTTGGCGGGCCCCAATGGTGAAGAGCTAACTTTTCACCGTCGTGGAAGTTGCTGTCCATACGAAAGTGAAAATGGCATGATGGGTAGTGCTTTAGTAGACGTTTACGAGGTTACCTTCGAAGGCTTAAAAGAACCCATCTTATTGTATATAAGTTTTTATGATGAAGGACCGCTTTATATTCCTTACGGATTTACAAAAAGAAACCTGAATTAATTACATAATTTACTGTACATTTGCACGCAATTAATCCATAACCACTTTCGCAAGCTTCGGAAGTTAATTTAATTGCAATGACTGCACACGACAACAAAATTCTAGGAGAAGGGCTTACTTATGACGACGTACTTTTAGTGCCCGCCTATTCTGAAGTTTTACCCCGCGAAGTCTCCATCGCCACCAAATTTTCGCGAAATATTACATTAAACCTACCTATTGT
Organism: Aequorivita sp.; assembly: GCA_026646335.1. Taxonomy (GTDB): domain Bacteria; phylum Bacteroidota; class Bacteroidia; order Flavobacteriales; family Flavobacteriaceae; genus Aequorivita. The sequence continues at coordinate 34,622 of JAPKFY010000055.1, read as the reverse complement.
TTCCGCAGCAATGGATACCGTTACGGAAAGCGCTATGGCTATTGCCATGGCTCGCGAAGGCGGCATTGGTGTGCTTCACAAAAACATGAGTATAGAGCAGCAGGCTGCTGAGGTGCGGAAAGTGAAACGTGCCGAAAGCGGGATGATCATCGACCCAATTACGCTTCATAAAGAAAACACTGTGGGCGATGCCCAAAAAACCATGCGGGAATACAGCATTGGCGGGATTCCAATTACCGATGGTGCCGGAAAATTAATAGGAATTGTTACCAACCGCGATCTTCGTTTTGAAAAAGATTTGAAACGTCCGCTACTTGAAATAATGACTTCCGAAAATTTAGTTACCGTGGCACAGGGTACTTCTTTAAAGGAAGCCGAGATAATCCTTCAAAAAAATAAAATTGAGAAACTTCCCGTGGTAAACGAAAATGGAAAACTTCTTGGTCTTATCACTTTTAGGGATATTACAAAACTTACACAAAAACCCATTGCCAATAAAGACCAATACGGAAGACTTCGCGTTGCGGCAGCGCTTGGCGTTACCGCTGATGCCTTGGAAAGAGCCGAGGCTTTGGTAAATGCGCAGATTGACGCTGTGATTATTGACACCGCCCACGGTCACACCAAAGGAGTGGTTGAAGTTTTGAAAAAGGTGAAACAGAGATTTCCGGATTTGGATGTGATAGTTGGAAACATTGCCACAGCCGAAGCCGCAAAATATTTAGTCGAAGCTGGTGCCGATGCGGTGAAAGTTGGAATTGGACCCGGCTCAATTTGTACTACAAGAGTGGTTGCGGGAGTTGGTTTTCCACAGTTTTCAGCAGTGCTTGAAGTTGCTGCTGCTTTAAAAGGCAGCGGTGTTCCCGTGATTGCAGATGGTGGAATTCGTTACACAGGTGATATTCCTAAGGCGATCGCTGCTGGAGCTGATTGTGTGATGCTTGGGTCCCTATTAGCTGGAACGAAGGAATCTCCGGGCGAAACCATTATTTACGAAGGAAGAAAATACAAGTCGTATAGAGGAATGGGCTCAGTAGAGGCAATGAAACAAGGTTCCAAAGACCGCTATTTTCAAGATGTGGAAGATGATATTAAAAAACTGGTTCCTGAAGGAATTGTGGGCCGCGTGCCCTTCAAAGGCGAATTGGTTGAAAGTATGACCCAGTTTATCGGTGGACTTCGTGCCGGAATGGGTTATTGTGGTTCCAAGGATATTGAGACTTTAAAAGAAACCGGGCGGTTTATTAAAATTACCGCTTCGGGCATCAATGAGAGCCATCCGCATGATGTTACCATTACCAGTGAATCACCGAATTATAGCAGGTAATTGGAAAATATTCAGTAATAGTATTTAGTTGCTTTTAAATTAAAACTTAAGCGTTGGGAGTTTTCCTGACGCTTTTTCTTTTAATAGCTCTGCGGGATATTATTTTAAAGTAACCAGCAATGCTTCAAAGTAGTTGATTATTTTTTCCAATTGTATAATATGTTTTTTTCTCAGTGTCGCCGTGAAGGATATTTTACCGTTTTCACAGCTTAATTTGGAAACTGGAAAACTGAGCAGGGCGGGAGTGTATTTATTGTAAAGCAATTTTTCGGTAAGCTCGGTTCGTTCACCTCTTAAATTATAATTTGGATAGCGTGTGATAAGACTAGCTAAGGGTGCTTTTCGAATTTCACAAACATCTATATTTTGAAATAAATGCTGGGCAGGTTCGATTTTTATACTAATTCGGCTTTTCCAATTATAGCTAACTTCATAATTCTGATCATTAAAAATAATATTTTCAGTTTTAGTGCCAGAAGGATTTTGGAGAATATGTTCAATGATTTTTTCAGACATCAATTATTTTGATTTCTTTTATTAGTGAGTTCCTATTTTAAACAATTCTGAAGTTCTTCAAATATAACTATATCCAAAAAGTATTGTAAAAAAAAACGTGAAGCAATAGCTCCACGTTTTATATTTTTCAAAAGAAAAGTTGGGTTGTTTTCTCTATTCTTCAGCAGTTATGGTGATGCCGAGTTCCAGTAGAATTGGAACTGTAAGATCATATGCTGGGTCTAAATAAACCAGATCCTGAGTGGTCTGCATCACTTGTGTGAAGTTCTGTGCTTTTGCTACTTTGTCCAAGGCTTCGCCTATTTTTTTGTAAAGTGGTTTAAGCGCTTCCGTTTGCTTAATGTCCATCAGTTTGGAACCGTTCTGTTGGAATTTTTGAATGTCTTTGTCCAAATTTATCAGTGCGGCCTGCTTTTCTTTTTTCTGCTCTTCGGTAAAGGCTGCCTCTCCTTGTTTGTATTCTTCTACAAGTTTTTTGTATTCGTCCACTTTTTTGTTGAGGTCTATGTCCAGTTGTTTACCGTAGGTTTCCAATTCAGTTTGAACCGTGGTGAGTTCGGGCATTTTGGAAAGAATGAACTCTACGTCAACAGCACCCACTTTTCCTTGGGCGAAGGTTGAAAGACCGATAAAGAAAACTGCAATTTTTAGAATTTTCATTTTGTTTGTTTTTTTAAATATTCAGAGCGCAATATTACTATAAATATTGCAAATAAGCAGTCAGTTGCTTTCAGCGTTTGTAAAAAATATAATCCGTAACAATAGGTTCCACGCCTTTGATTTTCAAAAGGTTCATTAGTTGTCCGCGATGATAGGTGCTGTGATTTATGATGTGAAAAAATATTTCACTAATAGAATTGTTGAAATTTTGCCCCTTGCTGTTGGTGTAGTTTATAGGTTCGGTCAATTCTTTTTTATGAAGAATCTCTTTGCTGTGCTCAAAATTTTCGCTGTTTATTAATTGCAAATTGTCAATATCCAACTGTTGCCAAACCGAAAGTGCTGGAACAACACCAAAAATACGGTGGTTCCACACATGGTGCGCGTTTAGGGTATGGCTTGCCAAAAGGCTTATTTTATCTGCATACGTTTCAGGATTTTTGTCCAATACCTCAATAAGCTGCTGATTGCAACGGTGTGTGTATTCTAAAGTATCTTGAAAAAATGCTTTCACGGTTCGTCATAAATTTGCCCACGGGTAGGTTTCAAGGTTTCCCTTAGGGTATTCATCAGGCTTTTTTCAACCACAAAAAAAGCAATATGGTGCATTGGCGTGTTTTCTTCATGGCCCGTAAAAGCGTTGTTTAATTTTTCTGCTTCTGCGAATTCCGCAAGATGTTTTGCGTGATGCTCAGCTATGTGCTTTGCATTCGGGCCTCGGAAGTCCCAAATAAGCTTTACTCTTTCAATCATTTATATATTGTTATGAGGGTATGGGTTTCATCTTAAGAATAACTTTTTAAAGTTCTTTCAATAGCTTCTGCAAGTTACGGGTTTTAAGAATATTTTAAAAAGCGTGAAACACTATATTTATATTAAATTCGTTTGCTTTTCGGGTGCAAGTTCCCGTAGCTTTTTGCTATTTTTGCACCTTTGTCCGCCGAAGCTTAAACATAGGCGCTTCGTTTCATTAAAAATAAATATTCAATAATGATGAAAAATTTTCTTACCGTATGCATTTTGGCCTTCTTGAGCGCCACAACCGTTTTTTCACAAAATAAAAAAGAAGTGTTGATGACCATAGATGGCAAGCCCGTTTATGCAAACGAATTTGAACGTGTTTACAAAAAAAACCTGGATCTTGTTCAGGACGAGTCGCAAAAAGACATTGACGGTTATCTGCAACTTTTTATTGATTATAAACTTAAAATAGTTGAAGCCCAAGCACAGGGTCTGGACAAAGAAGAAAATTATTTAAAGGAATTTTCAAAGTACAGAGACCAACTTTCAAGAAATTATCTTTTTGAAGACAAGGTTACCGAAGAACTTGCCAAAGAAGCCTACGAACGTGGCAAAGAAGATATAGAAGCTTCCCATATTTTGATCCGTGTTGATTATGAGGCTTTGCCCCAGGACACCTTGGCTGCATATTCGAAGATAAGGACCATTCGAGAAAAAGCATTGAAGGGTGAAGATTTTTCTAAGCTCGCGAAAACCTATTCTGAAGAGCCTGGAGCAAAAGAATCTGGAGGCGATTTAGGCTATTTCACAGTATTCAATATGGTTTATCCGTTTGAGAATGCCGCTTATAACACTAAAGTTGGCGAAATCTCAGGTATTGTACGCACCAGTTTTGGATACCATGTTTTGAAGGTTAACGGCAAAAGAGCGCGAATGCCAAAAATTTCGGTATCGCATATTATGATTTCAGATAAAAAAGGCGCGCGCAACTTTAACCCAGAAGAGCGCATCAATGAAATTTACAGCATGCTGAAACAGGGGGAGAACTTTGAAAGCCTTGCCAAACAATTTTCCGACGATAAAAATTCAGCCGTGCAGGGCGGTAAGCTAAAGCCTTTCACAAAAGGTGACCTTCGTGCTCCAGAATTTGAGGATGCGGCTTACGCTCTTAAAATCCCTGGTGATTTGAGCAAACCTGTAAAAACTGATTTCGGTTGGCACATTATCCGTTTGGATGAAAAATTCCCAATGGAAACTTTTGAGCAGCAAAAAGCTGAACTTGAGAAAAAAGTGAACGAAGGTGATCGCTCTAAAGTTGTTACCAGTGCCACAAATAAAAAAATTAAGGAAAAATATGGCTTCAAAAAAGAAGAAAGCTACTTGCCTTATTTTGACACCTACCTCGGCGATGATATCTTGAAAAGAAAATGGGTTATGACTCCAATATCAGCCGATGAGGATAAAACGCTTTTCGTTATTGACGAAAAAAAATCAACGTATTCAGATTTTGCGAAATATATAGAAGAGCGTCAAAGAACAACGCGCCCATACAGACTGAAGGAAACGTTATTGGTAGATTTTTATGATGAATTTGAAACTGAGGAACTGAAAGATTATTTCAAAGAAAGACTTGAGTACGAAAATGAAGACTACGCCGCCATCCTCAACGAATACCGCGACGGTCTTTTAATTTTTGATGTGATGGACAAAAACATATGGCAAAAGGGCAAAAACGATTCTATAGGTATTCAAGAGTATTACAATAAAACCAAACAAAATTACCAGTGGAAACAGCGTGTTGACGCAGATATTTATGCAGCAACTTCAAACTTGCTTGCGCAGCAGGCACAAAAAATGTTGGGGGAAGGAAAAACCGCAGAGGAAATTAAATCTGTACTGAATTCGGAAAATAAAGTAAATGTTCTTATCACTCCTGGAGTTTTTGAAATTGACCAGCGCGAGCTTCCCAAAAATCTTGAAATCAATAAGGGGGTTTCTAAAATTTACCCAAGCAATGATTCCTTCGTTGTGGTGAACATTAAAGAAATAATTGCTCCCGGACCAAAATCGTTGGATGATGTAAAAGGGAAAGTGTTGAGCAACTACCAAAACGATCTTGAAGTTTCTTGGATAGAAAGTTTGCATTCAAAATACAAAGTAGAAGTTAACAGGAAAACATTGAAACACGTTAAGAAACAACTGAAGTGATAAAGCAATTTCTTTATATAATATTGTGCTGTTGCTTATTGGTTTCCTGTGATTATTTTAAACAGGAAACCGAGAAGGAAGCGATTGCCCGTGTGAACGATAGTTATTTATATAAAGCAGACATTGCAAAATTGATTTCGGAAAATACTTCGCCAGAAGATAGTGCCATCATTGTAAACAATTACATAAACCGTTGGGCAACGCAACAATTGCTTATTGGGCAAGCAAAAATAAATCTTACGGCAGAAAAGATGGAGCAATTTGACAAATTGGTTCAGGAATATAGAACAGACCTGCTAACCGATGCCTATAAAAATGTAATTGTTGACAAACAGTTGGATAGCGTAATTTCGGAGCAGGAATACCAGAAATACTACGAAGAAAATAAAGAAAACTTCAAGCAAAGAGATTTGCTCGTTAAGCTTCGTTATGTTCAGCTTCCCTTAAATTTTGATGGACTGCCGTCTTTAAAGGAAAAGCTGAATCGTTATAATGAAAAAGACAGAAAATCGCTAAACAGTCAGGATTACCAATTTGTATCCTCTAATTTCAATGATTCTGTTTGGATCAAAAAAGAAGTTTTGCTCCATGCCTTGCCAGTGTTAAAGGGCAATAACGAACAAGTGTTAAAAAAATCCAATTTTGCACAATTGCAAGATTCATTAGGAGTATATTTGGTGAAAATTGAAAACGTGCTCAATCCCAATGATACAGCACCCTTTTCCTATATTAAGCCAACTTTGAGACAAATCATTTTGAACAAAAGAAAGCTTGAACTCATAAAAAAATTAGAAACAGATATTACAAAAGATGCTATTGAAACAAATAATTTTGAAATCTATAAAAATGAATAAGTTTTTATTGGTGTTGTTGTTTTCCACTGCCGTGCTCCAAGCACAGATTGTATTGGAACCAGACAGCACTGGCGTTGTGAAAAGCAATGACTCCCTAGTGGTTCAACAGTTAATGCAACGCGATACGCTGAAACCTTTCAAGCGGTATAAAGCCGAAGGTGTTAGCGCTGTAGTGGGCGAGTACGTTATTTTGGACAGTGATATAGACAAAGCCTATGTTGAAATGCAATCACAAGGAATATCAATAGAAGATATAACCCGTTGCCAATTGATGGGTAAATTGATGGAAGACAAACTCTATGCACATCAGGCTAAACAAGACAGTTTGTTGGTTGCAGATGCCGAAATCAATGGTATGATAGACCAACAGATGCAATATATGATAAGTGAACTTGGCAGCGAGGAAAAAGTTGCTGCCTATTATAGGAAAGACAATATTGCGGAATTGAGGAGAGAACTTTTTGAAGCTAACAAAAACATAAAGTTGGCAAGCATGATGCAGCAAAAAGTAGTTGAAAAATTAGAGGTAACTCCAGAAGAGGTAAGAACATTTTTCTTCTCTATTCCCGAAGATGAGCGTCCTGTTTTTGGAGCCGAAATAGAAATTGCACAAATCGTCGTCGATCCCGAAATAACCCAGCAAGCAAAAGATGAAGTTGTAGCGAAACTAAATGCAATGCGTGCAGATATAATTGACAACGGCGCCAGTTTTTCCACGAAGGCGGTTCTGTATTCCAAGGATCCCGGCTCGGCATCAAAAGGAGGACTTTATACGGGCGTTAAAAGAGATTCACCATGGGCAAAGGAATTCAAGGATCAAGCATTTTCAATGTTGGAAGGGGAAATAAGCGAACCCTTTGAGACTGAATTTGGGTATCATATTTTATACGTTGAAAAAATCCGCGGACAGGAAGTTGACGTAAGACACATTTTGATGTTCCCCGAAGTTTCGCAAAAATCAATAGATGCGGCACAGAAAAAAATAGAAGATATAAAAGCAGAGATTGATTCAGCGGAAATCACATTTGCGGAAGCTGCCAGAAAGAATTCTGATGACAAAGAAACCCGAAACAATGGAGGCCAGCTGTTAAACCCAATTTCTTTTGACACTAAATTCGACCTTACAAAAATGGACCCAACCCTTAGTGCACAAGTCTATAACTTAAAAGAAGGCGAAGTCTCAAAAGTTTTTACAGATCGCGACCGAACCGGAAAGAGCAGTTTGAAAATACTTACCGTTACCAAAAAATACCCCGAACACAAAGCCGATTACTCTAAGGATTACGAACGAATTAAACAGTTGGCACTTCGCGAAAAGCAGATCAAGGTAATCAACAAGTGGCAGAACGAGAAAATAAAAGATACGTATATTAGCATCAACCAAGACTACCAAGATTGTGATTTTGCTGGTAATTGGATGAAAAAATAATAGCGAAAAAAATATGTCAGACGTAGCAGCGGTAACGCAACTGGTTTCAAAATACAACGCCCTTAGGCAGGAAATAAAAAAAGTAATAGTAGGTCAGGATGAAGTGGTTGAGCAAGTGTTGCTCGCCATCTTTTCAGGCGGTCATGCATTGCTGATTGGCGTTCCAGGACTTGCGAAAACCCTTTTGGTTAATACTGTTGCGGAAGCTTTAGGTCTTCAATTCAAAAGAATCCAGTTTACGCCAGATTTGATGCCCAGCGATATTTTAGGCTCTGAAATTTTGGATAAGGACCGGGAATTCAAATTTATAAAAGGTCCAATTTTCGCCAATATTATTCTTGCGGATGAGATTAACAGAACTCCCCCAAAAACCCAAGCGGCACTTTTGGAAGCAATGCAGGAACGGGCAGTAACCATTGCCGGACATCACTATAAATTAGATTTGCCTTATTTTGTGCTTGCAACCCAAAACCCGATTGAGCAAGAGGGAACATATCCATTGCCCGAAGCGCAATTGGATCGGTTCATGTTTGCCATCAATCTTGATTACCCTTCCTTTTCTGAAGAAGTAGAAGTGGTTAAACAAACAACCTCAGGCGAAACCCAAAAAGTAAATCCACTTTTTACAGCGCAGGAGATCATAGATTTTCAACAATTGATCCGAAGAATCCCTGTTGCAGATAACGTTGTGGAATACGCCGTTACTTTGGTTGGAAAAACACGTCCAAATAGTTCTACAGCTACAGAAACTGTAAAAAACTATATCGATTGGGGCGCTGGACCCCGAGCCTCACAGAATTTAATTTTGGCTGCAAAATCGCACGCTGCACTTCACGGTAAATTCTCTCCGGATATTGAAGATGTTCAAAAAGCAGCAATCGGTATTCTTAGGCACCGATTGATTAAAAACTACAAAGCAGAAGCCGAAGGATTGAGCATAGAAGAGATAATTAAAAGCCTATATTAAGCAATCTTTGTTATTCTTTTCAAATTTCGCAGATTTTTGGAATTGTAATATTTTGAAATTCTTAAAATTACCCATCTATAATTATCGAATCGATAATTATATTCAATAATATTTAATATTTAATGAATTATATTTACTAAATAAGCAATTCTATTAAATATTTTTTAATTATTCTATTTTTTTTGTAATTTCGCATCAACAAAAAATACAACTATGGCTTTTGATATTGATATGATTAAAAAGGTTTATGCCCAGATGGCAGAACGTGTGGACAAAGCACGTGAAATCACGGGAAAACCACTTACTCTTTCTGAAAAAATATTATACTCCCACCTTTGGGACGGCAACCCCAACAAAGCTTTCCAACGTGGTAAAGATTATGTGGATTTTGCCCCTGATAGAATTGCATGCCAAGACGCAACTGCACAAATGGCGCTCTTGCAATTTATGCAAGCCGGAAAGAAAACTGTGGCAGTGCCAACTACTGTGCATTGCGATCACTTAATTCAAGCCAAACAAGGCGCTGTTCCAGATTTGAAGCGCGCCAATGAAACAAGCAATGAGGTTTTTAACTTCCTTGAATCTGTTTCAAACAAATACGGAATCGGGTTTTGGAGACCCGGAGCAGGAATTATTCACCAAGTAGTTTTAGAGAATTATGCTTTCCCTGGCGGTATGATGATCGGAACCGATAGCCACACAGTAAACGCTGGTGGTTTGGGAATGGTTGCTATTGGTGTTGGCGGTGCAGATGCCGTTGACGTAATGGCTGGAATGGCTTGGGAATTGAAATTCCCAAAGCTCATTGGGGTTAAATTGACTGGCCAGCTGAATGGCTGGACCGCTTCAAAAGATGTTATTTTGAAAGTAGCCGGAATTCTTACCGTAAAAGGGGGAACTGGGGCTATTGTTGAATATTTTGGCCCAGGCGCAAAAAATCTTTCCTGTACTGGAAAAGGAACTATCTGTAATATGGGTGCTGAAATTGGAGCAACCACTTCAACCTTTGGTTATGACGATGCTATGGAGCGTTTCCTTCGTGCTACTGACCGTTCAGATATCGCAGATGAAGCAAATAAAATTAGACCGTATTTAACAGGAGATGACGAAGTTTACGCAAATCCAGAAAAATATTTCGACCAAGTAATTGAAATAGATCTAACAACGCTACGACCACATTTAAATGGTCCTTTCACTCCAGATTTGGCAACTCCGGTAGGTGAATTGGGTGAAAAAGCAAGGAAAAATGATTGGCCCCTAAAAGTTGATTGGGGGTTAATTGGCAGCTGTACCAACTCTTCCTATGAAGATTTATCACGTGCGGCTTCAATTGCGCAGCAAGCAATAGATAAAAATTTAAAGGCGAAAAGCGATTTCGGAATAAATCCAGGTTCAGAACAAATTCGCTTTACAGCCGAACGCGATGGACTTTTAGACGTTTTTGAAAACCTTGGCGCAACAATTTTCACAAATGCTTGTGGACCCTGCATTGGGCAATGGGACCGAAGTGATAGAAAAGGTGATGAAAAGAATACTATAGTACATTCTTTCAACAGGAACTTTTCGAAACGTGCCGATGGAAACCCAAACACTCACGCTTTTGTTGGCTCGCCGGAAATGGTTGCCGCAATTGCAATTTCGGGCCGTTTGGATTTTGACCCGATGAACGATACATTAATAAATGAAGACGGGCAAGAAGTGAAACTCGAAGAACCTGTAGGTCTAGAACTTCCACCAAAAGGTTTTGAAGTGGACGACAATGGTTATTTAGCGCCAAAAGAAGACGGAAGCTCTGTAGAAGTAAAAGTTGCTAAAGATAGTGAGCGCCTTCAATTATTGGAGCCATTTGTTCCTATTAAGGATTCTGAATTACAAGGTGTAAAATTATTGATTAAAGCTTTCGGAAAATGTACTACAGACCATATATCTATGGCCGGGCCTTGGTTGCGTTACCGCGGACATTTAGACAATATCGCTAACAATACGTTGATTGGTGCCGTAAATGCTTTCAACAAAAAGACAAATTTTGTAAAAAATCAGTTCACTGGCGAATATGGCGGCGTGCCAAATGTGCAACGCGAATACAAAGCCAAAGGAATAAAAACCATTGTTGTGGGCGACCATAACTACGGGGAAGGTTCCTCCCGTGAACACGCGGCTATGCAACCAAGATTTTTGGGAGTTGCTGCGGTTTTGGTGAAATCATTTGCACGAATCCACGAAACGAATTTGAAGAAACAAGGAATGTTAGGATTGACGTTTGCTAATGAAGCAGATTACGATTTGATTCAAGAAGACGATACTTTCAACTTTGTGGATATTGCAGATTTTTCCGAAAACAAACCGTTGACTCTTGAGATTGTCCATAAAGATGGCAGCAAAAACACCATCAAAGTGAACCATACTTATAACGATGCACAAATAAATTGGTATCGCGAAGGTTCAGCTTTGAATTTGATAAAAAAGCAGAACGGTTAAAAATACTTTGTAAATACATAAACCTAACAGGTTACAAAAACCTGTTAGGTTTTTTTATACAATTTGGCTTATGATTCCCTTTCTTAAGAAGCACTGGAGCAACATTTTATTTTTTGCATTTTTGGCTTTGCTTATTTTTCCGCAAACGCGAATGCCAATTCAGGTTTTTGTACAAAGGTTGATTTCTTTTTCGCCATCAGAAACTGCTGAAACTAAACGTGAAACTTTACAGGATTATAACTGGAATTTGCAACAATTGAATTCTGGAGAGATAAACTTTTCGCAATCAAAAGAAAAGGTTGCAATAGTGAATTTTTGGGCTACCTGGTGCCCACCCTGCGTTGCAGAAATGCCTTCATTCCAAAAATTATATGATGCGTATGGCGATAAAGTAGATTTCTATTTTGTCACTTCGGAAAATCCTGAAAAGATCGTGAGCTTTATGACAAAAAACGGGTATTCCCTGCCTATCTTTCTTCAAACTTATGCAGCACCGAAACAACTGGAATCCAACGCACTGCCAACCACTTATGTTATTTCTAAAACTGGGGAGATAGTTATTGATGAAGAAGGTGCGGCCGACTGGAACAGCAAAAAAATGCGAGAGTTGCTCGATCAACTTCTTACTAAATAATCTGATGAAAATTAACCCGGAAAATAATTTTCCTTAATAGACTTCATTTCTTTTTTTCCTTCCGCAATGGAAGCGATATCATTCCACAACTTTGGAGTTATCAAAGATTTTAAAGGTTGTTCTACTTTGATGATATTCGGGAAATTTTTGATGAGTTGTTTGTCCCAAGTTTGGTGATGATTTAAAAGATCATCTGGATACACCGTTTTACGGCGGGTCCCTTCATCTATTCCTGTAAAAGGTTCGGAGACATTTAAATAGCCATAGTCGTCGGTCAGCTCTTCACCGGGCTGGATATCGCGGATCGCAATTTCAAAATCATAGGCAGTGGATATACAATTGCTTTTAAAACTGTGGTTTACATATCTGCCATAATCCCAGCAAAGCACATAGTTTCCTTTATTGTTTCTGTAGCAGTATGTGTCTAAGATATTTTGGTATAAAGGATTCATTTTCTTTAGTTTGGATGGAGTAAACTCACGGTCCAGATCATCTAAGGCCCACGTTATAGTGCCAGCGGGGATAAATTCAGTAGCAACAACACCATATCCAATTTCATTGCTGATAAACTTTAGTTCTGTTTTAGGATGTATCATAAATAAACGTAATTTTTTGGTTTAAATGTAATGTAAAATCTCAATTGATTTGCATTGTACAATCTATTGTATATGAAATTTTAATACCGTTAATTTGCCGATTTTTTTCGCAAACCTATATTAATCCCTGGTGCTTTTTGAAGGATATTTTTCTTTGAATTTTTCCATTAAAACATAAACAGTAAGAAGCATACTTAACGCATAAATACTGTCTTCAACAGGTACAGTTCCTATTCTGATTCCGAGGTTTTCAGAATCGTTGTACCAAACCACTTGTTCGTGTATCCAGCTGCCTGTGAGAAATCCGTTCACGATAAAAAAGGGAATCAAAAGAATTAAAAAAACAGGGAAGAAAACGTTTAGTGCTTCACGTTTATAATTAAAAACTAAAGCCATTAGCACAATTGCATAACCAAAATTGATTGCCGTGTACCACCGATCGTAAAAATAAAGCAAGGTGGCGATTAATATTGTTTGCAGTGAAAAATAAACAACAGCGGTAGTTTCGTTTGAAAAAGAAAACTTGGGGAGCAAATTTCTAAAAGCATAAATCGTGAAAAGACAGGCATATGGAATGCAGATAAAGAAGAGCCATTCTTCCAAAGGAAGGTTTGTCAGTTTTATTCCTGAAAGATATTTCTCGTTAAAGCCCCAGAAACCTTGCTGCGTGAATATGATGTCCCATGAAACAAAAAAAGCCATCATTATAAATGTGGCAGGGAAGAAATATTTCCACAGCTTATAAAACTTCAGTTTTGGATGAAAGCTGAAAAGAAATGGAATGCTGAACGAAGCTATGTCCAACAAAAGATACAGATGCCACATAGCCTATTTTTTGAAATATTTAAAAGGTGGAAAAAGCATCCCGAAACATTCGCCTTTTTCTTTCCCCAAGTGTTTATGGTGAATTTTATGCGCTCTTCTGATTCCCCGTGCATACCAATTATTGGCATTTCTGAACATTTTGAAACGCTGATGGATAAAAATGTCATGCACAAAAAAATAGGCCAGTCCGTAAGCGAAAATCCCCAAGCCGATGGGCAGTCCGGCCCAAAAGCCAAAATAGCTCCAACCCACAAAACAACTAATGCTCACCAACGCATAAAAAAGAAAAAAGTAATCGTTTCGTTCCCACCAACTGCCGTGGTCTTTAAGGTGATGGTCTTTGTGGAGTTTCCACAGAAAACCGTGCATAACGTATTTATGGGTAAACCACGCCATAAATTCCATAATGAAGAAAGTGGTTATGAAAATCAATATCCAAAGCACTGTTGTCATTCTTATTCGTTAATTCGGGATTTGTTGAGACGTTGATTCGGGAATTTTAAACCTTGAACTTATTCTCATTTTACCAAATTTAATTGATATTTCACGTAGCTCCGCGTCAAAAGACCTATTTTTTCAATATTTGGCACTCGGATCCGTGCGTTTTTTATTTCTACAGCAGGAGTTTGTTGAAGCTTTTTCAAGAGCCGTTTGTAGTACCTGTATGCAATAAAAACCCCAAGTTTTGCTTCGTGTGGCAAAAGCAGGATTCCTTGATAACCTTTGTTGAAGTTATCGGTTATTTCTTCAATTATCTTTTGTTTTGAAATTTCGTCCAGCGAATTTAAATTTGTGTTTGGAAAATATGTTCGGCTAAGGGTTTCATGGTCTTCTTTCAAATCGCGCAAAAAATTCAGTTTTTGAAAAGCGGAACCCAGATTCATCGCAGATTCTTTAAGGGAGTTATATTTTTCAACATCACCTTTCACGAAAACTTTTAAACACATCAACCCCACAACATCTGCAGAGCCGTAAATATACTTATTGAATTCTTCCGCAGTGGAATAGGTGCTTTTTGTAAGATCCAACCGCATGCTGTCCATAAAGGAATCGATCAATTCCTTGTCAATATTATATTTATAAACTGTGTTTTGAAATGAGTTCAAAATAGGGTTGAGGCTTATGCGGTCTTGTAGCGCTTCCTCCATAGTATTTTCAAAACGTTTGAAAAGAATTTCCTTTTCATAATCGTGAAAAGAATCCACAATCTCGTCTGCAAAACGCACGAAGCCATAAATATTGTAAACATCCTGCCTAATGGAAGGTCCCAACATACGCGTGGCCAATGAAAAGGAAGTACTGTAAGTTTCAGTAACCTTTTTGCTGCAAGATTCGGATACTATGTCAAAAAGTTCTTTCAATTTCGTTGTTCTTTTTCAATTAAACCCGCCACTAATTTTCCAGAAATCAGTGCTGGGGGTACTCCTGGACCGGGAACGGTTAACTGTCCCGTATAGAATAGATTTTTTACTTTCCCACTTTTCAGTTTTGGCCTTAAAAATGCCGTTTGTAGCAGCGTGTTTGCCAGTCCGTAAGCGTTTCCTTTATAACTATTATAATCGGAAATGAAATCATTGATGCAAAAGGATTCTTTAAATATAACGTATTTTTTAACCTCTTGATTGGTGGTTTTTTCAAACCGATCCATTATTTTCCCAAAATATTCTTCACGTATTTCAGGAATATCGTCCAGTCCGGGAGCCAATGGAATTAAGAAGATCCCTGTTTCTTTACCTTCAGGCGAAACATTTGTATCTGTTTTTGAAGGAAAGCTGGCATAAAAAAGAGGTTCGTCTGGCCATTGTGGGGCATCGTATATTTCTTGGGAATGTTTTTCAAAATCCACATCAAAAAACAGCGTGTGGTGATCAACGTTTTGAATTTTTTTGTCAAATGCAACATAAAAAAGTAGGGCAGAAGGAGCAAAAGTTTTCTTTTGCCAATAATTTTCAGAATACTGTCTAAATTTTACATCCAAAAGTGTTTCTGTGTGGTGATAATCTGCGCCACTCAGAATTACATCGGCATTTATTTTTTCACCATCCACAATAATTGCGGACGCCTTTCCTTTTTCAACACTGATTTTTTCAACGTTTTGATTGGTCAGTATGTTCACGCCAAGTTCTTCGGCAAGAGTTTTCATTCCTTCAATTACGGAATACATACCTTTTTTTGGGTGAAATGTTCCTAGTCCAAAATCTGCGTAGTTCATAAAACTGTAAAAGGCAGGTGTTTTGGATGGTTTTGCACCCAAAAACAAAACAGGAAATTCCAAAATTGAAATAAGCTTAGGGTTTTTAAATTCGCTGCGCACCTCTTTACTGATGGTACTGAAAAATTGGCTTATTTTGCTAATAGTTGTAACGGTAACCAGTTCCAAAGGCGAAATGCCTGGCCTATAAACCAAATCTTTAATGGCAATATTATAATTGTCCAAAGCTTGGGCCATAAATTTCCGCAGTTTTATTGAACTTCCAGGTTCTTCTTTTTCAAAGGCAGCGCTTATTTTTTCAAGCGTATCTTCAATTGATATATAATCGTCAATCCCAAAATATACACGGTAAGCAGGATTTAATTTTTCCAGTTCATAAAAGTCAGTGGGAACTTTTCCAAAATCTGTAAAAAACCGTTCAAAAACATCGGGCATCCAATACCACGTTGGGCCCATATCAAATGTAAAGCCATCTTTTTTAAATTGACGAGCTCGTCCACCAATGCCGGGCATCCAATACCACGTTGGGCCCATATCAAATGTAAAGCCATCTTTTTTAAATTGACGAGCTCGTCCACCAATGCTTTGATTTTTTTCGTAAATGGTAACGGCATTTCCCGATTGCGCTAGATAACACGAAGCGGCGAGGGACGAAAAACCAGAACCAATAACTGCAATTTTTTTCATATTGTTTAACAAAAATACAAAATATTTAAACAAAAATGATATCTGTATGTTTTTTTGGCTAATATTTAATAGTTTAAAGAGCTATTAGGTGTTAAAGATTTACTTTCAAGACAACGGAAATCAAATAATTGAAAGATTTTCGATGTGGTTCGTAAATTGTTTGAGGTCTCTGAAAAGCTTTGCGCTTTTTGTGTTTTTGATATTCTTGGCAGCTTTGCTACCCAATACCCAAAGTTCACTTGGACCATTGGCACACACCTCATTATGAAAATCATGAAGGTATTTTTCAAGGTTGTCGTTTTCTGGAAGCACTGTGAAATAAGTTACAAAAATAACTTTTGTTTTGGTTTTGAGTAAGTGTTTCAAGCTTTCCATAGGAATATTTGCGCCTAAGAATATTGTTTTAAAACCAGCCGAAAGAAGCTCATAATTAGCATAAAGCAAACCGATTTCGTGAATTTCTTGATAGGGAAGATAGAGTGTAAATAATTGTGCATTTTCAGAAGTGTTTTTTTTCACTTTAGCTGAATGTCCAATTATGGTATGTTTTATCTTTTCGGATATGAAATGTTCATGAGCCGGATCGATAGTTCCAGAATGCCATAGGATGCCTGTTTCATTGAGTAAGGGCACAAATATTTCCGCAAAAACTTCTCTAAACGATTTTTTTTCCAGAATTTTTTCCAGAGTAGTATCAAAAAGCTCATCGTCAAACTCAAGCATTGCCGATTTAAAAACATTGAGCATATACTCGGAATTGAGCCCGCTTATACTTTCTTTGATCAGCGCTTGAATTTGTGTTGCATTTAAGCTTGCAATTTTTGAAATTTTATGCCCAGCATTGTAGAGGTAGGCAATATTCAATAATTTTTTAAGGTTTTCGAGGTCGTACCTTCTGATGTTTGTATCAGTACGGTCTGGTTCAAGAAGATTGTATCGTTTTTCCCAAATCCTGATGGTATGGGCTTTAACGTTTGAAAGATTTTCGAGATCCTTAATGCCAAATTGTGTTTTGACCACTGCAGAATAGTTTAAATTTATTAAGTGAAAGTACTAAAAAGAAGTGAGTATGTTTAGAAAAAGATTAAAAACTCTAAACAGATGAAAAGCTACTAACTTAGGATTGCTGTGCAGATAAAGAAAATCTACATTTTAAAAAAGTACCCGGAATGGGACTTGAACCCACACGTCCTAAGGACACATGGCCCTCAACCATGCCTGTCTACCAATTCCAGCACCCGGGTGAATGCTTTAAACAAAAAAAGTTAAACGCGAAGTTTAACTTTTTTGTGACCTGGCTGGGGCTCGAACCCAGGACCACCTCCTTAAAAGGGAGGTGCTCTACCAACTGAGCTACCAGGTCTTCCTTTGAATGCGGGTGCAAATATACTATCATTAAATTTATTTTTCAAAACGAAAATCAATTAAATTTGATAAAAATTCAAAACAGTTGAAAAACAGGGGTTCACAAATGAATTTTTTAATTTAAAATTAGATTTGACGTGTAAAATCCTTAAAAAATACAAGCAGTTTGTTTCTTCAAATTAAAAATCTGTACTTTGATCTATATGAAAATAGTCTTATTGGGATATATGGGAAGTGGAAAATCTTCAGTAGGTAAAAAACTCGCTGGAGTTTTGGGAATTCCCTTTAAGGACATGGATGATGAAATTGAGAAGCAAGAAGGCATTCCAATTCCCAATATTTTTTCTGAAAAAGGAGAGATCTATTTCAGAAAAGTTGAAAGTGAAGTTTTACAAAGCATTCTTACAAGGCCCGATGGTTTTGTTTTGGCAACTGGCGGCGGGACGCCCTGTTATGGAGACTCCATGGATTTTATACTTGGACTGGAGGACGTACTATCAATATATTTAAAAACCCCACTAGATGTTTTAACAACCAGATTGTTTTCACAAAAAGAAAATAGACCATTAGTGGCACATCTCAAAACGGAAGTAGAACTCAATGAATTCATCAGAAAACATCTTTTTGAAAGAGCCTATTTTTACAATCAAGCGGAGTTGATTATTAAAAATGATGAAGAGTGCGTTAATGATACCGTGGAAAAAATAATCTTGAAATTATTCTAAAATCGCCCTGTCGTTGTTTTTTTCAAAAAACACCGAAACATTTTCATTCAATGAGGTTGAAAGCGAAATTCCTTTGAAATCTGCTTTCACGGGATATTTTTTGTGATTTCTGTCCACAAGCACTGCAGTTTTAAATTGCTTTAGCGGCACTTCCAAAAAATGTTTAACACCGTAAATCAACGTGGTTCCGGAGTGCAGTACATCATCTACCAACAGTAACGATTTGTTTCTGTATTCTTCCTGTTTCAGGGAGGTTTTTATTTCGTTAGTTGGATTTTTTTTATCAATAACCACTTCGCATAGCAATACTTTTATGGGTGAAATTTTTTCCAAATCCACCTTTATCTTTTTTGCGAGCAGAAAGCCATTGGCCATAATACCAGCAATCACAACTTCTTTTTCGCCCACGTTGGCTTCATAGATTTGATAGGCAATCCTTTTTATTTTGTGGGCAATCTGTTTTTTATTGAGAATAATGGTGTTTATTTCCTGCATTTGCTACAATTTTTTTTCAAATATAGTCATTACGCTTCATTTTCTTTTTCCGGAGATTCCGCAAAATCATCCAAATCCCTTCGGTCTTTTTTAGTGGGTCTGCCCACACCTTTTTTCCGGTAATAGGTTTTGGCGTATTGGAGCATTTCATTGGTTTCAAAGGCCTCTTTTGGAGTGGTGTCCTTTCTATAAATATCCACAAGCTTTGCCCCAACACGGCTTTCGGGTAAATCGAGAACTTCAAGTTGATAGTTTATTTGTTCTTTCCGAAGCGTTATAACATCGCCCGGATACACATCACGCGAAGGTTTTGCGATATCGCCATTTACGCGCACCGAACCTTTTTTGCAGGCTTGGGTTGCTATATTTCTGGTTTTTAGATACCGAACGCACCATAAATATTTATCTATCCTCATATAATTATCCTAAAAACAACGTTAATGTGGTATGCAAAAATAGCGGAAAATTGTATCTTGCGCCCACAAAAAATTGATGATGAAAAAAATAAAATTCGGAGTTGCCATTTTAATCGTAGTGCTTGCCGTAACCGTTTCTTGTAAAAAGGATGACGGTTCTTCAGTGGAAGTTACTCCGCCTAGAGATAGGGGTGAAGAGGCAATACGTGCTCAGGCAGAGATTGAAGCATTTTTGGAAACCCATTTTTATAACTACGAAGAATTTCAAGCCGATCCTGAAAACTTTAAACTGAAATTTGATACCATTGCAGGCGACAACGCCTTGAAAATTCCATTAATGGAACAGGTGACATTTAAGGAGGTAAAAGATTTGGTGGACAATACCGTTGTTTATAAATTATACTACCTGAAGGTTCGCGAAGGAGGCGGAGACGAACATCCTCATTTTTGCGATAGAACCACCAACACTTATGATGGAAGGTTGATGAATCTCGATTTGTTTGATAGTTCTGTGATACCAGTAAAATTTGAACTTGTTGAAAATCCTCCTACTTCAGGAATAATTCGAGGGTTGCAACAAGCAATTATTGAATTTAAAGGAGCGGAAGGAGAGCCCATTGTTAATCCTGACGGTACACTCTCTTTTATGAATTATGGTATTGGGGCGGTATTCATACCCTCTGGATTGGCCTATTTTCAATATCCACCTCCTACCGGCGGACTCAATGAATACGATCAAGTAATATTTTCATTTGAGCTGTTTGCTTTTGAAGTACTAGATCATGATGGTGATGGAATAGATTCATATTTGGAAGACCTTAATGGCAATGGCTATCTTTATGATGATGATACTGACGCAGACGGCGTTTCAAATTATTTGGATACCGATGACGACGGCGATGGAAGACTTACAGAATATGAAATTGAAATTATAAACGGAGTAGTTACTTTTCCAGATAGAAATGGAAACGGTATTCCAGACTATTTAGATCCTACAATTTAAAGTAAAATTCAAATTTTAGCATGTTAAAAAAGCCCCACTCGGTTAAAAGTGGGGCTTTTTTGTTTCTAGAAATATTGAATACTACTTTCGGGCAATAACTTTTTTAACCGCATTTACAATTGCGGAAGCGTTCAAGCCGTATTTATCCATCAGTTGTTCTGGAGTTCCAGACTCACCAAAAGTGTCTTGTGTGGCAATGAATTCTTGTGGAGCAGGATGATGCGTAGATAATACACGCGCCACACTTTCGCCTAGACCACCAAGGAAATTATGTTCTTCAGCTGTTACAACACAGCCAGTCTTTTTAACGCTTTTCAGAATTGCTTCATCGTCCAGAGGTTTTATGGTGTGTATGTTTATAACGTCTGAGGTAATTCCGTTTTCATTTAAAGTTTCTGCAGCTTGCAAAGCTTCCCAAACCAAATGACCTGTGGCAATTATAGTAACGTCAGTTCCTTCCTGCAATTGAACTGCTTTTCCTATTTGGAAATTTTGGTCTGCTGGGGTGAAGTTTGCAACTTTCGGCCTCCCAAAACGAAGATAGACGGGGCCTTCGTAATCTGCAATGGCAATGGTCGCTGCTTTGGTCTGGTTGTAGTCACAAGTATTGATCACGGTCATTCCTGGAAGCATCTTCATTAACCCAATGTCTTCCAAAATTTGGTGTGTGGCGCCATCTTCTCCTAAAGTAATACCAGCATGTGACGCACATATTTTTACATTTTTTCCGCTATAGGCAACGCTTTGACGGATTTGATCGTAAACCCTTCCTGTGGAAAAATTTGCAAAAGTTCCTGTAAAAGGAATTTTTCCGCCAATGGTCATTCCCGCAGCAATGCCTATCATATTAGCTTCGGCAATTCCTATTTGAAAGAAACGCTCCGGATGGTTTTCCTTAAATTCGTCCATCTTTAACGAACCGGTAAGATCTGCGCAAAGCGCCACAACATCTTTATTTTTCTTTCCAAGTTCCGTCAATCCGTCACCAAAACCTGAACGTGTATCTTTTTTTCCTGTATCTGTGTATTTTTTCATCTGAAATGTTTTCAATTTTAATAATCACCCAAGGTTACAGGGTTTTGTGAAAGTGCCGTTTCTAACTGTTGGTCATTTGGAGCTTTTCCGTGCCAATCGTGGGTGTGCATCATAAAATCAACGCCATTGCCCATTACGGTATGCAACAAAACACAAACTGGTTTGCCATTTCCAGTTTTTTCCTTCGCCTTTTTCATTCCAGCTATAATAGCCTTCAGATCGTTTCCTTTTTCAATATCCATCACATTCCAACCAAAAGCTTCAAACTTTGCTTTTACATTTCCTAACGGAAGTACATTCTTTGTAGCGCCATCAATCTGCTGTCCGTTTAAATCTACAGTTACAATCAGATTGTCCACATTGTTTCCGGCGGCATACATAATTGCTTCCCAGTTTTGGCCTTCCTGCAATTCCCCGTCGCCACAAAGTGTATAGACAATATGTTTGTCTTTGTTGAGCTTTTTGGCGAGCGCAGCTCCAATTGAAACTGAAATACCCTGACCCAAGGACCCCGAAGCAATTCGAACTCCCGGCAAACCTTCGTGCGTTGTTGGGTGGCCCTGCAAGCGCGAATTTAAAAGGCGGAAGGTGTTCAATTCTTCCACGGGAAAATATCCAGCTCTTGCCAAAACGCTGTAGAAAACAGGTGAAATATGTCCGTTTGAAAGAAAGAAGAGATCTTCGCCAATTCCATCCATTGTGAATTTTTCATTGCGTTCCATCAATTCATTGTAGAGCGCAACAAAAAATTCAGTACAACCCAATGAACCTCCGGGATGCCCAGAATTAACTTTGTGTACCTGTCTTAAAATATCCCTTCGGACTTGAACTACCAAATCCTCAAGTGCTTTGTAATCTGCCATAATGTGTTTTAATTTTCAGTGTCAAAAGTAAAGCATTCAGCTAGCCCTTCAAAGTTGAAGCGCGGGCTTTTATTAACGATTTGAAGGTTTTGTTAACATGCCTTTCAATTCTCAATGCATATTATAGAAGGTTTCGGTAACTTGAAGCAATATTCATAATTCATAATTCACAATTCTGGATTAATAAAATTATCTTTGCCCCCTCAATAAAAATTGCTGAATGCACTTTAAATTAGAAGCCACAGATTTACAAAGCAGCGCCCGCGCTGGCACCATAACCACAGACCATGGAGTGATTGAAACTCCAATTTTTATGCCCGTTGGCACCGTTGGCACCGTAAAAGGAGTACATCAGCGGGAGTTGAAAGAAGACATTAATCCAGACGTCATTCTTGGGAATACTTATCATTTATACTTGAGGCCGCAAATGCCAGTTCTTGAAAAAGCAGGCGGCCTTCATAAATTTATGAATTGGGACCGCAATATTTTGACTGATAGCGGTGGCTACCAAGTGTATTCGCTTTCTGCAAACAGGAAGATCAAAGAGGAAGGGGTAAAATTTAAAAGCCATATTGATGGAAGTTACCATGTTTTCACCCCTGAAAATGTGATGGAAATACAACGCATCATTGGCGCCGATATCATTATGGCTTTTGATGAATGTGCGCCTTATCCTTGCGAATATAACTATGCAAAACGCTCGATGCACATGACGCATCGCTGGCTGGACCGCTGCATAAAACATTTGGAGAAAACGCCTTTAAAGTATGATTACGGCCAAAGCTTTTTCCCTATCGTGCAAGGAAGTACCTATAAAGATTTAAGAAAGCAATCTGCTGAATATATTGCTTCGGTTGGCGCGGAAGGCAATGCCATTGGCGGACTTTCTGTTGGCGAACCAGCTGATGAAATGTACGAAATGACAGCAATAGTAACAGATATTCTTCCGAAGGAAAAACCGCGCTATTTAATGGGGGTGGGGACACCAGTGAATATTTTGGAAAATATTGCACTTGGAATTGATATGTTCGACTGTGTTATGCCAACGAGAAATGGGCGGAATGGAATGCTTTTCACTTCCGAAGGCATTATCAATATCAAAAACAAAAAATGGGAAGCAGATCTTTCCGTAATTGATCCAATGGGTATTACTTGGGTAGATACAGACTATAACAAGGCCTATCTTCGGCATTTGTTTACCGTTAATGAAATGCTGGGAAGGCAGATTGCCACCATCCACAACCTTGGTTTTTACTTATGGTTGGTTCGCGAGGCGAGAAAACATATCTTAGCGGGTGATTTTGCGCAATGGAAAAATAGCATGGTCA
Organism: Aequorivita sp.; assembly: GCA_026646335.1. Taxonomy (GTDB): domain Bacteria; phylum Bacteroidota; class Bacteroidia; order Flavobacteriales; family Flavobacteriaceae; genus Aequorivita. Next base: position 11,258 of record JAPKFY010000055.1, on the reverse strand, counting down.
AAAAACTAGATCAAAGATTGTAACGATGCTCAGCATACTGGACAGATACATACTTAAAAAATATTTGGGCACTTTTTCGCTCCTGTTGTTACTGTTCATACCAATTGGAATTACCGTTCACCTCGCCGAAAAAATCGATAAAATTCTAGACAATGAAGTGCCTTTTACAGAGGTAATGATCTATCTCTATAATTTCACAATCTATTTCGCAAACTTACTTTTTCCGTTGTTTCTTTTTCTTTCGGTTATTTGGTTCACTTCAAAATTGGCCAATAATACCGAGGTAATAGCTTTTTTAAGTAGTGGGGTTTCATATTATCGTTTTTTGCGACCATATCTTATTGGTGCGACTCTTGTTTGTATTGCAGCATTGGTTTTCAGTATGTATTTGGCGCCAAAAGCCAGTAAGGGTTTTAATGAGTTTTCTTATGATTATCTAAAGAAGGGAAAACAGGATAGGGACCAAAGCAATGTGTACACACAGATAAATGACAACGATTATATCTATGTGAGCTATTTTAATGTGAAAGAAAAGATAGGAAGCAACTTCACTTTGGAACATTTTGACGGCAACAAAATGACCTATAAAATTAGCGCGGCACAAATAAAATATAATGACAAGGACAGCACTTATACGCTGTTCAGTTATAGCAAACGAAAAATAGGTGAAATGGGAGATATTCTGGAAACCAAGAACAAACTGGATACTGTTTTTGCTTTTTCTATGGAAGATTTGACCCCAGTAACCTACATTGCGGAAACGCTCAATTTTACAGAGCTTAACGAGTTTATAAAAAAGGAAAAGGCACGTGGTTCATCATACATCAATCGGTACGAGGTGGTTCGTTACAAACGTTGGAGTTTGCCTGTTTCGGCCTATATTCTAACCATTATTGCCGTAGCGGTTTCATCTGTAAAAAGGCGTGGCGGAATGGGTGTTAACCTTGCCATTGGCATAAGCATAGGAATGGTTTTTATCTTTTTCGATAAAATTTTCGGGACCATGGCAGAACAGAGTTCCTTTTCTCCCTTTATAGCAACTTGGTTTCCTAATTTTGTGTTCGGTTTATTGGCAATCTATCTTTTAAGAAATGCGAAACGATAAACTCCTCAATTATCTACATCTGCATTTTATAGTTTTCATTTGGGGATTCACCGCCGTTCTGGGTGCTTTGATTTCTTTGGAAGCAATTCCACTTGTTTGGTATAGGATGTTTTTGGCAACCCTTATTATTTTTGTTTTTCTGAAATTCAAAAAGGAAAAATTGAAGTTTTCAATGAAAACCTTAGGCGGCTTTGCCTTGGCAGGAATTATTATCGCGCTGCATTGGCTCACTTTTTTTGGCGCAATAAAGGCTTCAAATGTTTCAGTAACGCTAGCAGTGCTTTCCACGGGTGCTTTTTTTGCATCACTTTTAGAACCGCTTCTTTACGGAAGAAAGATAATTCTTTATGAAGTTTTATTCGGATTGATAGTAATAGTTGGGCTGTATATTATTTTTGACGTGGAAGCTTCCTATACTCTTGGAATCATTTTGGCACTCTGCTCGGCTTTTTTAAGTGCGCTCTTTTCAGTAATCAATGGGAAATTTATACTAAAGCATAAGGCTTCGGCTATTTCCTTCTACGAATTGATGTTTGGAGTTTTGGGGATCACAATATATTTGGCAATCTCGGGAAAATTTGATGTCGAATTTTTTACCGTTTCTGCCCACGATTGGATTTATTTAATAATACTTGCTTCGGCCTGCACAGCGTATGCCTTTATAGCGTCGATACACGTGATGAAATGGATAAGCCCATACACCGTGATGCTTACCATTAATATGGAGCCGGTGTACGGTATTATTTTGGCACTCATTGTTTTGGGCGATTCTGAAAACATGAGTTCCCAATTTTACTACGGCGCCGTAATCATTTTACTTACAGTAGTGGCCAACGGGATCATTAAAATTACACAAGAAAGAAAACGGAGAAGATTGTCCAACACCTAAAACAAAATTTTATCTTTGTACACCAACCTTTATAAAACGAAGGAACTAATTATGGAATATCTTGATTTTGAACTCCCTATAAAAGAATTGCAGGAGCAATACGAAAAAGCCTGTCTTATTGGCCAAGAAAGCGATGTGGATGTATCCAACACATGTAAACAGATTGAAAAAAAACTGAACGACGCCAAAAAAGAAATTTACAAAAATCTTACACCTTGGCAGCGCGTGCAGCTTTCCCGTCACCCGGATCGTCCCTATACAATGGACTACGTCAATGCTATTTGTGGGGATTCCTTTTTGGAACTTCACGGGGACCGAGGTTATAAAGATGATAAAGCAATGGTTGGTGGCCTCGGAAAAATTGGCGATCAAAGTTTTATGTTTGTTGGCCAACAGAAAGGTTACAACACAAAAACGCGTCAATTTAGAAATTTTGGAATGGCAAACCCCGAGGGCTACAGGAAAGCATTGCGATTGATGAAATCTGCTGAAAAGTTTAACGTACCCGTAGTGTGTTTTGTAGATACTCCAGGTGCATTCCCAGGTTTGGAAGCTGAAGAGCGCGGACAAGGAGAAGCCATTGCCCGAAATATTTTGGAAATGACTCGTTTAAAAGTGCCGATTATCGTTATAATAATTGGAGAAGGCGCTAGTGGCGGTGCTTTGGGAATTGGTGTTGGCGATAAAGTATTGATGCTTGAAAACACTTGGTACTCGGTAATCTCCCCAGAAAGCTGTTCTTCTATATTATGGCGAAGCTGGGAATTTAAGGAACAAGCGGCCGAAGCGCTAAAATTGACCGCAATCGATATGAAAAATCTAAAACTTATTGATGAAATTGTAAAGGAACCTTTAGGTGGTGCACATAGCGACCGAGAGAAAACTTTTAGAACAGTTGCAAGTGTAATTGAAAAACAATATAAAGTATTAAAAATGTTATCCCCAACCGAATTAGTGAAAAAAAGGATGGAAAAATATTTGGAAATGGGCGAGTTCAAAAGTTAGATTGTACTATAGCTTTACATTACGTAAATCCGAGGTTCCCACCTCGGATTTTTTATTGGGTTATTAACAATATTTTAGAGTTTTCAACAGTTCAATTGTTGATGAATGGTTAATATCGTACTGATGAAAGTCATTCCTTCCTCTTAACATTTTATTTACATTCGCATAATGGAAAAAATTAAACCTCATACCAGTTTTTCACCTCGCTCTGCTCAAGTTATATCACTTGAAAAGGGAAAAATACCCCCTCAAGCACTTGATTTAGAAGAAGTTGTGCTAGGAGCTTTGATGATTGACAAAAAAGGGGTTGATGAGGTAATAGATATACTACATTCTGAGGTTTTTTACAAACAGGCACATCAATACATTTTTGAGGCCATACATAATCTGTTTGAAGACAGCCAACCAGTGGACTTATTAACCGTTTCCACGAAACTCAAGCAACAGGGAAAATTGGAGCTTGTGGGAGGTGAGTTTTATTTGATTCAATTGACCCAAAAAGTGTCCTCTTCGGCACATATCGAGTTCCACGCGCGCATCATTCTTCAGAAATATATTCAAAGGAGTTTGATAAAAATTTCAAACGAAATAATCGAGGATTCCTATAATGAAAGCACCGATGTTTTTGACCTTTTGGACAATGCCGAAGCGAAATTATATGAAGTAACACAGGGAAACATAAAGCGTTCTTCCGAAACTGCACAGAATCTTGTAATCCAGGCAAAGAAGAGAATTGAGGAAATAGCCAATAAAGAAGGGCTTTCCGGAGTTCCTTCCGGTTTTGCAAAGGTTGATAAGCTTACTTCGGGCTGGCAACCAAGTGATTTGATTATTATTGCGGCCCGTCCAGGTATGGGTAAAACGGCCTTGACGCTTTCCATGGCGCGGAATATTGCCGTAGAACACAATATTCCCGTTGCATTTTTCTCTTTGGAGATGTCTTCCGTGCAATTGATAACGCGATTGATTTCTTCTGAAACACATTTAAGCTCAGAAAAACTGCGAACCGGGAACCTTGAGAAACACGAATGGGAACAGTTGAATGTAAAAGTGAAAGGTCTTGAAAAGGCACCTCTTTTTATAGATGATAGTCCTTCATTATCAATTTTTGATCTTCGTGCAAAGGCACGACGACTTTCATCACAACACGGCATCAAACTTATAATTGTTGATTATTTGCAATTGATGACCGCCGGTGGAAACCAAAAGGGAGGGAACCGCGAACAGGAAATTTCAACTATTTCGCGAAACTTAAAAGCTTTGGCAAAAGAGCTGAATATACCCGTAATTGCACTTTCACAACTTTCCCGTGCTGTTGAAACCCGTGGGGGCAGCAAACGCCCTTTGCTCTCCGATCTTCGTGAATCTGGAGCCATTGAGCAGGATGCCGATATTGTTTCCTTTATCTATCGTCCGGAATACTACAAAATTGACGAATGGGATGATGAGGAACACACACCAACAGCAGGACAAGCAGAATTTATTGTAGCGAAACACCGTAACGGTGGTTTGGATGAAATTCGCTTGAAATTTATCGGTCATCTTGGTAAGTTTGAAAGTCTCGATAATTTTGATACCCCAATAGAAATCCATTCCCGAATGAACGATGCCGCAAATGACGATACTTTTAAAACGAAGAATTTGCCGTCGCCAAATGAAGCTTTCGGAAGTTCCATGAACAATGATTTCTCTATTGAAGAGGATAATGATGTGCCGTTTTAATTGAAATGACACTTTCAGCGGTTCTACTGAGCGAAGCCGAAGTACAGTCAAAAGGACTTTATTGCTGATTATAATTTTTCATATCTAAAACATGACTTAAAAATTGTCGTTATCTTCGCAAGATGGCACGTTTTATTCTTATCATATTTTTACTTCTTTTTTCCATAAAAGCTTCAGCTTCCTACATCCTCATCCCAATGGATGCCGAAAGCCAAAAGGAACATTTAAAAGCTTACGGAATTACCTATTGGGTTTTGGAAAAACAACAAAAAGTAAAATGGTTGCTCAATTATCGCGGCGGTTCCTTTTTAATGCCCGATTCTCCCGAAATACAAAAGGAATGTCAGATTCGCGGGGTTTCCTTTGAAGTGATTTCCGATAGCAAAACCGAACAAATCCTTACAGACATTAGTAGTCCATCCAAGAACATGGACGCAGTGGTTTTAGAAAAAGCCCCTAAAATTGCAGTCTATTCCCCAAAAGGAAACCTTCCGTGGGACGATGCCGTGACAATGGTTTTGACCTATGCTGAAATTCCATATACCGTAATTTATGACGAAGAGGTTTTGGGGGACCAATTGATTCTTTACGATTGGTTGCATTTACACCACGAAGATTTTACTGGACAATACGGAAAATTCTATCGTGCCTATCGTTCCACACCGTGGTATATTGAAGAAAAGAATAAAGCTGAAGCACTTGCTGCAAAATTGGGTTACAATAAAGTTTCTGAAGAGAAATTGGACGTTGCCAAAAAGATCCGGGATTATGTAATTGGAGGCGGGTTTATGTTTGCTATGTGCAGCGCGACTGATAGTTTTGACATTGCCCTTTCTGCCGAAGGCGTTGATATTTGTGAGCCGATGTTTGACGGCGACCCAAGTGAACCTGGATATCAAAGTAAAATAGATTACAACAAAACCTTCGCTTTTAAAGATTATATTTTGGAACGAAGCCCGATGGTTTATGAGTTTTCAAGTATTGATATGACGGAAAAACGGCGGATTTCAAAGGAAAGCGACTACTTCACCTTAATGGATTATTCGGCAAAATGGGACCCAATCCCTACGATGCTTTGTCAAAACCACACCGCTTTGGTAAAAGGATTTATGGGGCAGACAACTTCTTTTGATCCTGATTTAATTAAGAGCAATGTTTTGGTGATGGGCGAAAACAAAAGTAACGGGGAAGCCCGTTATATTCACGGAATAAAAGGAAAAGGCTTCTTTACTTTCTACGGCGGCCACGACCCGGAAGATTATCAGCATAGAGTAGGGGATGCCAAGACCGAATTGGCGCTACACCCAAATTCACCGGGCTATAGGCTTATTTTGAATAATGTGCTTTTTCCTGCGGCAAAGAAGAAGAAGCAGAAGACTTAATTTTTTCAAATTCCCCAAATATAAATACCAATTTTGGCACCCTGAGCGCAGTAGAAGGGCCAAATTCCCCGGCTCATACCTAATCTCTAATCCCTAATCCCTAATCCCTGGATAGGCTTTCGTAATAATCCTTTGGCGGTAAAACGGTAATTTCAACCCTCCTGTTTCGTTGTTTGTTATCTTCAGTATCGTTTGGAACACGCGGTTTGCTTTCACCGTAAGGTTTTATTTCAAATTCGTATAGAGGGTTTTCGCCAAAAATTTCAATCAATCTATCCTTTACTGAAATACATCGGTTTTCCGAAAGTGTCATATTTGAAGCTTCATCACCTTCACTATCTGTATGACCTTCTACTAAAATTGTAGCTTTATTTACTTTCTGGATAGTTTTCCACAAAGAGTCAAGACCTTGTTTGGCATTTTCTTTTAATTCATATTTGGCTACATCAAACAAAACGTCAGCGTTTATAGTGAGTTTTATAACACTATTGATGGCTCCAATGGCATCGATATCTGCTCCTGCACTTTTACTTTTGCAGAGGTCTTTTAAGTCGGTTATTCTAAGAAAATAGAATACAGTTTCGTCGTCAATTCCTTCTTTGGTTAAATCTAAAGATGACTTTCCTCCAGCTATTTTACCGGCATAAATCCAATCAATGCCATTCTGTGAAATTTCTACTTTAGCCGGTTCTTTGGAGGGCCCGACTTCAAAAAGATAGAGGTCATCGCCCGGCAGGTTCATAAAACCATTGTCTGTAAATTCTACGGTTAAACTTCCACCACAACCCAACGAAAGAAAATTTGGGGTTTGGTAATTCTTGTAGTTTGGTTCGTGAAGACATTGCACGCTATCCCTATATTTTTGAATAGGCGGGGGCGATCCAACTTTATATTCGATTAGTGTATCGGCAAAGGAAATCTTTCCCAAGGGAAGATAGATGGATTCATATCTGTCAATCCTGTATAGTTTTCCTGTTCCTTTTTGTGCGAAAAGAAAACCTTCCGAAACAAAAAGCATTGTGAAAAGTAGAAATACGGAACGAAGCATTCGTCTATTTTTAACGAAGATACTGAAACTTCTTTAGTTGAAGTTTTCACAAAAAAAAACCGCCTCATTGCTGAAGCGGTTTTTAGGCGAAATAATATAGTTTATAAATGTCTTATTTTACTTTGTTTACTATAGCGGCAAAAGCCTCTGGGTGGTTCATTGCCAAATCTGCCAAAACCTTACGGTTAAGTTCGATTCCACTGTTTTTCATGCTACCCATAAATTGTGAATAAGACATTCCATGCTGTCTTGCACCCGCGTTGATACGGGTAATCCAAAGAGCTCTGAAATTTCTCTTTTTGGTACGACGGTCACGGTATGAATAAAGCATTGCTTTGTCCACAGCGTTTTTAGCAACTGTCCATACGTTTTTACGTCTTCCAAAGAAACCTTTGGCTTGTTTAAGAACCTTTTTTCTGCGGGCTCTCTTCGCAACTGAATTTACTGATCTTGGCATAATTTTGTTTTTTTTTGTAGCAGGCGATTCTTCAATTCTGAATTATGAATTCTGAATTCTGAATTCTTTTATTGCGCTACTCCAGGGTTTAAATGATTTTTTTTAACCGGTTAAGCGTTCTTACTTCAATCGAAGCATTTGCTTAACATTGCTTTCGTCGGCCTTGTCCACCAACCCATCATGGGTCAATGCAAGTTTGCGTTTTTTGCTTTTCTTTGTTAAGATGTGGCTTTTAAACGCATGCTTTCTTTTGATTTTACCCGTACCTGTAAGCTTAAAACGCTTTTTGGCACTGGATTTTGTTTTTTGTTTCGGCATGTTTCCTAATATTAATTATTACTTCGCTTCTTTCGCCCTCCGTAGCTTTAGCGAAGGAGGGTTTCTTTTTATACACTCCCTAGCTTTAGCAAAGGAGTGTTATAATGAATCCAACATTCTGGATATTATTTCTTTTTTATTCGAATCAATACTGATTGCTGTACACAGCGTACTGATTACTTTTTCTTGGGGGCAATGAACATAATCATTCGCTTGCCTTCCAGTTTTGGCATTTGCTCCACTTTTCCGAACTCCTCAAGATCTCGGGCAAGACGCAAAAGCAAAATTTCACCTTGGTCTTTGTAAATGATGGAACGTCCTTTAAAGAAAACATAAGCTTTCAATTTTGAACCTTCCTGCAAAAACTTTTCGCCGTGTTTCTTTTTAAAATCGTAATCGTGGTCGTCTGTATTTGGCCCAAACCTGATTTCCTTAATGGTAACCTTGGTTGCTTTTGCCTTTAGGACTTTCTCACGTTTTTTCTGTTCGTAAACAAACTTTTTATAGTCTATTACTTTACAAACGGGAGGGACTGCATTTGGTGAAATTTCCACGAGATCGAGTTCTTGCTCTTCGGCAATTTCACGCGCTTTTTTTAAAGGATAAACTCCTATTTCAACATTGTCTCCTACAAGGCGTACTTCTTCAGCACGAATCTTTCCATTGATTCTGTGTTGATCTTCCTTAATTACCCTTGCAGGGCCTCTACTTCTTTTTCTTCGTATTGCTATGGCTAAAATATTTAGTTAAACGTTAAATTCTTTTAATTCTTCTTTTACTGCTTGTTGAATCAATTCTGAAAAGGCTTTTGGCGTCATTGTGCCCAAATCGCCTTCCCCGTGTTTACGCACAGAAACCGTTCCATCTTTCTCTTCCTGCTCCCCAACAATCAACATATACGGGATTTTGTTCATTTCGGCCTCCCTTATTTTCTTGCCAATTGTCTCGTTCCTATTGTCAACAAGGGCGCGAATTTCGTCATTTTCAAGCAAATTTAAAACTTTTTGGGAGTATTTTTCATATTTTTCACTTAATGACAATATACTCACCTGTTCAGGCATCAACCAAAGCGGAAAGTTTCCGCCGGTGTGTTCCAACAGGATTGCCACAAAACGTTCCATGCTTCCAAAGGGCGCCCTGTGAATCATAACAGGGCGGTGCATCTCGTTATCACTGCCTTTATACTCTAGTTCGAAGCGCTCTGGAAGCGTATAGTCAACCTGTATAGTCCCTAGTTGCCAGCTTCTTCCCAAGGCGTCTTTGACCATAAAGTCAAGTTTAGGGCCATAGAATGCGGCCTCGCCTTCTTCTATTACATAGTCAAGCCCTTTATCTTTTACGGCACTTATTATAGCTTGTTCTGCTTTTTTCCATAAATCTAGGCTTCCAATGTATTTCTCTGGCTTATTGGGGTCTCTTAGCGAAACCTGCGTTGTAAAATTGTCAAATCCTAAAGATCCAAAAACATACAAAACCAAATCTATTACTTTCTTGAACTCCTCATCAAGCTGCTCTGGCGTACAGAAAATATGTGCATCATCTTGCGTAAAACCGCGAACACGGGTCAAGCCGTGCAGCTCGCCACTTTGTTCGTAACGGTAAACAGTGCCAAATTCAGCAAAACGCTTCGGTAAATCTTTGTAAGACCAAGGTCTGCTGTTGTATATTTCACAGTGGTGCGGGCAGTTCATCGGCTTCAAAAGAAACACTTCACCTTCGCTCGGCGTAAGTATTGGTTGAAAACTATCAGCGCCATATTTTTCATAATGACCAGATGTAACGTAAAGTTCCTTTTGGCCAATATGTGGGGTAATCACCATTTCGTATCCGGCCTTTTTCTGGGCTTTTTTCAAAAAATTCTCAAGTCTCTCGCGAAGTGCAGCACCTTTGGGCAGCCAAAGCGGAAGTCCTTGGCCAACTTTCTGTGAAAAGGTGAAAAGCTCGAGCTCCTTTCCTAATTTTCGGTGATCGCGTTGTTTGGCTTGTTCCAGCAATTCCAGATATTCAGTTAAGTCTTTTTGTTTTGGGAAACTGATTCCATAGATACGGGTAAGCTGTTTGTTCTTCTCATCACCTCTCCAATAGGCTCCGGCAATGCTCATTAATTTAATAGCCTTCACAATTCCCGTGTTCGGAATATGTCCGCCACGGCAAAGATCTGTAAACGTATCATGATCGCAGAACGTGATGGTTCCGTCCTCAAGGTTTTCGATCAATTCAACTTTATATTCATTGCCTTGCTTCTTATAATAGTCCAAAGCATCCGTCTTTGAAGATTCACGCAGCGAAAATTCATGTTTTCCACGGGCAATCTCCAGCATTCTATCTTCAATCTCCTTTAAGTCTTTTTCCGCAATGGTTTTGTCGCCAAAATCCACATCGTAATAAAATCCATTTTCAATAGCAGGACCAATAGTCAATTTTATTCCTGGATATAATTGTTCCAAAGCCTGTGCAAGTATATGCGCAGAAGAATGCCAGAAAGCTCTTTTTCCTTCGTCGTTGTTCCAAGTATATAAAACTAAGCTTCCGTCTTCCATTAATGGAGTGGTTGATTCAATAGTTACATCATTAAAGGATGCCGAAATAACGTTTCGCGCAAATCCTTCGCTAATACTTATGGCTACGTCCATTGGCGTAACGCCTGCATCAAAATGCTTTACACTTCCATCTGGTAGGGTAATGGCTATCATATACTGAAAAATTTTAGGGTGCAAAGATACTATTAGTTTCTGCAGTTTGCAATATGGAATTTAAGGTATTCCTTTTTCTTTTAATTAACTAAGGTGAATTGATTTTTGAATCTTCATGGATTTACGGGGTAAGATATTCATTGTCGTTTTGAAGAGGTTTCGCTTTTGCTTTTTAAAATAGTATATATATTAAGGTATAAGAAGGCGCAGATTTATTTTTTAAGCTAAGTTATGGCTTTTCAAATGCTTAGTCAATGCCTTGAAAAATATTGCAAAATAAACATCAATTAAGTTTGTGGGATTGAAAAAGCAATCTATATTTGCACCCGCTTAAAAGAACAACTACAAACTGTTCAGCAAAGCAAAACAGCGTTCTTTAAAATTTTTGAAATATTTTACAAAAAGTATTGCAGGATTGAAAAAGAGTTGTACATTTGCACCCGCTAAAACAATGAGTGACTACAAAACACGATTTGAAAGCGAGCAAAAATAGAAACATAAGTTCATTGAGATATTGAAATTGACAGCGTAGCTGCTTGCCGGAAACGGTAGGCGGCAACAAAGAAACTAAACTAAGTGAGATTTTCTGGGATTTTTTTGAGGGAGTCGAGCTCTTACGGATGTATGGTCGCAATATTA
>JAPKFY010000054.1 GCA_026646335.1 Aequorivita sp. | reverse complement strand
CGGAGAAAATATCGATAGAGCGCTAAAGCGTTTTAAGCGTAAATTTGATCGTACAGGAACAATGCGCCAGTTGCGTTCAAGACAAGCTTTTACGAAACCTTCAGTTAAGAAGAGAGCTCAAATGCAAAAAGCACAATACATCCAGAGCCTTAGAGATCAGGAGGATATTTAGTGGATTTCTGTGAAGACAGGAATCTCAAGCATATAAATCCGCTGGAAAAAATTTCCAGCGGATTTTTTTTTATGAGTAAAAGTTATTGGGTTAAAGGGTTATTGAGTTATTTTGTAATACAATTGTCGCCCTGAGCACAGTCGAAGGGCTTAAAATCTAAAAACACGAATGCCCTTTCAAGCCTTCACAGACTACCTGCAACTCGAAAAAAAGTATTCGCCACATACGGTGACCGCTTATTTGAAGGATTTGGAGGATTTTCAAAAGTTTGCTTCGGAAGTATACCAATATGCAGATATTGTAACTGTTAATTATTCCATTGTTAGAAGCTGGATTGTTTCACTGGTAGATTCCGGAATTTCAAACCGGACGGTAAACCGAAAAATTTCTTCCCTCAAAACCTACTACAAGTTTCTGTTGAAAACGAGCCAGATTGAAATCAATCCGCTGGCGAAGCACAAAGCATTAAAAACCTCAAAAAAAATTCAAGTCCCTTTTTCAGAAAAAGAGATTGGGAATGTGATGGAAATGCTGCAGGTTGAAAATAATTTTGAAGGATTGCGTGATAGATTGATAGTAGAACTTTTTTATTCTACAGGAATACGGAGGGCAGAGCTCATCAATATAAAATTGAATGATGTTTCATTTGCGCAGAAAACCATCAAAGTTCTGGGGAAAAGAAACAAAGAGCGAATCATACCCCTATTGCCTTCGGTGCTTAATACAATCAATGGGTATTTGCCATTTCGGGAGCAGCTTGAAAATATAAAAGGTGTAGATTATTTATTTCTCACTCAAAAAGGGGTTAAAGTTTATGAAATGCTTGTCTATAGGATTATAAATACATACTTTAGTAGAACTTCGGAAAAAGTAAAGAAAAGCCCGCATATTTTACGGCATTCTTTTGCAACACATCTTTTGAACGAAGGGGCAGATATCAATGCTGTGAAAGAACTACTGGGTCATTCCAGTCTCGCTTCAACTCAGGTTTATGCTCAAAATAGTATAGCCAAGTTAAAAGAGGTTTATAAAAATTCACACCCGCGTAATTAAACGAAACCAAAAGAGGCTTATGGCAAAAAAATACATAGTATATTAACTTATAAAATAATATAATATGAAAGTAAATGTGCAGACCCCAAATTTTGCGGCCAAGGATGAGTTATTGGTATTTGTTGAAAAGAGATTGTCCAAACTGGAACAGTTTTATGATAAGATCGTTTTTGCCGATGTGTATTTGAAAGTCCAGAAAACGAGCGAGAAGGAAAATAAAGTAGTTGAAGTTTTACTGAGCATTCCCGGCGATGATTTAATGGTGAAGAAAGAGGCCAAGACTTTTGAAGAGGCTACAGACGATGTGGTAAAGTCATTGGAAAGACAGTTAAAAAAAAGAAAACAGAAACAAAAAGCATATTTGTAATATAATTTTTTAGAAAAAGTTTTGTAGAAAAAATAATTTCTCTACATTTGCAGTCCGTTAGAAATAGCGGACTTTTTTATGGCTAAAAAATAGCTGTAACAAGAGGTCAAAAAGCCGATGTAGCTCAGCTGGCTAGAGCAGCTGATTTGTAATCAGCAGGTCGTGGGTTCGAGTCCCTCTATCGGCTCTTGAAATATTTAGAAAAGCTTAGGTAATTAAAGAGTGTACTTTATTGTAACGGTTTTTAATTGAGGGACGAAAAGTTTATCCTGAGCGCAGTCGAAGGGAGTCCCTCTATCGGCTCTTTAAAATTCTTGCGGAGGCAGGAAATTTGAAATTTTGGAATTTGGGATTTTTATTTTGAAATTTCCAAAAAAGGGGAGATACTCAAGCGGCCAACGAGGGCAGACTGTAAATCTGCTGACTACGTCTTCGCAGGTTCGAATCCTGCTCTCCCCACAGTTTGAAAATTCCAATTTTCAAGCCCCAGATTCCAAAAGAATTTGGACCTTGAATTGGAAATGTTCTTAAGTATTTTGGAATTTGGAATTTCACTTATTGGAATTTTAAAAAAAATTGCGGGAGTAGCTCAGTTGGTAGAGCGTCAGCCTTCCAAGCTGAATGTCGCCGGTTCGAACCCGGTCTCCCGCTCAAAAAAGTTAATAGTTAATAGTTATTGGTTATTAAGTTAAGTTCTAACTATAAACTTGAAACTTGAGACCTGTAACTTGAAACCTGCAACTAGCAAAGGCCGGTGTAGCTCAGGGGTAGAGCGTTTCCTTGGTAAGGAAGAGGTCATGGGTTCAATTCCCATCATTGGCTCAAATTTGATTACAAGTAACACTAATATATTTATAACTAAGATTAAAATTAATACAAAATGGCAAAAGAAACATTCGATCGGTCAAAACCACACTTAAATGTTGGTACAATTGGACACGTAGATCACGGTAAAACAACGTTAACCGCAGCTATTACCAAAGTAATGGCCGATGCGGGTTATTCGGAAGCCAGATCATTCGACCAAATTGATAACGCTCCAGAGGAGAAAGAAAGAGGTATAACAATCAACTCTTCACACGTAGAGTACCAAACAGCTAACCGTCATTACGCACACGTTGACTGTCCTGGTCACGCGGATTACGTGAAGAACATGGTTACTGGTGCTGCCCAAATGGACGGTGCTATTCTAGTTGTTGCTGCTACAGACGGACCAATGCCACAAACACGTGAGCACATCCTTCTTGGTCGCCAGGTAGGTATTCCACGTATGGTTGTATTCATGAACAAAGTGGATATGGTTGATGATGAAGAATTACTTGAATTGGTTGAAATGGAGATCCGTGATCTTCTTAACTTCTACGAGTATGATGGTGATAATGGGCCTGTAATTGCTGGTTCTGCACTTGGCGCACTTAACGGTGAGCAAAAATGGGTTGATACGGTTCTTCAGTTGATGGAGGCTGTTGATACTTGGATTGAATTGCCAACACGTGATGTTGATAAGCCTTTCCTAATGCCTATTGAAGATGTATTCTCTATTACTGGTCGTGGTACTGTTGCAACAGGACGTATTGAAACAGGTGTAGCTAATACAGGTGATGTTGTTGACATCATCGGGATGGGTGCTGAAAAATTGACTTCTACCGTTACTGGAGTAGAGATGTTCCGTAAAATTCTTGATAGAGGTGAAGCAGGAGATAACGTTGGTATCCTTTTAAGAGGTATTGAAAAGAACGATATCCGTCGTGGTATGGTTATCTGTAAAAAAGGTTCTGTAACACCACACGCTAAATTCAAAGCTGAGGTTTATATCCTTAAAAAAGAAGAAGGTGGACGTCACACTCCATTCCACAACAACTACCGTCCGCAATTTTACGTTCGTACAACAGACGTAACTGGAACTATCATGCTTCCTGATGGTGTTGAAATGGTTATGCCTGGTGATAACTTGACTATTCACGTTGAATTGCTTCAAGCAATTGCAATGAACGTAGGTCTTCGTTTCGCTATCCGCGAAGGTGGACGTACCGTAGGTGCAGGTCAGGTAACTGAAATTTTAGATTAATTATCAAATAATAAAAAGTTCTGGGTGTCCCGAATTTACTTCGGGATACCTTGGCTTTTATAGCGGGTTTAACTCTCCTGATAACTATTGGGATTGTAGAGCGCGAAGAAAGATTTAAATAGAAATATTTAATCTACGGGTTTAGCTCAGTTGGTAGAGCACTGGTCTCCAAAACCAGGTGTCGTGAGTTCGAGTCTCCCAACCCGTGCTAAATTGAAATATTGAAATGCATTGAGGCGAGTCCCGAGGTTTCGGGATATCCTGAGCGACGTGATAACGAGTCGAAAGGAGCTTCTCAACCAGTGCTAAAGATGAAGACCTTTAATGGTGCATTTAGTAAATTTTAAACTGCGACAACATGGCAAACTATATTACAGAATCGTACAAAGAACTTAAGAATCACGTTACTTGGCCTACTTGGGCGGAAGCACAGAAGTTAACTGTTATTGTAGCGGTATTTTCTGTACTGTTAGCTTTAGCGGTTTGGGGTGTAGATACCGTTTTTAGTAAAGTGGTAGGGATGTATTTTGATTGGATCAAGTCGTAAGCAATGACCGAAACAACAAGTACAAAAAAGTGGTATGTAGTCCGTTCAGTAAGTGGACAGGAAAACAAGATCAAATCGTATATCGAAACTGAGATAAAACGATTGGAGCTTGAAGATTATATTGATCAAGTACTCGTACCCACTGAAAAAGTAATACAGATTCGTAACGGAAAAAAAGTAAACAAAGAACGCGTTTACTTTCCCGGTTACATAATGATACAGGCAAATTTGGGGGGAGAAATTCCACACATCATTAAATCAATAAACGGAGTAATTGGCTTTTTGGGTGAAACCAAAGGCGGAGATCCCGTGCCGCTTAGACAGTCTGAAGTAAACAGAATGTTAGGTAAGGTAGATGAGCTTTCAGTGAAAGATGACAGCGTAAACATCCCTTTCACTATAGGCGAAACAGTAAAGGTAATAGACGGACCATTCAATGGATTTAACGGTACCGTAGAAAAAATAAATGAAGAAAAACGCAAGCTTGAGGTAATGGTGAAAATCTTTGGAAGAAAAACACCATTAGAATTGAGCTATATGCAAGTAGAAAAAGTTTAATTGTTACGCTTAATAGGTTTTTTCAGAGGCTTCCACTTTTGAAAGACCACATTAAAAATTAGAAATGGCAAAAGAAATAAGTAAAGTTGTTAAGTTGCAAGTTCGCGGAGGTGCTGCTAATCCATCACCACCAGTTGGGCCTGCTCTTGGTGCTGCCGGTGTTAATATCATGGAGTTCTGTAAGCAATTTAATGCTAGAACCCAAGATAAGCAAGGGAAAGTATTGCCAGTAGCGATCACGGTTTATAAAGACAAGTCTTTCGATTTTGTTATTAAAACCCCACCCGCTGCAGTGCAAATACTAGAAGCTGCTAAAGTAAAAAAAGGCTCCGGTGAACCACACGCAAAAAAAGTAGCCACTATCTCTTGGGACCAAGTAAAAATGATCGCGGAAGACAAAATGCCCGATCTTAATGCATTTACCGTAGAGTCTGCTATGAAAATGGTAGCTGGTACTGCACGTTCTATGGGAGTTAAAGTAAAAGGTGACGCACCTTTTTAATCTGAAAAAAGAATCTATAAAATGGCACGATTAACTAAAAAGCAAAAGGAAGCTAAACTAAAGGTAGAGGATAGAACCTATACCGTGGCTGAGGCTTCTGCTTTAATAAAAGAAATCACCAGCGTAAAGTTTGATGCTTCTGTAGACATTGCGGTACGTCTTAACGTGGATCCACGTAAAGCGAACCAAATGGTTAGAGGCGTTGTTACCCTTCCTCACGGAACCGGTAAAGACGTAAAAGTATTGGCATTGGTAACACCAGATAAGGAAGCCGAAGCCAAAGAAGCAGGAGCAGACTACGTAGGTCTTGATGAGTACCTCGACAAAATTAAAGGAGGATGGACAGATGTTGACGTAATTGTAACTATGCCAAGCGTAATGGGTAAATTGGGTCCTTTAGGACGTATTTTAGGACCACGTGGCCTTATGCCAAACCCAAAAACAGGTACAGTAACAATGGACGTTGCTAAAGCAGTTTCTGATGTAAAAGCTGGTAAAATCGACTTTAAAGTTGACAAAACTGGTATTGTGCACGCAGCAATCGGGAAAGCATCTTTTGATGCCGATAAAATTGCAGGAAACGCAAGAGAAATATTAACAACCCTCGTTAAACTAAAGCCACAAGCGGCAAAAGGTGTTTACATAAAAAGTATATTTATGTCCAGCACCATGAGCCCAGGAGTGCAAGTTGACACAAAAAGGTTTACTGAGCAGTAAAAACTGGAAATTATGACAAGAGAAGAAAAATCACAAGTAATTGAAACGTTGACTGCCCAGTTGTCTGATAATGCTAATATCTATTTGGCAGACATTTCAGGCCTAGACGCAGGGAATACGACTAACCTTCGCCGCGCTTGTTTCAAAGCAGGTGTTCAGTTGGCAGTTGTTAAGAACACATTGCTTAAAAAAGCAATGGAGAGTTCAGATAAGGACTTTGGTGAATTAACGGGAATACTTAAAGGAAACACTTCCTTAATGTTTTCTGAAACAGGTAATGCACCTGCCAAAGTAATTAAAGAATTCAGAAGAAAATCTGATAAGCCTTTATTGAAAGGAGCTTTTATCCAAGAATCTATTTACGTAGGTGATGATCAATTGGATAACTTGGTTAACCTTAAATCTAAAGACGAACTTATTGGAGAGATTATCGGGTTGTTGCAATCACCTGCTAAAAATGTTATTTCAGCACTTAAGAGTGGTGGTAATACAATCGCAGGACTTGTTAAAACCTTATCCGAAAGAGAAGGATAAAATACATTTTGCACTAATTAATTTATATAAACACAATTATTTTTAAAAACGATAGAAATGGCAGATTTGAAAGATTTCGCAGAAAAATTGGTTAACCTTACAGTAAAAGAAGTTAATGAGTTAGCTACAATATTAAAAGACGAGTATGGCATTGAGCCTGCTGCTGCAGCTGTTGCTGTTGCTGCTGGTGGAGGTGCTGCAGTAGAAGCCGCTGAAGAGCAATCAGAATTCACAGTAATTTTGAAAGCTGCTGGTGCATCTAAACTTGCAGTTGTAAAACTAGTTAAGGAATTAACTGGTGCTGGTCTTAAAGAAGCAAAAGAATTGGTTGACAACGCTCCTTCTCCAATAAAAGAAGGTGTGTCTAAAGATGAGGCTGAAGCTTTAAAAGCACAACTAGAAGAAGCTGGAGCTGAGGTTGAGCTTAAGTAAGCTCCTTACGTTCCAAACCTTAAGGTTTAGGTCTTCCCGATAAGTCGGGAAAGACCTAAACCATTTTGCGTATATAATGGTTAATGCCTTTTTATACGATTTTTTCATTTTCATTTTAATTAAAATTCCGTCCATAGATGTCAGCAACGCAAACTGAAAGATTGAATTTTTCCTCTGTAAAAAATAAGCCGGATTACCCCGACTTTTTGGACATTCAGATTAAATCCTTTCAGGATTTTTTCCAGTTGGAAACCAAATCAGAAGAAAGAGGCCAAGAAGGATTGTACAAAACCTTTTTGGAAAATTTCCCGATTACCGATACCCGCAACCAATTCGTTTTAGAGTTTTTAGACTATTTTGTGGATCCGCCAAGATATTCCATCCAGGAATGTATTGAGCGTGGTCTAACTTATAGCGTGCCTCTTAAAGCGCGTTTGAAACTGTACTGTACAGATGCCGAGCACGAAGATTTTGAAACCATCGTACAAGATGTTTACTTAGGTACCATTCCTTATATGACCCCAAGCGGAACCTTCTGCATTAACGGGGCCGAACGTGTAGTTGTATCACAGCTTCACCGTTCACCAGGTGTATTCTTTGGCCAGTCGTTCCACGCAAATGGAACCAAACTTTACTCTGCCCGTGTAATTCCTTTCAAAGGTTCATGGATTGAGTTCGCCACAGACATAAACAGCGTAATGTACGCCTATATTGACCGTAAGAAAAAGTTGCCGGTAACTACACTTTTCCGTGCTATTGGTTTTGAAAGGGATAAGGATATTCTTGAAATATTTGACCTAGCGGAAGAAGTGAAAGCTTCAAAAACTGGGCTTAAAAAATACATAGGCCGTAAACTAGCCGCTCGTGTTCTTAAAACATGGCACGAGGATTTCGTGGATGAAGATACTGGCGAGGTAGTTTCCATTGAGCGTAACGAAATTATTTTGGACCGTGATACTGTTCTTGAAAAAGAACACATCGATGAAGTAATTGATTCTGGCTCAAAAACTATTCTGTTGCACAAAGAGGATAACCTTTTGGCAGACTACGCCATTATCCACAACACTTTGCAAAAAGATCCTACCAACTCTGAAAAGGAAGCGGTAGAACATATTTATAGACAACTTCGTAACGCTGAACCACCCGATGAGGAAACTGCCCGTGGAATAATCCACAAACTTTTCTTCAGCGACCAAAGATATAATCTTGGGGAAGTAGGCCGTTACAGAATGAACAAAAAACTGGGCCTTGATATCCCTATGGACAAGCAAGTACTTACCAAGGAAGATATCATAACCATCGTTAAATATTTGATCGAGCTTATCAACTCTAAAGCTGAGATTGATGATATTGACCACCTTAGCAACCGTCGTGTACGTACTGTAGGTGAGCAATTGTCACAACAGTTTGGTGTTGGTCTTGCCCGTATGGCGCGTACCATCCGCGAGCGTATGAACGTTCGTGACAACGAGGTGTTTACGCCTATTGATTTGATCAATGCGAAGACTTTATCTTCCGTTATCAACTCATTCTTTGGTACCAACCAGCTTTCACAGTTTATGGACCAGACCAATCCACTGGCAGAGATTACGCACAAGCGTCGTCTTTCCGCTCTTGGGCCAGGAGGTCTTTCCCGTGAAAGAGCAGGGTTCGAGGTTCGTGACGTTCACTATACCCACTACGGAAGACTTTGCCCGATTGAAACTCCGGAAGGACCGAACATTGGTCTTATTTCTTCACTTGCGGTCTATGCGAAGGTGAACAATCTTGGTTTCATCGAAACCCCGTACCGTAAAGTAACAGATGGTAAAATAGACTTGAAGCATGAACCGGTTTATCTTTCTGCTGAAGAAGAGGAAGAAAAGCACATTGCACAGGCTAACATTCCATTATCTGATAAAGGTGTAATTGAGGCCGATAAGGTTATTGCACGTATGGAAGGTGATTTCCCGTTGGTTGATCCAACCGTTTTAAATTACGCAGACGTTGCACCAAACCAGATTGCATCTATTTCTGCATCGTTGATTCCTTTCTTGGAACACGATGATGCAAACCGTGCACTGATGGGCTCAAACATGATGCGCCAGGCGGTACCTTTATTGATTGCAGATTCACCGATTGTTGGAACTGGTCTTGAAAGACAAGTTGCTTCAGATAGCCGTGTTTTGATAAATGCTGAAGGAGACGGTGTGGTAGAATATGTTGATGCAAACGAAATCACTATTAAATATGACCGTACCGAAAACGAACGTATGGTTAGTTTTGATTCTGATGAAAAAACATATCAACTGGTAAAATTCAGAAAGACAAACCAAAGTACTTCTATTAACTTGAAGCCTATTGTTAGCAAAGGTGATAGAGTGAAAAAAGGACAGGTACTTTGTCAAGGTTATGCTACTGAAAAAGGAGAACTTGCCCTGGGACGAAACATGAAGGTTGCCTTCATGCCTTGGAAAGGTTATAACTTTGAAGATGCGATCGTTATTTCTGAAAAAGTGGTTCGTGAAGATATTTTCACTTCTATCCATATTGACGAATACTCTTTGGAAGTTCGAGATACTAAATTAGGTAACGAAGAATTGACCAATGATATTCCAAACGTTTCGGAAGAAGCAACAAAAGATTTGGATGAATTCGGTATGATCCGAATTGGAGCCGAGGTAAAACCTGGCGATATCCTTATCGGAAAAATCACTCCAAAAGGAGAAAGCGATCCAACGCCAGAAGAAAAACTGCTTCGCGCCATTTTTGGTGACAAAGCAGGTGATGTAAAGGATGCTTCGCTTAAAGCTTCGCCATCTTTGAACGGTGTGGTAATAGACAAGAAATTGTTTGCCCGTGCCGTAAAAGACAAACGCAAGCGTGCGAAAGACAAAGAAGACATCGCAGAACTTGAAGCAAAATACGAAGCAAAATTCGTAGCACTTCAAGATGTTTTGGTTGAAAAACTTTTCGCCATTGTAGGTGGAAAAACTGCGCAAGGCATTAATAATGACCTTGGTGAAATAGTATTCCCAAAAGGTAAAAAGTTTACATTAAAAATGCTTCACTCGGTTGATGATTATACCCACTTAATTGGAGGTACTTGGTCTACTGATGATGAAACCAACGTGTTGGTGGCAGATTTAATGCACAACTATAAAATTAAGGAAAACGACCTTCAAGGTAACTTGCGTCGTGAGAAGTTTACCATCTCTGTTGGAGATGAGCTTCCATCCGGAATTTTGAAACTTGCAAAAGTTTACATCGCTAAAAAGCGTAAACTGAAAGTAGGGGACAAGATGGCGGGACGTCACGGAAACAAAGGTATTGTTGCACGTATTGTCCGTGAGGAAGATATGCCTTTCCTTGAAGATGGAACTCCCGTAGATATCGTGTTGAACCCACTTGGGGTACCATCGCGTATGAACATTGGGCAGATTTATGAAACCGTTCTTGGATGGGCTGGACAGAAATTAGGCCGCAAATATGCAACCCCAATTTTTGACGGAGCAACCATAGACCAGATCAATGAATTGACCGATGAAGCTGGAATTCCAAGATTTGGACATACCTATCTATTTGATGGGGGAACCGGGAAGCGTTTTGACCAACCTGCAACCGTAGGTATAATCTATATGCTGAAACTGGGCCACATGGTAGATGACAAGATGCACGCACGTTCCATAGGGCCGTACTCACTTATTACGCAACAACCACTTGGTGGTAAAGCACAATTTGGTGGTCAGCGTTTTGGAGAGATGGAAGTTTGGGCCTTGGAAGCATACGGTGCGTCCAGCACGCTTAGAGAAATATTGACTGTTAAATCTGATGATGTTATTGGAAGGGCGAAAACCTACGAGGCAATCGTAAAAGGTGAAACCATGCCAGAACCAGGATTACCGGAGTCTTTCAACGTACTTATGCACGAATTGAAAGGATTGGGTCTTGACATTAGATTAGAGGAATAGTGATAATCCCTCCGCTGCGGCGGAGGGGCATCATAAATTTCTTCCGAGGAGTTAAACCCTCCATTTAACAACAAAGTTTATTTTAAATCATGATGAACAGAAATAAAGAAAACACAGTACAGAAATTTGATAAGATTTCTATTGGTTTGGCTTCCCCTGAATCCATATTGGCGGAATCACGTGGTGAAGTTCTAAAGCCCGAAACAATAAACTACCGTACGCACAAACCAGAGCGTGACGGTCTTTTCTGTGAGCGCATTTTCGGTCCTGTAAAGGATTATGAATGTGCCTGTGGTAAATATAAAAGAATACGCTACAAAGGTATTGTTTGTGACCGTTGTGGTGTGGAAGTAACGGAGAAGAAAGTACGTCGTGACCGTGTGGGGCATATCAACTTGGTAGTCCCCGTGGCGCACATTTGGTACTTCCGCAGTCTTCCAAACAAAATTGGTTACCTTCTTGGATTACCTTCCAAGAAATTGGATATGATTATTTACTACGAGCGTTATGTAGTAATTCAGCCAGGTATTGCAAAATATGAAGGTGGTGAAAATGTTAAAAGATTGGACTTCCTTACAGAAGAAGAATATCTTGCAATCCTTGATTCAATTCCACAGGAAAACCAGTATTTGGAAGAAAGCGATCCAAACAAATTTATCGCGAAAATGGGAGCAGAGTGCTTGATCGATCTTTTACAGAGAATCGATTTAGACACTTTGTCTTACAACCTGCGCCATAAAGCAAATAACGAAACTTCAAAACAACGTAAAACTGAAGCGTTAAAGCGTCTTCAAGTTGTGGAAGCCCTTCGCGATGCAAACAAAAACCGCGAAAACAGGGCCGAGTGGATGATTATGAAGGTAGTTCCGGTTATTCCACCAGAATTACGTCCGTTGGTGCCGCTTGATGGTGGTCGTTTCGCAACTTCAGATTTAAATGATTTATACCGTCGTGTAATTATACGCAACAACCGTTTGAAGCGATTGATGGAGATTAAAGCTCCAGAAGTAATTCTTCGTAACGAAAAACGTATGCTTCAGGAATCGGTAGATTCATTGTTCGATAACACACGTAAATCTTCAGCAGTAAAAACTGATAGCAACCGTCCGTTGAAATCCCTTTCAGATTCATTGAAAGGTAAACAAGGTCGTTTCCGTCAAAACTTGCTTGGTAAGCGTGTGGATTATTCGGCTCGTTCGGTAATCGTCGTTGGACCGGAATTGAAATTGTTCGAATGCGGGATTCCAAAAGATATGGCAGCCGAACTTTACAAACCTTTCGTAATCCGTAAATTGATTGAAAGAGGGATTGTAAAAACCGTAAAATCTGCAAAGAAAATTATAGATAAAAAAGAGCCTGTAGTTTGGGATATTCTTGAAAACGTATTGAAAGGTCACCCAGTTATGCTTAACCGGGCCCCAACTTTGCACAGACTTGGTATTCAAGCTTTCCAGCCTAAATTGATTGAAGGAAAAGCAATCCAGTTACACCCATTGGTATGTACCGCATTTAACGCGGATTTTGATGGTGACCAGATGGCGGTTCACCTTCCACTTGGGCCAGAGGCAATTTTGGAATGTCAGTTGTTGATGCTTGCTTCACATAACATTTTGAACCCAGCAAACGGTTCGCCAGTTGCGGTTCCTTCTCAGGATATGGTTTTGGGTCTTTACTATATGACCAAACTTAGAAAATCTACTGATGATGTAAAAGTGAAAGGGGAAGGACTAACTTTTTATTCTGCTGAAGAAGCTATCATTGCCTACAACGAAGGAATGGTAGACTTGAACGCTGAAATAAGAATACGCACAACAGACTTTAACGATAAAGGTGAATTGGTAAAACAAATCATCACCACAACCTTAGGAAGAGTAATCTTTAACGAGAAAGTTCCTGAAGCTGCTGGATACATCAACGAAGTATTGACCAAAAAGTCACTTCGTGATATTATTGGGGGGATTTTGAAAGTAACTTCAGTTCCTGTTACTGCAGCTTTCCTAGATGAAATTAAAACCCTTGGATATAAATTCGCTTTTGAAGGTGGATTGTCTTTCAGTCTTGGTGATATTATTATCCCTGCTGAAAAGCAAAGTATGATTGATAGCGCCAACACTCAGGTGGATGGAATTATCAATAGCTACAACATGGGTCTTATTACAAACAACGAACGTTACAACCAAGTAATTGATATTTGGACTGCGACCAACGCCGAACTTACCGAGCTTTCTATGAAGCGTATTCGCGAAGATCAGCAAGGTTTCAACTCTGTGTATATGATGCTTGATTCTGGAGCGAGGGGTTCTAAGGAACAAATCCGTCAGTTAACAGGTATGCGTGGATTGATGGCGAAACCGAAAAAATCAAACTCCGGTGGTGGCGAAATTATTGAGAACCCAATTCTTTCCAACTTTAAGGAAGGTCTTTCTATTCTTGAATACTTTATCTCTACCCACGGTGCACGTAAAGGTCTTGCGGATACGGCTCTTAAAACAGCGGATGCAGGTTACCTAACCCGTCGTTTGGTTGATGTTTCGCAGGATGTTATCATCAATATTGAAGATTGTTATACACTTCGCGGAATCGAGGTTTCAGCCTTGAAGAAAAACGAGGAAGTAGTTGAAACTCTATCAGCAAGGATTGTTGGGCGTACTGCGCTTAATGATGTTGTAAACCCTCTTACCAAAGAATTATTGGTTGCCTCCGGTGATCATATTACTGAGGAAATTGCTGATGCAATCGAAAAATCTCCATTGGAAAGAGTGGAAGTTCGTTCCGCACTTACCTGCGAGGCAAAACAGGGAATTTGTTCACAATGCTACGGCCGTAACCTTGCTACCAATAAAATGGTTCAGCGTGGCGAAGCTGTTGGTGTTGTTGCAGCTCAATCCATTGGTGAGCCGGGTACCCAGCTTACACTTCGTACGTTCCACGTGGGAGGTATTGCGGGCAACATTTCTGAAGAAAACAAATTGGTTGTTAGATTTGACGGTAAGGCCGAGATCGAAGATCTTAAAACCGTTAAAGGTGAAGACAGTCAAGGAAAAGCCGTGGATATTGTTATTTCTCGTACTTCAGAATTAAAACTGGTTGACAAGAAAACAGGAATTACACTAAGTACCAACAACATTCCTTACGGTTCCACACTGTATGTGAAAGATGGCGATAGCTTAAATGCTGGTGATGTAGTGTGTTCTTGGGATCCATATAACGGTGTAATTATTTCAGAATTTGCTGGAAAAATCAAGTATGAAAACATTGTTCAAGGTTTAACCTATCAGGTCGAAATTGATGAGCAGACTGGTTTTCAAGAAAAGGTAATTTCTGAATCAAGAGATAAAAAACGTATTCCAACCCTTCAGATTTTAGGGAAGAAAGACGAAGTTATCCGTAGTTATAACTTGCCTGTTGGTGCCCACTTGATGGTGGACGATGGCGACAAGATCAAGATCGGTAAAATTCTTGTGAAAATTCCACGTAAATCTGCGAAAGCAGGTGATATTACGGGAGGTCTTCCACGTGTTACCGAACTTTTTGAAGCACGTAACCCTTCAAACCCAGCAGTAGTTAGCGAGATTGATGGTGTAATTTCCTTCGGAAAAATTAAACGTGGAAACCGCGAAATTATCGTTGAGTCCAAATTGGGCGAAGTGAAAAAGTATTTGGTGAAACTTTCAAACCAAATTCTTGTTCAAGAAAACGATTACGTTCGTGCAGGTATGCCACTTTCTGATGGTTCTATCACGCCAGAAGACATCCTTCGCATTAAAGGCCCTTCAGCAGTACAGCAATATCTTGTGAACGAAGTCCAAGAGGTTTACCGTCTGCAAGGGGTGAAAATCAACGACAAGCATTTTGAAGTGGTTGTTCGCCAAATGATGCGTAAAGTTAGAATTGAAGATCCGGGAGATACTACTTTCCTTGAAGATCAATTGGCCCATAAAGATGATTTCATCGAAGAAAACGATAAAATCTTCGGAATGAAGGTTGTTACCAATGCAGGTGATTCTCAGAACTTGAAGGAAGGACAAATCCTTTCTCCACGTACACTTCGTGATGAAAACTCTTTGTTGAGAAGAAACGATAAAGTTCTTGCAGAAGCTCGTGATGTGGTTACTGCTACAGCAACTCCGGTACTTCAGGGTATCACAAGAGCGTCGTTACAGACTAAATCTTTCATCTCTGCGGCTTCCTTCCAGGAAACTACCAAAGTACTGAACGAAGCTGCTGTTGCCGGTAAAGTTGATACCTTGGAAGGCTTGAAAGAAAACGTAATTGTAGGACATAAAATACCAGCCGGAACCGGAATGCGTAGGTATGACACCATAATTGTGGGCTCAAAACAAGAACTTGAGGAAATGAACCGCGTAAAGCAAGAAGTAAACTATAATTAATATTGAAAAGGGTGCGTTTTCCAAAACGCCCCTTTTCTTTTTTTAGATAGAGAAATCTAAAGCCTAATATCTAACGTCTAAAATCTAACAATGGCAGATCAAAAAAAAGAACAACCAAAGCAAGGACAGATCAATATCGAGTTGGATGAAAGCGTGGCACAGGGCATTTATAGCAACTTGGCCATCATCAACCATTCTGTTTCTGAATTTGTAGTTGATTTTGTAACCATAATGCCAGGAATCCCTAAAAGCAAAGTGAAGTCCAGAATTATCTTGACACCACAACACGCCAAAAGGTTTTTGAAAGCATTGGGAGACAACGTTAAACGATTTGAAATCGCCCACGGCGAAATAAAGGATTATGAGCAGCCGCCCATTCCTTTAAACTTTGGCCCTACAGGCGAAGCATAACAAAAAAATCCAGCTCTTTTAGCTGGATTTTTTATTTACCAATGAGTTATTTTGCCTAGTGCCTTTCTTTTTTCTCACTTCCGGTTTTTTCAAACTCACTCACAAAGTGAAGTTTCACATTTGGATATTTTGATTGCGTCATTTGAAGCGTAAACGCTGAATCGGCAAAGAATACCAATTGTCCACGCTTGTCTTTCGCCAAAAATTTCGCTTTAACTCTTTTGAAATCTATAAATTCTTCGCTTTTAGAGTCTTTGGGCTCTACCCAACAGGCTTTGTGCACGTTCAGGTTTTCATAAGAACATATAGCGCCGTATTCGTGTTCCAAGCGGTATTGGATTACTTCAAACTGCAGCGCGCCAACGGTACCGATAACTTTTCTTCCATTCAATTCCAAAGTGAAAAGCTGCGCAACACCTTCATCCATCAATTGGTCGATACCCTTTTCAAGCTGTTTGCTCTTCATTGGGTCTGCGTTGTTGATGTATTTAAAGTGTTCCGGAGAAAAGCTTGGAATGCCTTTGTACTGCATTTCTTCGCCTTCGGTAAGCGTATCGCCAATCTTGAAATTCCCAGTGTCGTGAAGGCCAACGATATCACCGGGATAGGAAATATCAACAATTTGTTTCTTTTCGGCAAAGAAAGCATTGGGACTACTGAATTTCAATTTTTTCCCGTGACGAACATGTAAATAAGGAGAGTTCCTTTCAAAAGTTCCAGACACAATTTTTACGAAAGCCAAACGGTCGCGGTGCTTCGGGTCCATGTTTGCATGTATTTTGAAAACGAAACCTGAAAATTCCTTTTCATCCGGTTTCACCAAGCGCGTGTTGCTTTCCTTTGGGCGCGGGGCAGGGGCAATTTCAATAAAGCAATCCAGTAATTCCCGAACCCCAAAATTGTTCAAGGCGGAACCGAAAAATACAGGTTGAAGTTTTCCCTCCAAATATTCTTCACGATCAAAATCTGGGTAAACTTCATAAACCAATTCCAGTTCCTCGCGAAGTGTTTTAGCCGCTTTATCCCCAATCAGTTTTTCAAGTTCAGTACTGCTTACATCCTCAATCTCAATAGTTTCCTCGATGTTTTTTCTGCTATCGCCGCTAAAAAGGTTTACGTTTTTCTCCCATACATTATAGATTCCTTTAAAATCATAGCCCATCCCTATTGGAAAGCTTAAAGGCGTAACGCGAAGATTCAATTTTTGTTCAATTTCGTCAAGCAATTCAAAAGCATCTTTTCCCTCGCGGTCCATCTTATTGATGAAAACGATCATTGGGATGTTTCGCATGCGGCAGACTTCAACCAATTTCTCGGTCTGTTCCTCAACTCCTTTTGCAACATCAATTACTACAATTACACTATCAACTGCGGTTAAGGTTCTAAATGTATCTTCGGCAAAATCCTTGTGCCCAGGAGTATCGAGAATATTGATTTTTATTCCTTCATATTCAAAAGCCAAAACGGAAGTAGAAACGGAAATTCCACGTTGGCGCTCTATTTCCATAAAATCGCTGGTTGCACCTTTCTTAATTTTGTTGCTTTTTACAGCACCGGCTTCTTGAATTGCACCACCGAAGAGCAATAGTTTTTCGGTTAAAGTGGTTTTACCGGCATCAGGGTGACTAATGATTCCAAAAGTTCTTCTGCGTTTTATTTCTTTTGTTAAAGACATGTGTTATTCGCTATTTTGGGTGCAAAGATAAAGTTTGTTAATGTAGTATTAAACCGTAGATGACTATAATATTATCGAATTTTTATTATACGACTACAAATTTTGAAAGAGATTTTCTTCCTACGTTTTTGTTACATATGAAGATTTTAAATTAATTGTATTAAAACGGCATTTGCTGGATTAATTTGACCAAAAAAAATAAACCATGTATTGAAAAGGTATTTTTTTTCTTACCTATGTACTCTCCAAAAGCCTTATATTCAGAGAATATACGTACTAACACGTATATATTTTTCCTACAAAAAAGCACTCGTTTTTATTCAATTTAGGTCGTTTGCCGACTATTTTTTACAGTTCAACTAATAGTTGTTTGTTGGTATTTTCTTAACACTTATTCCACTGTATATTTGGTCATTAATTGAAGTGAAGTCCTCACTTATTGGATTGTCAAAAGATATCGGTATTAATAAAATTCTAACTTATGTTTAAAATAATTACTAAATTATTTACTTCTGATAAGAGGTTTTTAATAGGTCTCATTTTAATAGCTTGCTTGAGTAGTCAAGGATATTCTCAGGTCAAAAGTTCTGTGGATGGGGAAGAAGTGATATTACCTTATACTCAAGAGTATTTGGATCAATACAATGCTGCTCTTGATAAAAAAGCTTCAGAATATAATACATCGTTTCGATCTAGATCCAAGGCTGAAGCTTTCAATAATGCTAATAAAGGTGATCTTTCAGGAACCTGTAATTTAATTACATGTGGTTCTTTTGAAAAAATTGACGTCAGCGGTGGAACCTTCCGTACTGCCTACGGTGGTACCAATGGAGAATATCAAGCTGATGCAAGATATACTTGCTGGAACGATGATGGGACTGTAGACTGGTCCGAAGGGCAATATATATCGTACTCTGATGTTAATTCAAATACAAGATATCCAGCAATCATCGAACAATCAAATTTTGATGGTGGTGGGTTTGCTATATTTTCATATCAAAATGAAGCTATTCGTCAGACTTTAACTGTTATCCCAAACACAACATATACTGTATGTTTTGAGATTGCAGTTATTCCACGTTATAATACTGTAAATATCAATAATAATACAGGTGGAACAATAATTGAATATAGTCCAAACTTACAATTTGGAGTTAGAAATGGAGCCGTTCAATTGCCTGGTGGCGATCCGCTTACTTATACCCACGCAAATTTAGTTCAACATACAGCCAGTGATTTTCCAACAAGGCTATCCACTGCCACAAGTGGTAATGGTGGAAATCAAAACCCTGGTGGTTGGACAGAAA
Organism: Aequorivita sp.; assembly: GCA_026646335.1. GTDB lineage: Bacteria > Bacteroidota > Bacteroidia > Flavobacteriales > Flavobacteriaceae > Aequorivita. The sequence continues at coordinate 1,076 of JAPKFY010000054.1, read as the reverse complement.
TTAATCCATACTGGGAAAATAGATGTATTACTTTTAAATCAGGCCCAAGCGCTACTTCCGTTGAAGTTTTCTACAAAACAGGAAACCCAGGAAGATCTGTAGTGGTGGTAGATGGTTTAAGATTGTCAGTTGAGGGTTATGCAAATGCCCCTGCATTGTCAATGACCGAAAAAACTTATTGTGCGCCAACACAAGTGCAGCTCAATTCTTTTGTTACATCAACAACTCCAACGGGCGCCGTTTTAAAATGGACTACTAATCCAGATTTAAGCGTTACTGCAGATCATTTGCCAAATAACCCAACCGTTACAACTCCTGGTGTTTGGTATGCCTTTTATCTTAATCCAGCTTTGGGTTGTACCTCTCCATCCCGAAAGCTTACATTAACAAATACAGACTTAGACTCAAGTTATACACAACAAAATATAACTTGTTTTGGAGGGAATAATGGCTCTATAGATTTAAGTGTTACCGGAGGGTCATCTTCCTATACATATTTATGGACAACTAGCAACGGAAGCGGATTAAATCCAACAGCACAAGACCAATCTGGTCTAACTGCTGGTACTTATAATGTAACTGTTAGTGATGGTACTTGTACTACACAAGAAACTGTCGTTATTACACAGCCAAATCAAATAAATGTTGATGCCGGAAACTATGGACCGCTTTGCGACAATATAAGCCCTATTACTTTAACGGGAACACCTACCAACTCTAATGGAATTTGGAGCGGAACAGGCGTTACCAATAATGGTAATGGAACTGCGAGTTTTAACCCAGCGGGTCTTAGCGGCACCATCACGGTTACCTACAACTATACAAATGGCAGTGGTTGCTCTAACAGCGATACTGCTGATATAGTGGTTAACACCACGCCAACAGTTGACGACCCAGCGGACGTTACCGCTTGCGACAGCTATACGCTGCCTGCGCTTACCAACGGGAACTATTTCACCGGCAGCGGTGGAACGGGCACTCCATTGTTCGCTGGCAACGTGATTACCACTACCCAGACCATCTATGTGTATGCCGAGACTGGAACCACTCCGAACTGTTCTGCAGAGAACAGCTTT
>JAPKFY010000053.1 GCA_026646335.1 Aequorivita sp. | reverse complement strand
GACACGCGAGTCAAGCCGGGCAAGCTCTTTGACCACCCCCACCGTGCGGTCGCGGCTGACATCATCGACGATGACGATCTTGTCGACGAAGGCCGGCATGGTTTCGACAACCTTGCCGATCTGCGTTTCTTCGTTGTAGCAGGGGACGGTGACGAAGATGGTGCGATTTGAAAGCATGCCCCAAGTCTAACCGCTCGAATAACGCTTGTCACGACAGCCATCGAGGCATACTGGCGGATCAGAACGTTTTCAAGGTTGATTTGCATGTAGCGTCACGCGCCCTCGCGTGACGGACTTATCAAACAATAGGACGCCATGCGATGGCGCCCCAGAAACTACGCCCTCTGCTCTTCCGTGAAACACAACGTCCAAAAGTTCCCTACGTGCGGAGCTTGGGGTCGAGAGCGTCACGCAACGCGTCACCGAAGATGGAGAACGCCAGCGACAGGACAAAGAGGAATACGGTGGCGCTCGTCAGCGGCCACCAAATGCTGGGATCACGTGAAAGCTCATCTTTTCCCTTGGCTATCATCTGTCCCCAAGTAGGTTCACTCGGGGGAATACCAATACTTACGAAACTGAGAAACACCTCGAGATTGACAGATGAGACAAATCCCAATGTGAAGGTGATAATGACAAGATGTGAAACATTCGGAAGAATATGCGCAAAGATAATCCGTCCATGGCCAACGCCAAGAGCACGCGCTGCCAAAACATAGTCACGTTGTTTGTGCTTAAGAAACTCCGCCCGAATCAGCCGCGCCAACCCAACCCATGTCGTCACGCCGATCACGATAAGAACGATAAAAAGACCATTCCAGCTTTTTTGAAAAGTTGGTACAACAATGAAGAAACCGTTGTTTTTCCGTTGGTTCCGGTTATTCCAACCAGCTTCAATTCTTCAGAAGGGTTACCGTAGTAATTGGCTGCCATTATCGCCAATGCCCTATGCGAGTCTGAAACCTGAACATAGGTTATTCCGTTTACGATATTTTCTGGCAAGGTTTCACAAATAATGGCCAGAGCCCCTTGGTCTGCGGCTTTTTTTATGAATTGATGCCCGTCGGAAACAGTTCCTTTTATGGCCACAAAAACATCGTTCAATGAAACTTTACGCGAATCAAATTCAAGATTGTTTATGGCCACAGAAGTGCTGCCAACGACGCTTTCGATGGTGACTTTGTACAATATGTCCTTTAACAAAATCATGATAAGTTAAGTGTTATTAATTGTCCTTTTTTAAGGTTTTCGCCAGATTTTATGGATTGGCTGGAAACAGTTCCGTTGCCAACAACCTGAACTCTAAGCCCAAGATTTTCTAGCAGAGAAACCGCGTCCATGCCCGCCATTCCAGTAACATTGGGAATGGTTTTGGCTGGTTGCTGCAACTTTGTGTAATACTGCTCATAATCCTTTTCAATCACTGGATCGGTTTTTTCAACATCTTCCACAGAATCGATTATTTGAGAATCGGTAAATATTTTTTGAGCTATTCTTTTAAAAACCGGCCCTGAAACATCTGCTCCATAAAAACCTTTTTTGGTGCTCGGCTTATGAATAATTACGATACAGGAATACTTCGGGTTTTCCGCTGGAAAGAATCCCGCGAACGAAGAAATGTAGCGGCGGTTGCTTTTCCAGTCCGGCATCCAATATTCGGTCTGTGCAGTTCCAGTTTTTCCAGCCATTGAAAAATCAGGGGAGTAAAGTGATTTTGCGGTCCCGCGTTTCACTATATTTTTCATGATTTCCTTTACTTCCTTCAAAGTTTCATCCGAACAGATTTTTGGGTTTAATATTTTTGTATTGTAAACAGTTACCTTTTCGTTCCAAGCACGTACTTCCTTAATAAACCGAGGTTTTACCATTACCCCGTTGTTGGCAATGGCGTTGTAGAATGTAAGAGTTTGCAGAGGCGTAAGTCGTAAATTGTAACCATAGGCCATGGAAGGCAATGCGTTCTTGCTCCATTTTTTGTCTCCCGGTTGGGGAATCATTGGGGCTCCTTCGCCTTTAATTGCAACACCGGTTTTCTTGGTTAAATGCCAGCTTTTTAAACGGTCTATGAATTTATTTGGGTTTTTGGCATAGTTGTCGTCAATAATCGTCGCCAAACCAATATTTGAGGAAACTTCCAAAGCACGCGCTGCAGAAATTTTTCCGAAACCGCCACGATGTGAATCGTAAATTTTTCTTCCGTAGAAAACTTTTACACCATTGCCTGTATCAATCACCGTGCTGGTGTCTATAACTTTATCCTCCAAAGCGGCCATAAAAGCCATAACCTTAAAAGTAGAGCCAGGTTCGTGCGATTCGCCGATGGCGTAGTTTAGTTTTTCATAATACGTTCCTTGGGAGGTGCGTCCAAGATTTGACACAGCTTTTATCTCGCCCGTTGCCACTTCCATCACGATTACGCTTCCGTGTTCGGCTTCATAATATTCAAGTTGCTTCAAAAGTGCATGATGGGCAATATCTTGGATATTCACATTTATGGTCGAAACAATATCGTAACCATCTTGGGGTTCGATCTCGTTGTCATCAGATATGGGCTTCCATTGTCCTTGGGCAATTTTTTGTTTAAGACGATGCCCCTCTTTCCCAGTCAATAAATCATTAAAAGCACCCTCAAGACCGACGGCGTAATAGCCTGGACGATCAAAAGCCTCATCGCCTACGGTGCGTTGCGCAATTAGCCCAATGGGATGTTCGCGAACTGTGCGCTGTTCCACAATAATGCCTCCTTTATAGGGTCCTTTTCGGAAAAGGGGCAAATTTTTCACTTTAATATAATTTGAATAACCCAAGTTTTTTACCACCAATTGATAGCGGTTTTTATCGGCCCGAGCCTTTCTAAACATATCCTGATAATAAGACACGGGCTTCCCGAACATCTTGCTCAAACCTTCAGAAAGTGGCTTTAGGTTTTCATTGAAATCTTCGGAAGTAACCGTAACTGCGTCAAAACGGATGTCGTATTTTGGAACCGAAGTTGCCAAAAGACTGCCATCATCCGCATAGACATTGCCTCGATTGGCTGGAATTACAAAATTTTTGGTCGTATTTTCCTTGGCAAGTTCTCTATATTGCTCGCCATCCACAAACTGAATATTGATTAACTTGACACTTATGGCCAGGGCGAAGAGGAACATACATCCGGCGATGATGTATAATCGGTTCAATATGTTTTTTTCCTCGAAAGCCATGCTCGGTTATCTGTTGTGGTTATGTGTCTGTTTTTTTTTATTCTTTTTTCTCGATAATTCGAATTCGTTTTGGCGGGGTTGATGATGGTTGCAAACCGCGGCTTTCCATTGCGGCAATAATTTTGCTTTCCATTCTGGCCTTCATCAAAAGCATCCGAACATCTACATATTCACTTTTCAGCTCCTTTACCTGCGCGTTCAGTTTTGAGATTCTGTGCACTTTTTTATCTGCACTGTGCGAACTTCCGATCATTATCAAAGCCAAAAGGGAAAGGAAAATGATAAAACGCCAGTTTTTCAGTGCGTCATCACTTACCAAAAATTTTCCTTTTATTATGTTGTAAAAACCTTCTCTCAAAATTCGGGGTTCGTTAATTGACTCATTTTACCTTATCCTTCTTTATTCTCTTCTCTGAAAACTATATTTTTTCTGCGATGCGAAGTTTGGCACTCCGGGCGCGATTGTTCTGTTTTATTTCTTCTTCGGAAGGAACTATCAATTTTCCCACTGCCTTGAATGGCACTTCTACTCTTCCAAATACATCCTTTTCCGGTTCTCCCTCATACATTCCACTGCGTATATATCTTTTCACCAATCTATCTTCCAAAGAGTGATAACTTATCAAACTGATGCGTCCGCCCGATTCCAAAACTTCGTTAGTTTGGAGCAAAAATTCCTTCAACGCCTCCAGCTCTTGGTTCACTTCAATCCTGATGGCCTGATAAATCTGGGCAAGGATTTTATTTTCTTTATGTGGCGGAAGAAACCTGCTTAGCACTTTTTTAAGCTGTTCGCTGGTTTTTATTTTTCCAGCTTCACGGGCCTCAACAATTACCCGCGCCATTCCCTTTGCACTGCGCAATTCGCCATAATTTGAAAGCACATCTCGCAATTCGGCTTCTTCATATTTATTGACAACCGTATATGCCGAAAAATTGCTGTCGCGGTTCATTCGCATATCCAAATCGGCTTCAAACCGGGTTGAAAAACCTCTTTCGGCAATGTCAAATTGATGTGAGGAAACTCCGAAATCACCCAAAATTCCATCAACCGTTTTATAACCGTAAAAGCGCAAAAATTTCTTGAGAAACCGAAAATTTTGATTGATCAGCAGAAATCGCTCATCGTCAATATCGTTTTCCAAAGCATCTTTATCTTGGTCAAATGCAATCAGTTTTCCGTTTGGTCCCAAACGTTTAAGAATTTCGCGGGAGTGGCCGCCTCCGCCGAAAGTAACGTCCACATAAACACCATCCGGTTTTATGTTTAGCCCCTCGACAGTTTCATTCAGCAAAACTGGATTATGATATTCCATCACCATCATTGCTTTTGTTTCCCATTACTTCTTCGGCTAGGTCGGCAAAATCATTTGCCGCATCGTCAATAGCCTGTTCGTATTTATCCTTATCCCAGACTTCAACTATATTTATGGCAGAAGAGAGCACAATTCCCTTGCTGATGCCCGCAAAAGAAAGCAGGTCTTTTGGAATCAACAAACGGCCCGTAGCGTCGAGCTCAACAGTTTTTACACCCGCCGTAAACCTTCTTATAAAATCGTTGTTCTTTCTGTTAAAGCGGTTGAGTTCGCCCATTTTCTGCATCAAGGCGTCCCATTCCTTCATAGGATATATTTCCAAACAAGGCTGAAAAACGGCACGCTTAATCACAAACCCTTCTGGAGTTACCGAAGCCAGCTGCTTTTTTAAAGGCGCAGGCACCATGACCCGTCCCTTTACGTCTGCTTTACATTCGTATGTGCCTATTAGATTGAGCATTGTGGAAATTCCCGATTTGCAATTTATAGTTTCAAATATATATAACTTTTACCACATTTTACCACATTTTACCACTTTGTTGATAAGTTTTACCACTTTGTAGATAAAGTAAAATCGAAACCGTAATCAACAAAGCCTGATTTTAAATAGACCTTATGAAATAATTTTGTTTACTTTTGTCTTTCTAAATTGCACCAACCAAGCATGTCGGAAAACTTAAAGAAAGAAGGAAAATTTTCATATTTAGAAATAGGTGAAGGCACTCCAATAATCATCCTTCACGGGCTTATGGGCGGGTTGAGCAATTTTGACGGCGTTGCAAATTTCTTCCCTCCGAAAGGTTACAAAATTCTAATTCCTGAGCTACCCATTTACAAGATGACTTTGCTGCGCACAAACGTGAAGAATTTCGCGAAATACGCAGCACAGTTCATAGATCATTTGGGCTATGAAGAGGTTATTCTTTTGGGAAACTCTTTGGGTGGGCATATTGGTCTGCTCTGTACAAAAATGTATCCCGAAAAAGTAAAGGCCTTGGTGATTACCGGAAGCTCTGGTCTTTACGAAAGCGCGATGGGCGAAAGCTACCCAAAACGGGGCGATTATGAATACATAAAACAAAAAGCCGAAAACGTATTTTACGATCCAGCCATCGCTACCAAAGAAATCGTGGATGACGTTTATGAAACCGTAAACGACCGAACCAAACTAATACGAACCCTTGCTATCGCCAAAAGTGCTATTAGACACAATATGGCAAAGGATTTACCAAAAATGCACACGCCAACTTGCATCATTTGGGGTAAAAATGATAATGTTACACCTCCCGAGGTTGCAATAGAATTTGATGAACTTTTACCGGATTCAGAACTATTCTGGATAGACAAATGTGGCCACGCAGCAATGATGGAACATCCCGATGAGTTTAACCAATTGCTATATGCTTGGCTGCTTAAGCGCGGGTATTAGAGGGTTTCAGGTTACAGGTTTCAGGTTACAGGTTTCAGGTTTCAGGTTTCAGGTTTCAGGTTTCAGGTTTCTAAAAAAACGTATTTTCCCGATAAATTATAATCCATAACTCAAAAAAAATGCAAATCAAATCGGCAGAATTTGTGATGAGCAACAGCGAAGTTGCCAAATGCCCAAAAGACCGTATGCCGGAATATGCTTTTATTGGGCGTAGCAACGTGGGAAAATCCTCCCTCATCAATATGCTTATGCTGCGAAAAAGCTTGGCAAAAACTTCAGGAAGACCCGGAAAGACACAACTCATCAATCACTTTCTCATCAATAAAAACTGGTATTTGGTGGATTTGCCAGGTTACGGCTACGCACGTGTTTCTAAAAGCAGCAAGAAAGTTTTCCAGAAATTCATAACCAATTATTTTGAGAAAAGGGAACAAATGGTACTTGCCTTTGTATTGGTAGATTGCCGCCACGAGCCTCAACCCATCGATCTGGAATTTATGGAATGGATGGGCGAAACAGGAATTCCTTTCAACATAATTTTCACAAAAGCTGATAAACTGAAGCCAGGAGCTTTGGAGCGTAACATTAAGGCCTACAGTGAAAAAATGCTGGAAACCTGGGAAGAAATGCCTCCTTATTTCATAACCTCAGCCAGTGATTCTACTGGAAGAGATGAAGTCTTGAATTATATTGACGGACTAAATAAAAACCTGACAGGTCTTTGAGCCCGTTAGGTTTAATCAGTCTATTCTCTTTTTAGCTCCAATTTTTTGGCAAAATAATCACAGAAATCGCGCATAGTATCGCTCATTTTTTCATCATTGGTAGCACGCTGGAAAGTATCTGCCATTGCACTCAAGGTTTGGTGAAAGAAAATTTTCATCTCGTCCACGGGCATATCCTTTGTCCAAAGATCTATTCTAAGTGATTCTTTTTTATTACTGTCCCACACTGAAAGCATTACTGCTTTTGTTTCTTCGTTTGTAATTCCGCCGTCTTCGGCTGTCCAACGAATGGTTTCGGGAATTTTATTCTCGTCAAGACCTACATTTAGCTTTATTTCAGAAGTGTGTTTTAATGCCATTATTTCTTCGGTTTGTATTTTGAATTTTTAAATATTTCATCAGCATCTGCAACCATCAATTGTTGAATAGCTGTCTTATTGTTTTCCATATAGGCACGAACTATCTTCCAGCCTAAATAACGACCCAACATTCCCGGGGATTCGTTATCTATTTCAAGATAGAATTTTGAAAAAGGCGCCGGACTAATAAACCGTGCGCCAAGCTTTGGGTCGGTGCTATAGAGCAATTCTTTCTCAATAAAATAGCGCCACATATATTCTTCATTCTCCTCGGCCCATTGATATTCCGCTTCTGTGTACCCTATTTTTTCCGCGTCAGAAATATTTGGAAGCCATAGATCCTTCAAGTAAAGTTCTTTTCCGAAGTAAACTATTTGCCCCAAAAACGAACCCTTGCCTGGAGGTTTAATGTATCGTCTTGCATAGGTCTCAGCAACATCGGGACCAATTTGGGACGGCTTCATTTCTTTGGAAATATATTTATCAATGCCTTCATAAAAACGGTGGTCACTGCCCAAATAATTGTCCAAACCTACAACCAGCATACCTTCCGCAAGAATTACTTTATTGCGATAATCAACATCTGAAGTTGTCGTTAAAACCAATGGCGTTCTAAATTCTGGGAAATAATATTTTATGTGCTGAAACAGTGGAACAAGGATTTCCTGCAAAGCTTCATCATTCGGAAATGTTTTCAGCACTTCACTTTCCAGTTGGTCTTGAAGCGTATCGACCAATTTTTCAACCCAAATACTGTCGTTGTATTGCGTCGGAAAGAAGGCTGGGAATTCTGCCTTCAGCTTAGGAAGATCTGCTGGACTTGCTGCCGCAAATTCCTTGTCGAAACGAATGATTTCAACATTCATAGGAATTTTTTCAATCTCCTTTTCAACTTTGCTTGCGTTGTTACATGAAAAAAAGAAAACGCCCATAAGAACCAATACACAATACTTCATAATAGAAAAAATGTTACAGCTGGTTAACGTCATTCCTTTATATTAATTTTATCTTTAACAACTTTTGCGGTGCAAAGGTATTATTATAAAAGATTAAAAACACAGAAAATGCAGACTGAAAAAGTTATTGATCACATAGGAAACTGGCTGAAAAATTATGCCGTAAATGCTAGAATGGACGGATTCGTGATTGGAATTAGCGGCGGAATTGATTCAGCGGTAACCTCTGCACTCTGCGCAAAAACGGGAATGCGCACACTTTGTGTGGAAATGCCCATTCATCAGGCACCAAACCAAGTGAGCCGTGGACGCGAGCACATTCAATTCTTAAAAGACAAGTTTGCCAATGTGAGCAACACCGAAGTTAATCTAACATCCGTTTTTGAACAGTTTAAAATCGAACTGCCCCAGACAACGGAAGACAGCTCTCTGGAACTTTCCCTGGCCAATACACGCGCCCGTTTGCGAATGACAACGCTTTATTATTTTGCGGGTCTGCACCGTTATCTAGTGGCCGGAACTGGAAACAAAATTGAAGATTTCGGCGTAGGTTTTTATACAAAATATGGTGATGGCGGGGTAGATTTAAGCCCTATTGCAGATTTGATGAAAAGTGAAATTTATCAGCTTGGAAAGGCGCTCAATATTCCCGATTCAATTATGAAAGCCGCTCCAACAGATGGTTTGTTTGGCGATAGCCGTACTGATGAAGACCAATTGGGCGCAAGTTATGACGAACTGGAATGGGCCATGAAAATGTCCGAAAAAGACAGAAGTAGTTCCAGTTTTTCTGGGAGACAACAAGTGGTTTTTGATATCTATAAACGACTTAATAAAGCCAACCAACACAAAATGATGCCAATTCCTATTTGTAAAATTCCTGCTGAACTGAAATAAGCTTGTTTTTTACCGAATAATTTAACCATTAAACGAAAGGTTTATTATTCTTACTCTTAAGATTTTATAAATTCAAAATGTAGTCATAATATTACACTATTAAAACAGAGTTCTCCCCCCAGATCTGAAGTTTTTATAAATCTATAAATTCAATAAGATGAAAAAAGTTGTAATTGCAGACCATCACCCCATAACGAGAAAAGGTGCAGAATTTTTACTCGATAGCACAAATGAATATTCAATAGTCGGAAAAGTTTCACGGGGATCAGAATTGCTGAAATGTTTGGAAAAGGAGCGTCCCGACATTTTGATATTGGAACTTGATATACCGGAAATCAATGGTTTTCATGCGCTTCGCAGTATCCGTGAAGAATTTCCAAGAACGCGGATCGCCATTTTTTCATCACATCCAGAAGAAATTTATGCATTGCGCTCTATAAAATCGGGTGCTGCCGGATACATTCCAAAAACATCTTCAGAAGTAGTTTTTCTTCAAGCCATTAAACGCATTGCAACAGGCGGCGTGTTTTTGAACGAAGAGCTTACGGCAACCTTCAACAACAAGTCTATAAATGACAACACGATTATGGGACGCTATAAAAAACTTTCTGCAAGGGAAATTGAAGTTCTGAACTTACTTTCCAACGGAAAACGCAACAAAGACATAGCTACGCTTTTGGAAATAAACGAAAAAACCGTGAGCACCTATAAAACACGTTTGCTGAAAAAATTGAAAGTAACAAGCTTGGCCGAATTGATAAACCAGGCCCGAATGTTTCAATTTAATTGATTTAAAGTACTCTGTTTAATTTATTGGAAAGCACTTTTTTAAGGCTTATATAATCCACAATTTCTTGCAAACCGGACTCCTTCCCAAGGTTGTCCTCTAGCTTCATTGCTTCAGAAAGTTCATTGATTTTCTGTGAAACCAAATGTCGGCGCAGATTGAGAATGGTCTCACTTACCATTTGGGCAATGGTCTGTTCTTTTACCTTTACATATATTTCCTTTCGCTCCCAATTGCTGAGGGAATATCTTTCCTCTTCCATCAAAATATGGGTGACAGAAGATGCCATTTTGGGCTCTAATTCATTGATGAAAGTTTCGGCTTTGGCTTCCGGGTTCTGATTGAATCGGTTAACTACTTCAAAATATAACTCTTTAAATTCTGGATTCATAAACTCAATTTCATCTTCCTGCAGATCGAGATAGATTTTTTCAAAAACACGCGACTTGTGGATTTCCGGTTTTAAGGTAATTTCCCCTTTTTCGTCAGCTTCCAAAATCAATTCCTCAAAATCCTCTTCCACGTTGCCATAAAGTAACAATAACTCAATTATTTTTTGCTCCAACTGAAACTGTACATTCACCTTCTCAATCTTATTTTCTGAAGGAATTACCTCAAAAGCTTCCTGAGGAACGATTGCTTTTTTAGAGGCATCTTTTCTTTCCTTCTGAAAAATCTGTGCAAGCGTATTAAAAAGCACTTGCTCTGAAATGTCCATAATCCGCGAACATTCCTTAATATAGACTTCACGCTTTATCACATCGGGGATTTTCGCGATGCTGTTTACCATATCGTGAATGGTCTCACTCTTTTTTATAGGATCATTCTTGGCTTCGTTGGCGAGCAAAGAGGCTTTGAAAGTGATAAAATCTTTGGCGTTTTCCTCTAAATAAAGCGTGAGTTCTTCCAAAGAATTTTTGCGAGAGAAACTGTCCGGATCCTCACCTTCGGGGAAGGTGCAGATCTTCACGTTCATCCCCTGTTCCAAAATCAAGTCGATACCGCGTAAGGAAGCGCGAAGTCCTGCGGCGTCTCCATCAAAAAGAACGGTGATGTTTTTGGTAAGCCGATTAACGAGACGAATCTGCTCTGAAGTCAAGGCCGTTCCAGAAGAGGAAACCACGTTGTGGATTCCGGTTTGGTAAAACTGGATAACATCTGTATAGCCTTCAACCAAGTAACAATTATCTTCTTTGGCTATGCTTTGTTTGGCGTGAAAAATTCCATAAAGCACTTTGCTTTTATGGTAAATATCGCTTTCGGGAGAGTTTAAGTATTTTGCCGCTTTTTTATCTGAAGTTAAAATCCGACCACCAAAACCAAGGGTACGGCCACTCATACTCAAGATAGGGAACATTACCCTTCCCTTGAAACGGTCGAATTGTTTTTCTTCCTTAACAATGGACAAACCAGTTTTTTCAAGAAACTCCAGTTTATAGCCTTTTTTGATGGCGTGGCTGGTGAAGGCGTCCCAGGAATCTGGGGAATAGCCTAGCTCGAATTTCTCAATTGTTTCATCAGTAAAACCGCGTTCTTTGAAATAGGAAAGGCCAATAGCTTTGCCTTCTTCGGTTTTCAATAAGGTACTGTGAAAATAATCTTTTGCGAACTCGCTTACTAAATAAAGACTTTCGCGCTCGTTTGCCTGTACTTTGTCTTCAGCGGTCTGTTCGGTTTCTTCTACTTCTATAGCGTATTTCTTCGCTAGATATTTTATGGCTTCGGGATAGGTGAAGTGCTCGTGTTCCATTAAAAAGGCCACCACATTTCCACCCTTTCCGCTACTGAAATCTTTCCAAATCTGCTTAACGGGACTCACCATAAAACTCGGGGATCGTTCGTCTGTGAAAGGGCTTAGGCCTTTGTAGTTGCTTCCGGATTTTTTCAGTTGTACAAAATCGCCGATCACCTCCTCTACTCTGGCGGTTTCAAAAACGTTGTCTATGGTGGTTTTGGAGATCAGATTCTTGGATTATTGGATTTTTGAGTTGTAAAAATAAGGATATTAAGAAAAGAAAACTACTTGGTTTAAAAAAGCTTCCGTACTAATTCACTTATTTACTTTTTTCGATCGATAACGTAATTCACCATTAGCTCCAGCGATTCTTTATAAGGTGAGGCTGGATAGGTTTCCAAAAGCAGAAGTGCTTCCTGTTGGTACTCCTTCATTTTTGTTACGGCATAATCCAGACCGCCGTTGTCTTTCACGAAAGTGATGACTTCCTTTACGCGCTTTTTGTCTTTGTTATGGTTTTTAACCGAATTGATGAGCCATTTTTTTTTCTCGGAAGAAGAATTATTCAAAGCATATATTAAAGGCAGCGTCATTTTTTGCTCCTTAATATCGATGCCGGTGGGCTTTCCTATATGTTCGGTTCCATAATCAAAAAGGTCGTCCTTTATTTGAAAGGCGGTACCTATCAGTTCACCGAACTTGCGCATTTTTTCAACTTCATCATCTGAAGCCATTACGGAGCGTGCGCCCATTGCACAACAAGCGGCAATTAAGGTTGCTGTTTTTTGGCGGATTATTTCGAAATAGACTTCCTCTGTAATATCGAGTTTTCGAGCTTTTTCAATTTGAAGCAGTTCGCCTTCGCTCATTTCGCGCACGGCGACAGAGATTATTTTCAGCAAATCAAAATCATCGTTGTCAATGGAAAGCAGCAGGCCTTTTGAAAGGAGATAATCGCCAACGAGTACGGCAATTTTGTTTTTCCAAAGTGCATTTATAGAGAAAAATCCCCGGCGGCGATCGCTATCGTCCACAACATCATCATGAACTAAAGTTGCGGTGTGGATAAGTTCAATAACAGAAGCGCCGCGATAGGTCCTTTCATTCACTTCGCCATTGCCCGTCATTTTTGCGATGAGGAAGACGAACATAGGGCGCATCTGTTTTCCCTTTCGGTTTACCACATAATGCGTGATTCGGTTTAGGAGGGAAACTTTGGAAGACATGGAAGCAGAGAACTTTTTTTCAAAAAGCTCCATTTCCTTTTCAATCGGGAGTTTGATGCGCGAAACTATCTTCATAAAGGCTCAAAGATAGTTAAAAATGGACGACGGTATTACCTCACGAGACAAGTAGAATAGATTGTTCTTTGGGCTCCAAAGGTTGATTTAACAAAAATTTATTAAAATGAGTCTTAATCCCAAATATGAGAACGATAAAGAAATAAGCTTTTAAAAACAGAATTGCTTATAAAGACTGATAATTACACTAGAGAAAATCCATTATTTAGACAATAAAATCAGAATTTCAGAAAAGGCGTTAAAATCTATCAAAACCCCTTTAAAAGTTGGGGTAATCTATATTTTTGAAAAAATTATTTTTTAATCCCCTTAATAAACATTAAAATGAAAAAAATTACATTATTGGCAGCATTATTTGCTGTATTTACCATGAATGCACAATTGTTTAGTGACGATTTTGAAGATCAGGATATTTCTGATTGGACCTTATTAGATGAAGACGGTGATGGCTTTATATTTAAGGCTTATGATCCAAGTACTTCTCAAAATGGAGATAGAAATTTTATGTCCTCAGAATCTTGGGACCCTATTCAAGGGCCATTGACACCTGATAATTATGCAATTTCTCCAGAAATCGATGTAGCAGGTAATGGAACGTTGTCACTTGATTATTTGGTTGGCGGACAAGATCCTCTATGGTTTGATGAGATTTATACAGTATATGTTTCCACTGGAAACACTATTGCAGATTTTATGAATACAGATCCTTCCGTTACGGTAAGTTTTTCTGAAAATATTGGGAATGATCCTGCTGCTGCTGGCGAACTAGTGCCAAGAAATCTTGATCTTTCTTCTCTAGATGGCGCTTCATCTCTTTATATTGCTTTTAGACATCACGATGTAACAGACCAATTCATCATCAATTTTGATGATGTTGTTCTTAGTGGAGTTTTAGGTGTTAATGACAATAATCTTGAAGGTTTCAAATTTTTTGTTTCAAACAATCAATTAAATCTTTCTGCTAAAACTACAATGACACAAGTTGCAATTTACAATATTTTAGGTCAAGAAGTAATTTCTCAAAAACTAGCTAGCAATAAAGAAACTGTTAGTATTTCTGGGCTTCAGTCTGGTATTTACATTGTAAATGTTTCTGTTGAAGGAGCAAGCAAAACTTTCAAAATTGTAAAGAACTAATTTACATTTTGTTTTGAATTGAAAAGAGCGGCCTTTGGCTGCTCTTTTTTTATTGTTTGTTTGCCAACTGCCCGCAGGCGGCATCAATGTCTTTTCCTCTACTTCGTCGGACAGTTACTGGAATCCTGTCATGTTCCAGAGCTTCAATGTAATCATCAATAACGGTTGATGGGGCTTGCTGAAAGTGACCATCGTCAATTGGGTTGTATTCAATGATGTTTACTTTGCAAGGCACATATTTGCAGAAAGTAACGAGCGCCTCAATATCAGCCCACTTGTCGTTAATGTCCTTCCAAACAATGTATTCATAAGTTATTTTGCGCTTTGTTTTGCTGTACCAATATTCTAAAGCTTCGCGAAGATCTTCCAAGGTAAAGTTTTTGGCAAAAGGCATTATCTGTTCCCTTGTTTCTTGAATGGCGGAATGCAATGAAACTGCGAGATGAAATTTCACTTCATCATCTGCTAATTTCTTAATCATTTTCGGCACGCCGGAAGTGGAAACCGTAATTCGTTTTGGCGACATCCCCAAACCTTCATCAGAAGTGATTTTCTCAATGGATTCCAGCACGTTTTTATAGTTCATCAGTGGTTCGCCCATTCCCATAAAAACAATATTGGAAAGGGGTTTATCGTGATATAAACGGCTTTCTTTATCAATCGCCACTACTTGGTCGTAGATTTCGTCTGGGTTCAAATTTCGCATTCTTTTCAACCTTGCGGTCGCGCAGAAAGTACAGTCCAAACTGCAACCCACTTGCGAAGAAACACAGGCAGTAGTTCTTTTCTTTGTAGGAATCAAAACAGATTCCACCACCAAGCCATCGTGAAGTTTTACGGCATTTTTAATGGTGCCATCACTACTTTTTTGAAGATGATCGACCTTTATATGGTTTATTACGAAGTTTTCATTCAAATGCGCCCGGGTTTCCTTGGAAAGATTGGTCATATCGTCAAAACTGTGGCTGCCTTTGCTCCATAGCCATTCGTAAACCTGCGTTCCTCGGAAGGCTTTGTCACCTATGCTTACGAAAAAACTGCGAAGTTCTTCTTTTGAAAGTGCCCGTATGTCCTTTTTTTCTGAAACCATCGTGCAAAATTACTGTATTTAAAGTAAAAAAGCCTCTTTCCTTTTCAGAATAGAGGCTTAAAACTTAAATAGAATTATGGTTATTTTTTAACGACAATCTTTTTTGTAATGGAATCCTTACTGTCTTCATCAACTAAATGAAGGAAATAAACTCCTTCCGAAAGATTATCGACTGCAATGGTGTTCATTGTATTGGACAATGAGCCTGAATGAATTCGCTGGCCCATCACATTAGAGAATACGTACGACAAATGTGGATATCTGTTGTTCATCACAGTGATAATCGTACTTGCTGGATTAGGATAAATTTTAAGATCACCTATTAGTTGGAAATCGGGTGTGTTCAACAAATTTTGAAGGGTTTCAATTGTGGTGTGTCCTGTATTTGTTGGGTCCAACCAATCTTTCAAACGTGTTTCAGGAGAATTTCCGTTGTTCCAAGAAACGCCGAACCTGCCATAAATATCATAATCATTGTTGTTTTCCAAGCCAGTGCAGGCGGATTGTCCAGCATATAATTGTCCAATAAGTCTTCCTTTTTGATCAAAAAGAGGTGAGCCCGAAGAACCACTTTCGGTTGTACCTATTTCCCAACCATTACCGGAACCGTGGGTTCCACCACCTATCAACCATACTTGAGTACCATTGGCGTCAACTTTCTGCGCTCCGGAATCATCTCGACATACTTTCATAATATCGCCATTGGGATGGTGTATTCCTACTTCAAAAAGCGGATTGGCATCAGAATTATCCCAACCTACAAAGGCGACATCCCAAGATTCGGGAATGGGGTTAAAAAGTTCAACTAATGCGAAGTCGCTAAAGCTATTTTTTGCCTTCAATTCGGCGCCGCTTACTGTAAAATTTGTCTGCAAATCGCCACTATCCCCACCCGTAGCACAGACTGGTGTTGGACTCACCCAGTTAAAACGCACGGACCAAAGCGCCGGGTTGCTGTTGTCCAAACAATGGTTTGCAGTGAGTAAATAGGGCGTTTTGTCGTTTAATGCATTATTGATAAGCGAAGCAGAGCATAAATGGCCATTGCCCAAATTGAGCAGTGCGACGGCTTTCTTTACCAAATCTTTCTTTTGGTCAAAATCATTTCCTATGGGACAATTAACGTCATAATTACATTCTCCGGAATCATTCAGTCCGCGATTGCTATCAACAAGCACATTCACCCTTCCCATTCTGTAGCCGTGAATAACGCTTTCAATATTAAGCCTCGGGGAACCTTGGATTCTTGGAGGCTGATAGTATTCTATCCAAATAATATCGCCTTTTACAAACCAAGTTCCCAATTGACCTTCATTTCTGTTTTGATTGTTTGTAAAAGTTGAAATAATATCGGTGTGATCGTCATTATAAAGTTGAAGTCGAGAACCCTTTGGCAAATAGAAATCGTCAAAATTGACACTTAAATTTAATGCTCCTGATGATTTTATAGTGGTTTGCCAGATTTTTCCGCCGTCGGGCAAAATCGTCCAAAGACCACCTTGCTGCATATTCAGACTTACCGGTATTTCAATCCCATAACGCCAAGGAAGGCTTTTATCCAAATCATTAATACTGTCCTGTTGGACTATATTCTCAAAATCCAAAATTGGAAGTTGAATAATATTGGGTACTCTTTCTAAATTTAAATCCCAACTTTCTGGCAAATTTTCTCCTCCACCTTGCGAAAAGGCGGTAAAAATAGTGAAGAATAAAATGAAGAAAAGCGCAGTTTTTTTCATTCCAATTGATAGTTATCCTTAAATAAGGATGACTAAGGTAAATTTTTATTTTGACATTTGAAAACCAAACGCTTATAAAATAAAAAATCCCGATTTTCATCAGGATTTTTTAGGGTTTAAGTGAAATTTATTAGATAATCAACATTGCGTCGCCGTAAGTGTAAAACCTGTATTTTTCTTTGATTGCTTCAGCGTATGCTTCCTTTATAAAATCGTGTCCTGCAAAGGCTGAAACCATCATCAACAAAGTGGATTTTGGTGTGTGGAAGTTTGTTACCATCGCATTCGCAATACTGAAATCATAGGGAGGGAAAATGAATTTATTGGTCCAACCAGTATAAGCATTCAAGGTATGGTTTGAAGAAACAGAGCTTTCCACCGCACGCATAGCGGTTGTACCCACGGCACAAACACGTTTTTTGCGTTTAATTCCTTCATTTATTATATCTACAGAATTTTGGAGAATACTCATTTCTTCCGAGTCCATTTTATGTTTAGAAAGATCTTCGACCTCAACTGAACTAAAAGTTCCCAAACCTACGTGAAGCGTGACTTCGGCGATGTTTACCCCTTTGATTTCAAGACGCTTCAACAGATGTTTTGAAAAGTGCAAACCAGCAGTTGGCGCAGCAACAGCTCCTTCGTTTTTTGCGAAAATGGTCTGGTAGCGCTCCGCATCTTCAGGCTCTACTTCTCTTTTTATGTATTTTGGAAGTGGTGTTTCGCCCAATTCCGTCAATTTATTTCTGAATTCCTCATATGAACCGTCAAAAAGAAAACGAAGCGTTCTTCCACGGGAGGTTGTGTTGTCTATTACTTCGGCTACAAGAGTTTCATCCTCGCCAAAATACAGTTTGTTGCCAATCCTGATTTTTCGGGCCGGATCTACCAAAACGTCCCAAAGACGTGTTTCTGGGTTCAATTCTCTCAAAAGAAAAACCTCAATACGCGCGCCAGTCTTTTCTTTGTTACCGAATAAACGTGCGGGAAAAACTTTAGTATTATTGGTTATCAGAACATCATCCTCCTCAAAATAATCAATAAGGTCCTTGAACATTTTGTGCTCAATGGTCTTATCTTTTCGGTTTAGCACCATCAAGCGGGATTCATCGCGGTTTGGAGCTGGATATTCGGCCAATAATTCTTCTGGAAGATTAAAGCTAAAATTTGAAAGTTTCATTCCCATAATTCGTCGTGTCTTTAGATTTTACAAGGGCGCAAATATACAACCTCAGAACAGGCGTTGTCAAGTAAATACGGGTTTATTATTCGGAAATGTTATATGATGGGTGCTGGGCGCAGGATGACGAATGATTAATGAAGGAAAGTCGTTATTTTGATGAATCGTCTAAAACACATGTCACGCCTACTTTCTGTATGTCTTTCCAAAAATTGGGGTATGATTTTGAAACCACTTCGGCATCTTTTATTGTGAGGTTTGTTTTTAATGAAAGTGGCGCAAAAGCCATTGCCATACGGTGGTCTTGGTAGGTTTCAATGCTTTTGTTGCAATTGATTATTGCAGTTTTTTCGAGATTTAAGGAACTGTCATCAACTTGAATTGTGGCCCCCAATTTTTCCAATTCATTTTTCAAAGCCAAAAGCCTGTCAGTTTCCTTAATTTTTAAAGTGTGAAGACCGGTAAGTTTGCAACTTATGCCCAAACCGAAACAAGTTACGGCAATAGTCTGCGCCAAATCTGGGGTGTTCGATAAATCGAGAAATAGAAAATCTGGCAATTGCGTTTTCTTTTTTGAAAGTGAAATATTGCCTTCGGAAGTGTTAAAAACAGTCTCTACGCCCAAGGAGCCGTATATCTGTACTAAAGCGGAATCGCCCTGCAAGCTTTCTTCTGAAAAACTTCCCAGGGTAACTTCAAAATTTTCAGAAAGCGCAATAATACTATAAAAATAAGACGCTGAACTCCAGTCTGATTCTACAACCAAAGTAGTTTTCTCAATATTTTTTACTGACGGAATCGCTATTTCATTTTTGCTGAAACTTCCATTTATTCCTATAGTCTTCAAAAGCGAAAGCGTCATTTCAACATAGGGGATCGATGTGGTTTTTCCTTCCAGGGAAATATTTAAACCATTTGGAAGCACTGGCCCAATAAGCATTAAGGCAGAAATGTATTGACTGCTCACATTGGCTTTAATCTTCACTTTTTTTTTCTGAAGTGTCTTTCCTTTTATTTTTAATGGGGGGAAACCTTCTTTTTTAAGATATTCAATATCCGCGCCCAAAATCTTTAGCGCATCCACCAAAATTCCGATAGGCCGTTCCTGCATGCGCTGGCTTCCTATTAGCGTTATTTCAATTCCCTCTTTTGCGGCGAAATAAGCCGTTAGAAAACGCATGGCCGTTCCGGCGTGATGAATATCAACAGTTTCGCTTGAAGCTTTCAGTGCTTTTTGCAGAACTGAAGTATCATCGCTTTCGGAAAGATTTTCGATTGAAATATTGGGAAACTGCGCTTGAAGAATCAACATTCTGTTCGACTCACTTTTGGAACCGCTAATATTGATTTTCACATTTTTGTCAGGAAAACTTCCGCGTTCAAGAATGGCTTTCATCGTTTGGATTCCTTTTCCTTAAGCTTTGCTCTAAATTTTCCGAAGGTTACAAAAAAACCATAAACAAAGCCCGCAACCAGCAATGTGAGTATAAACATCAGAGGGTCTCTCTCGGTAAAATAAGCGATTTCAAAACCTTCAATTGCCCATTTTACAAATGTGAACAGCACTGCGAATGCCAACGCCAAGGAGATTACCGATTTCCAAAAACCTTCTGTATTTATTACTTTCTTGAACATTTATTTGAGTTTTTCATTGCCGTGATGCCTGTCGTGATCGCGTTTGGTTTTAAGTTCCAATTTTTTGTTGAAAGCTTTTTCAAGATCAACACCAGTCTGGTTGGCGAGGCACAGCACCACAAAAATAACATCTGCAAGCTCTTCGCCCAAATCTTTATTTTTATCGCTTTCCTTTTCGCTTTGCTCGCCATAACGGCGAGCTATAATACGTGCCACCTCACCCACTTCTTCAGTGAGTTGTGCCATATTTGTCAGCTCGTTAAAGTAGCGAACACCGTGTTCCTTGATCCAAGCATCGACTGCTTTTTGTGAATTTTTGATATCCATTATGCCTTTGAAAGTACAACTTTTTCGTTTTCCTTCGCGATTAAAAGTTCGTAGAATTTTTTCAGGTTCCCATATTCTTCAGCCGAGATGAAAGATTGGTTAATCGCAAACTCTACTGAAAGCTGCAGTTTGTTGCCAACTTGAGAGATAAGATAACGTGTGCTTGAACTCCCAGGCCGCCCCGGGTTCCAAGTCTCCTTCGGGCAGAATGGTCGGCATAAAGAGCGAGACCATGTTCCGAGGGTC
>JAPKFY010000052.1 GCA_026646335.1 Aequorivita sp. | reverse complement strand
GCAGCGACGGCGGGCCGCAGCAGTGTGGCTTCCAGACCTGCGGTCCGAGCCAGAGCTGCTGCAGCCTGGGCAGCATCCAGTACTGCTACCAGACGTCTTGCACTTTCTGTTGTCAGGGCGGGTTCGACGGCGGCTTCGGCGGCTTCGGTGGCGGCACCGACTCCGGCTTCGGCGGCTTCGGCAACTTCGGCGGCTTCGGCGGCGGCACCGACTCCGGCTTCGGCGGCTTCGGTAACTTCGGCGGCTTCGGCGGCGGGACCGACGCCAGCTTCGGCGGCTTCGGTAACTTCGGCCATACTTATAAGTCAATATAGTAGAAATTTCTCCATAATCAAAACCAGTCTGTTTTATCATCAGCCCATTCTCGTTGTATTCAATTATATAGTTATACCGAACTTCTCCTTTGTCGTCATATCTTAAATCTTTGATATATTTCCCCTTATCATCATAAACGTCTTTATCGGTCAGAATACTGTCGTTTGAATTCAATTGAAACACATAAGTCAACCTTTCGCTAATGTTGTTTTTTACTCTTAAGGTTTCTTCATTTATAAAATCGTCTTGCCCATAAACTGAAGCGGAAACAATTAAAAGCAGGAGTAGTTTTTTTATTGACATAGGTTTTTTAAACTATCTTTTATTTCTCTTTTTATTTTTATCAATCCGAAAGCATGAAATATTATTTTTGAAGAACGGGATTAGTGCTTTTCATAGGACACATTGTTAGGCATAGTTATTTATTGGTTGTTTCTTAATTCTTTTCCCATTTCGCTCATCAGTGATTCAAATTTAGTAGCTAATTCGCCTATCCAAATTTTGTTCTCAATTTCTTTTTCGGATACTAAAAATGCTGACATATCCTTTCTTATATTAATAATTCCGTTGCGCAATTTATCATTATTCACACGCTCTGTAAGTTTGGTAAGTGTTTGAAACATATTATTTAAACCAACATCAACTTCTTCACTTAACCTAAATCCTTTCCTCTCTTTATTTTTATGGTAATAATGGAAACTTTCATTATGTGCTCTTCCGATTAGCCTCATTCCCGAAGTAAATTCATCTTGCAATTTTAGTAGATTATTTCTTTGGAATTCTCTTTTAAATTCATCTCTCTTAAATTTTTCGGTACTTTTTTGGATTTCTACACTATTTTTTCCATTCAAATATGTTGCAAGAATGCTCGCAGAAGCTCCAACGATTGTTCCTAATAATGTTCCGATAAATCCCCAAGTTGCAGGTTCCATTTGAGTTCGTTTTTAATTATGCCTAACGTTTAGTATAACCGCAGTTACGGGATTAAAGTTAATGATTTTCGGTTAGGAACTGACGTTAGCAATTCCGAGTGGATTCGGACGTAGTCGAATTAGCATCTATGAAAAAGCAGCGAGTCTCGTATCTTTAAAGTTCACCAAAACAATAAGATATGAAATTAGAACCCACTGCCCAACCAAAGTTATACATTGGCATCGACATTCACAAGCGTAGCTGGAAAGTTCATTGCGCCACCGATCTGTTTGGTGGCAAGTCATTCGCTATGCCCCCAAAGCCTGAAGTATTATACGAGTATGTAGCCAAACATTTTCCCGACCATCAGGTTACTACAGCTTATGAAGCAGGTTGTTGCGGCTATTACGCCCACCGTAGTTTTGAGGCATACGGCTGGCATTCCCTAGTAGTGAACCCTGCCGACATCCACCGCAAGGGAAAAGAACGTTTTACCAAGACCGATAAAATAGATGCCCAATTGATAAGTAGAGAGCTCAAGGATGGCAGACTTGAGAGTATTCACGTTCCCCATGTGGAGCGGGAGCAATTGCGCAGTCTTTTCAGAAGAAGGAACGATCTGGTTAAGGATTACAGGCGTATCAAGAGCCTTATAAAAATGCAGTTGCTGTATTTTGGCATTGCTATTCCCGAGGAGTTTGACAATGACCATTGGAGCCACAAGTTCCGCGGTTGGGTGGACGAAGTAGTCTTTGCATATCCATCGGCGCGCGAGACGCTGGACAGCAGGATGCGGAGCTTCAGGTTCATAGACCAGGAGCTGCGCGATGTCTCCACAAAGATGCGCGCCTATTGCCGCAAGCATTACAAGAAGGATTATTATCTTTTGAAAAGTATTCCGGGAATAGGCGGGATTGTGGCCTGCGGCATTATCTGCGAGCTTGGCGATCTGCGACGCTTTAACAGCATAAAACATCTTGCGGGCTATGTTGGGCTGGCTCCGGGCATCCACCAGAGTGGCGACAACCAAAAGAGCACGGGCATTACAATGCGTGCCCATAGATTGATGCGAAGTTATTTTATAGAAGCGTCCTGGCAGGCCATCAGGACAGACCCCATAATGCAGGCCTATTACCGCAGGCATTTGGGCAAGAACGTCAAATCAATAATAATCAAGGTGGCCCGTAAATTATTGAGCAGGACCTTGGCTGTCATAAAAACAGAAACTCCTTATGCGATAGGGGTCATTGAATAATAATATAAACAGATAACAAAGCTCACAAAGAAGTATTAAAAGCCTGTATCACAAAACAATGTAGGTGGCTGGATTAAATTTAGACCACATCTTTTTAGCAAGTGACCAGGTTTATTATAATTTATAATCATACAGATGCTGGTGACCGCGCTTGACGATGGATCACATATAGGATGCGGAGCAAGTTATATGGTATTGAAATAGTGATAATCCTATCGGAATTATCAACATTCCAACACCCCAAAATCATCATTATGAGATAATTAAAATAAAAATATTATTTTTGAAGAACGGGATTAGTGCTTTTCATAGGATACATTGTTGGCAACTGGCTTTTTTCATTCAGTCGGCATATCTCCTTCACCTGGTGGAACAATTACAAATCCATATTCCACATCATCCGGTACTTTGTACTTTTCCCAATATTCGCCGCCAATATCAGCTAACTCACCTTTTTTATCATCGGCCTCAAGTCCAGTGTCTCCAAAAAATATTTTAGCTCCAAAATCAAATAGAATTGTATCCGTGTCTACAAATTCGAATATTTTTTCTTCATTCGGTTTCAGAGTGAATTTATTTTCTATGCTAACTATTTTATCAGTCTCATTTCGTAAAAATATTTTATAAGATGCTCCAGTTTTTTCATATTCGGCTGGGATTATGAAAGTCTCATCACCTTTTTCAATTATCACGTTCCCGTGCTTATCTGTATATCTATTCTCTTTTTTGCAACCAAATAGAAATGATAGAATTCCCATTGTTAATATTATTGTTTTCAGTTTCATTTTTCAGCTTGTTGCCAACATGTAGATAAACACCATTATAGTGTTTATTCCCCTTATATGGTTATATTGTTTAACTTCAAATATAACACAAAAAACCCCTATTTCCGTACCACCGCCATCAGCGTTTCCACCTTTTGCGTTCAGTAATTATTTTTTCATCTTCCATTGTGGCAATGCGTTCTTGCAGTGGCAACGTGGGGTCTGGGGCGTTGGTGGTAAAGGCTGGCGGCAGTTGGGCGAATTGCCCAAAATCCGCGCAAGCGAGCTTTTGCAGGTTCGGTTTTTCTTAAAATAAACTTTCAGCATAGTTCCCATAGATGGGAAGGGCAGGTCTTCTAGGGTATATTTTTTATAGTCCATAAGTTTATGATGGTTTATAGCATATTATGTTTTGTTTATAGCACATTATGTATGGTTATTAGAACAAGATGTATGGTTTTTAGAACAAAATGTTTTTTGTAGAATATATAAAGTTTGCTTTTTAGAATATTTAGTATTGTTTATGAAATAAAATGTTCTGTATTCCATACTTTAAATTGTGTTTTTAGAACATTATATTGGGTAAATGATACTTTTTGTTGTGAAAACCATACTATTTTATTTTGCTCTGTCTACAAAAAATTCAAATTGAAATTGTTGTATTCGCACTATCTACTTTTCTTTCAATGCTAAAAAAACCTAAAAACAATATAGCTTCTAATCATTATTTATTAATTTCATAGGTGTAAAAAATCAGTTCCTATGAAAACCACAAACAGATTGGACGCCGCACTGGAAAAACTCTACACCGCTTTCCACAACAACACTTTAAACGCGGAATGTTGCATTCATTGTGCGGTGGGAAATATATGTGATAATACCGACAGTTGGAAGCACCTCAGCGACGACCACGGTTCCTTGCAATTAAACTATATTGGTTTGGTACATGAAAATCTAGGGCGAAGATTTCACGGATATACGCCTTCGGAACTCTTAAAAATTGAAGCTGAATTTTTAAAAGGTTGCGGTTTCACGCTTCCTTTGAACTATAAAAATCCGAAGCCAAAAGATCCTACTTCCCAAGAAACACTTTTTAAAGGGCTTTGTGCCGCGGTTGCGTTTTTATGCGCTCTAGATGGCGTTCAAAACGTTATGGATTATTATCCGCTATTTAAAAACGAAACAAAACCATTGGAATTGGAAACAATTTCATAAAGTGTTTCATCTTTTTCTATTCTCATTCGAATAAACCCTATGCCAAACCCAAACATCCGCCCCGCCCGTCCTGAAGATTATAAGCAAGTTGCCCCATTGATAATCCAGGCCATGGAAGACTTGGCCTGTACCTTTGCCAATACGGAAGATCCGCAAATGGCCATTCCGCTGTTTGAACATTTTTTTCAGCAAAAAGCCAACCAGTACAGTTTTGAGCATACGTTGGTTTATGAAGAAATGGGGAAGGTCATGGGCTCCATTACGTTTTATGACGGCGCATTGTTGCCGCAATACCGGAAGCCATTTCTAGAATATATAGCCGAAAAATACAAGGTTACGGGTTTAGTAATTGAAGATGAAACCGAGCCGAAAGAAATATATATAGACACGCTTAGCGTTTCGCCCAAGCATCAAGGAAAAGGAATTGGCAAGAAGTTACTGGCTGCGGCAATAAGTCACGCAAAGCACAGCAGCCTGAAAAAGATTGGACTTTTGGTAGATTTGGAAAATCCCGGTGCCAAAAAACTCTATGCCGCCTTGGGGTTTGAGAGTGTGGGTAAAAAGCAACTCGGCAGCTGTGTTTATGAACATTTGCAACTTGAACTTTAGTCTAAATATTCAGTTTTAGAACTGATTGCATCCCCTTAAGAAAATATTTGGTTGAGCACCGCGAGCGATTTTGGTTTTTGATAGCCTTGCACGTGAAAACTGTAATACGCCAAGATGAGTTCCAACAGATTTTGACGATCTCTTTTTGAAAGTTTTACAGTGTGTAGGGTTTCCAGATTTATTCTGAAGAAATGCTTGAAATTTTCTATTTGTGGGCCTTCCAAACAATAATTACTACTGCTTTTTGATTGAAAATTGCCTTCCATGATGTTGAAATATGCTTCTTCAATATTTGAGGCATCTGGATAAAAGCCCAAATAATGGCTTAATTGCAACAAGAAGAAAATGTGAAAATTGGCAACTTCATCACTTTGGTCAAGCCATTGGAAGGAATGTTCCAAAAAACTATAAAGTTCCTGATTTGATTCTTCTTCACGGATGCAATTCTTCAGCATTTCAGACAAAAACATGACCAAGCCAGATTTTACGAAATCTGTATGCAAGGTTTGGTAGGGATAAAAGATTTTTGCTTCCTTAATATATTCCAGCGTGCCCTTGTTCTTGTGCTCCGCAATAAGTTCCAATTGGGTGAGCGGCTGAAAATAGGATGCTTTTAACTTGCCGCGTTTAGATTTTAGAATATTGCGCAACAAATAGCTTTTTATTCCCGCTACTTCTGTGAAACAACTAACAATAAGATCTGCTTCGGAATATTTTATGGCTGAAAAAACAATGGCTTTGGTAGCGACAACCATCAGCGAATGATCATTATTTTGGAGACTTTGGTTTCCACACTATCATCTGTGGTAACCAGCACCAAATAAACACCCGATCTAACTTTGTACTTTCCAAATGCTGTGGTGTCCCACAAGACGCTTCCCCCTTGTGAAGTTTCTTCAAAAACAAGGCTTCCGTTAATGTCGGTAATTTTTACGTTGGCTCGGGCTGTAAGGCCATCTATGGTTACGTTTCCATGAAATCCGGGACGTACGGGATTGGGAAACGCATGCACATTTTCCAGAGTATCGCTGGGTGCAGTGGCGGTTCCTTTGTAGGCCACAAGGCCTTGCGTGGTTGCGAAATAAACAACTCCCGTAAAAGGGTCAATCGCTATATCCTGCACGTTGTTTGTGGGCAATGGCGAATTGTCCTTTGTGAAGCGGAGCAAGGTTTCCTGCCCATTGTTAGTCAAATAAAATACCCCAGCTGTAGCTGTAGCAATCCATACATTGTTAGAGCCATCCACTTCAATATCGGTAATGGATTGTTCATACAAAAGTTCTTGAGGCACCCCATTTTCAACTATAATAATAGCTCTTGTTTCAGGAGTCTGTCCCTGTTCAAAAAAACTGCCGGGACTATAAAGCACGCGAAGGCCGCGGAGGGTTCCAATCCAAAGTCTGTTTTGGGCATCAAAAGCCAGTGCCCTAACAACGGTAGAGGGTAAATTTCCAGCGCCCGCTCCTTTTCCAGCACTGTTGAAGGAATCTGTCCTAGGGTTGTAGCCTATAAGCCCATTGCTGTAAGTGCCGAAAAAGATGCTGCCTTCACGGCTAATGGCCAATTTGGTCAACGCCAACTCACTTACGGGATTTATTATATTTGAAATATCAACCTTTTGAAACTGTCCGCCAGGTGTTAATTTAATAAGGCCTTCGTCCAGTTTACTCTGCACCAGCCACAAATTTCCCTGACCGTCAAACTGAGACCCATAGAGCCTTATCCCTGCATCAATGCTTCCTATTATGGCCTTGTCCAGCCCGCTATTGGTTTCATTATAAAGAATTGTTGGCGTGTCTTCCACAATTTTTAGAAGTCCTTTTTCAAAAGAGCTCATAAAAACCTCGTCTTGATTTTCGGGATTAATGGTAACTTTTACCAAATCTGTGGGTTCGCCACCTACCGCAGCACTTAGATCTTCATATTGAATATTGTTCCAAAGGGTATCTTTTAGATGGCTTACCCCATAACGAGACAATGGATAAGGGTTGAAATCACTATCTACCTCCCCAAAGCTCACCCAGAGTTGACCGGGCGAGGCATCCAAAGCAAAAGGACTGTTTCTTATGGGCCCGTTTGGTAAAATTTGTGTGGGTTGTGTGCTTCCAAAGGGAACAATCAACAGGCCATCTTCCGCAGTTCCCAGATAGAAATTATTTCCGAAGCTATACCCAGAAAGAAGGTCAAGCTGAAACCCTTGAACATTCGTCACAGCGGATTCCTGCACAAATCCTTCAGAATAAGCGTGGATAGAATTTTTTGTGGTAATGGTCAATAAATTAGCTGCAAACCTGAATTTTTGCACTTCGGAACTAAAAGTTTGAACAACAGTTGTATTTCCTTGCGGTGTAAACCTTAAAATAGCATTGGATCTATTGGAGGCATAAAGCTCATTGCCCAACTTTTCCATCGCTCTATAGCCTCCGCCCATAATGGTTGTCCAGTTTTGGTAGTCAATCAAATTATCATCTGCCACCATTGCCCTTCGCATACCATTGCTGGCACTGGCAGCAAAAATATAGGGTTCCTGCACAGTGGTCTGCACAATATCTATCTGGCTTCCGCCATCACCGATGAAATAAGTATCGCCAAACTCCAAGGCCGAAAGATTATAGACCGAGATGCCGTATTTTGTTGAAATATAAAGATTGCCATTGTACTCGTTGAAATTGTTGATGCGTTTTCTGTCTGGGGGAATAGTTTGTTTTTCCAAGATATCAACCACTTTTAAGATGTTCTCCTCACCATCCTTCACAATCTCTATCAGCCCGTTTTCATAACCAATAATTAACAATTTAAAGGCTTCACTGTAATGGACTGTGGTAATGAATTCCCCAGAAAGCCCATTAACGGTTGATATGGTTTTGATCTGCTGCGTGGAAAGATCATAGGTGAATACCGAATTTTCGGCACCTACAAAAATTTTGTTATTGCCCTGAGAAATGTCTTTCACAGACACATAGGAGAAATAGCCCGTCCAACGGTCCTCGAAATTCTGGGCACTTGCCAGAAACGGAATCAATAAAAGAAAAGCAATGATCCACCGCTTCATAAAAACTGGTTTTGTTTATTAACACGCTAAAATACTATTTATTGCGGTATATGAATGAAAAAGCCTTTCCATATCCTTCATAATATAAAAAGATATTCGGAAAGGCTTTTGCCTTATTTTAAATTTTGACCCGGTTACACTACTCCTTGGGCTAGCATTGCATCGGCTACTTTTACGAAACCTGCAATATTTGCTCCTTTTACGTAGTCCACATAACCATCGCCATCTTTTCCGTATTGTACGCAAGCGGCGTGAATGTCGTTCATAATACAGTGAAGTTCCAAACCTGAGGTTGCAACCCCACCTGCATTTGAAGCTTTTCCGGGGGCAAACAAAATCTTCGCTTTCTGAAATGCTTCAATAGCTTCAGGCGTACATGGCATATTGGCTCCCTCGCCTACGCAAATACATCCGTTCTTTAAAAGCATATTGGCTTCTTCGCCGTCCAACTCGTTTTGTGTGGCACAAGGAAGGGCTATATCACATTTCACTTCCCACGGACGTTTGCCTTCCACATATATTGCGCCGGTATACTTTTTTGTGTATTCTGAAATTCGACCGCGTTTTTCGTTTTTTAAATCCATTACAAAAGCAAGCTTTTCTTCGTTGATGCCTTCAGAATCATAAATATATCCGGCAGAATCTGAAAATGTAACTACTTTCCCGCCAAACTCTATAGCTTTTTCAGCAGCATATTGTGCAACGTTTCCGGATCCAGAAATTACTACTGTTTTTCCTTTAAAGCTTTCGCCTTTGGTTGCAAGCATGTTTTTTGCGAAATACACATTCCCATAACCTGTTGCTTCAGGACGGATTAGAGATCCACCATAGGAACGTCCTTTTCCGGTCAACACTCCGGTAAATTCGTTGCGAATACGCTTGTACTGACCAAACATAAAGCCAATTTCGCGGCCCCCAACGCCAATATCTCCAGCGGGAACGTCGGTGTCTGGACCAATATGTCTTGAAAGTTCTGTCATAAAACTTTGACAGAAACGCATCACTTCGTTATCGCTCTTTCCTTTTGGGTCAAAATTGGAGCCACCTTTACCACCGCCCATTGGAAGTGTAGTCAAGCTGTTTTTAAAAGTCTGTTCAAACCCTAAAAATTTAAGAATACTAAGGTTTACGGAAGGATGAAAACGCAAGCCTCCTTTGTATGGCCCAATGGCCGAATTGAATTCAATTCTGTAACCCTTGTTTACGTGAATTTCACCTTTGTCATCCGTCCATGGAACACGAAAAAGTATGGTGCGCTCAGGCTCTACCATACGTTCCAACAGTTTTTTGTTGGCGTATTTTTCGTTTTTTTCAATAAAAGGGATGACTGTTTCGGCAACCTCGGTTACCGCCTGAAGAAATTCAGGTTCATTGGGATTGAGTTTTTCGACTTCAGTAATGAAATCTTTTATACTTTGCTTCATTGGTTATAAATTAATTTTACTTTTAGCGAATTTCCTTATTATCACTGTGTTATAATGCACTTTTGAATATTTTTCAAAAGAGATTTTCAAAAAAACACATTAAAATTAGCAATTGTATAAGGAAGGCACAAATATAAGCGTTATGTTAAAGACTGTATGCAATTTTTTACAAATTAGCTAAATAGTATTATTAAATTTCACTGTTAAACATGTTTTTATATATTTGTTGTGTCTCAATCTAAACCCATTTTTATAATGAATACCAGAATTTTGCTATTGGTATTTTTCTTGTTGGTCTTCACAAAGCAAGAAGTGTACAGTCAGCTTGGCTTTTCTCACGAGGTGGGTTTAATTACCGGACCTGTAGTTTTCTATTCCGATTTTGGTCAGCGAAATAATTTTGAAACCAACGCTAAAAACGTAGGTTTTGGGGTTGGTCTTATCCATTATCTCAATTTTTCATATCGCGCAGATTGTAATTGCTACACCCGCGATACATATTTTAATGACCACTTTAAGATCCGTAACGAGATAGACTACCACAAAACCAATTTGGAGCATTTTGGCCGTTGGGTAGAACCTGACCAAACCTCTTTATTTGCAGATCAGTTGCGCGCAATGAGCGGTTCTACTTCTGTTTTTGAAATTGGTTCACAGTTGGAATATTTTCCTTTGAGTATCCGTGATTTTGCTGCAGGGGCATATAAAATTGCACCTTTTATAAGTTTTGGTGTGCATTGGGTAAGTTACAATTCAGAGGTTAGTTCGTCACTTGGACAATTGAACACTCCTATATCTACTCCTGATAAATACTTTAATTCCTTTCAGCAGGGTTCTGCTTCCACTTGGGCCATGGTAGCAAGTGTGGGTATTCGTTATAAATTAACCCCAATGAGCGATTTGATGTTGGACAGCCGCTGGGAGTATTATTTTACAGATTATCTGGATGGACTTAACCCAACCCTTGAAAACAACGGAACAACACCTGTTCCCGAGAACAAGGCCAATGAGTGGATTTATTGGTTGAATGTTGGGTACATTTATTATATAGATTAAAGAAATTATATAGTATAAAAAAGGGTGGGGTTTTTTGAATCCCACCCTTTTCGTTTTTTAGAAATCGATTGAATTACCCAATCGCCTGTTCCAAATCTGCAATTAGATCATCGGCATCTTCAATCCCTACAGAAAGACGGATCAACGAATCTACAATACCTGTTTTTTCGCGTTCTTCTCTAGGGATGCTGGCGTGCGTCATACTTGCAGGATGACCGGCAAGGCTTTCCACGCCGCCAAGACTTTCAGCTAAGGTGAATATTTTAAGATTTTCCACAATTTTGATGGCTTCTTTATAATTATTTCCTTTAGTAACGAATGAAATCATTCCGCCAAAATCCTTCATCTGTTCTTTCGCAATTGCATGATTTGGGTGGCTTTCAAAACCAGGCCAATATACTTTTTCAATTTTTGGATGTCTTACTAAATATTCCGCAACGGCTTTTCCGTTTTCGCAATGGCGTTGCATACGGATATGAAGCGTTTTCAATCCGCGCAAAACCAAGAAACTGTCTTGTGGCCCACAAACTGCACCACTTGCGTTTTGGATGAAATAAAGTCTTTCCGCTAGATCTTTGTCTTTTACAATTAAAGCGCCCATAACCACATCGCTATGGCCGCCCAGATATTTTGTGGCACTGTGCATCACAATATCTGCGCCCATTTCTATGGGTTGTTGCAAATACGGTGTTGCAAAAGTGTTGTCAACTGCAAGCAGAACGTTGTGCTTTTTGGCAATGGAAGCCGCTTTTTTAATATCTATAATGTTCATCATTGGGTTGGTTGGTGTTTCTACCCAAATGAGCTTCGTTTTGTTGTTTATATAAGCTTCTATTTTATCGGCATTTTCCATTCCTATGAAATGGAATTTGATTCCAAAACCTTCAAAAATCTTGGTGAACAAACGGTACGTTCCTCCATAAAGATCGTTGGTTGAAATTACCTCATCGCCAGGTTTCAAAAGTTTCATAACTGCATCAATTGCTGCGAGACCACTTCCAAATGCAAGTCCAAACGCTCCGTTTTCAATACTGGCAAAAGCGCGCTCCAAAGCAGCGCGTGTTGGATTTCCGCTTCGCGAATACTCAAAACCTTTGTGGCCGCCAGGCGTGGTTTGCGAATAAGTTGAAGTTTGATAAATTGGCGGCATTACGGAACCATATGCAGGATCTACATTATGCTGCCCACCGTGAATTGTTTTGGTATTGAATTTCATAGTTATATCGAAAATTTTAAAGTGACAATCCGCAATTTTGAAACTATATTTTATGATTTAATACAACTTTTGCAATAGCTGATTTTAAAGTTATTACTTTTGAATTGCAAATGTATTAGTTTCATTTGTGATAGCTAACCATCTATTCCTTATAACGTATGAACAACAAAATTGTGGCCGTAGCATTAATTGCACTAATAATAGTGAGCTGCGACCAAGAAAAAAATATTGAGTTTGCTTCGGAAAGCTTCACCGAAAAGGAACTTCCTATCTGCAAAAACAATAAATGTCCGGAAATCACAATTAATTATGTTGAAATTATTGGAGACAAGGATGTTTCCGAAAAAATAAACAAAAAAATCCAAAATTTCATTTGTAGCTCTCTGCAAATGGGTGAAAACTCCGGCAACACCGCCAAAACAATCCAGGAGGCTGCCACTAGTTTTATTGAGGCCTACAATGCGGACAAAGCGGAATTTTCTGATATGGCAGGGGAGTATTTTGCTGAAATCTCGGTGAATGAAATCTACACTTCAAAAAAGCTACTGTGTTTTGAATTGGGGCAATATCTCTACACCGGTGGTGCCCACGGTTACGGGACAACTTCATTTTTAAACATTGACCCAAAAACCGGAGAAGAGCTCACTTTAAAAGAACTTTTCAAAAATTATAAAGATTTTACCGTTTTCGCGGAAAAGAAATTTCGCGCACAGCAAAAAATACCCACAGACCAAACCATAAACGACTCGGGATTTTGGTTTGAGAATGATGAATTCCACTTGCCCGAAAGCGTCGGTTTTACGCAAGACAGTCTTATTTTTGTCTTCAACCAATACGATATTGCCAGTTATGCCGATGGTGCCATAGAAATAAAAATAGCGATGAAAGAAGCAGCGCCTTTCCTCAGTATTGACTAATTTTGGGCCATGCAAAAAGTATATTATTTATCTACTTGCGATACCTGCAAAAGGGTCATGGAAGAAATTGATATTCCTTCTTCATTTATAAAACAGGACATAAAAGTCCAGGGCATCACTCAAGATGAACTGGACGAGCTTTTCAACCTTTCCTATAGTTATGAAGATCTTTTCAGCCGTAGGGCGAAGCTTT
The DNA here is from genome assembly GCA_026646335.1 of Aequorivita sp. Lineage (GTDB taxonomy): Bacteria > Bacteroidota > Bacteroidia > Flavobacteriales > Flavobacteriaceae > Aequorivita. Next base: position 15,702 of record JAPKFY010000052.1, on the reverse strand, counting down.
ATCAAGAACGAGGTTTAAAAAATAAAAACTTATTGGAAGAAGACTACAAAGCTCTCATCCTAGAGCACTACACATTTTTAAAGCGTCCCGTAATCGTAAATAACAACAAAATTTTCATAGGAAGCAGTCCAAAAACAGTTGCGGCTGCCAAGAAATTCCTTCATTCCAATTAATGGATAAGCGCTTGGTTGCCATACTTGCTGCAACGGCAACTGAAACTATTTATGGCATTAACCATACCGTTGCCAAAGGCTTGATGCCACACGTTATTCAACCTTACGGGTTTATTGTTTTACGAGTGGGTGGGGCAGCTATTCTTTTTTGGCTTTTAAGTTTGTTCACAAAATCAGAAAAAATTGCGCCTCGGGATTGGTGGCGCATCTTGGCCTGTGCCGTCTTTGGAATGGTGTTGAACATGTTGATGTTTTTTAAAGGCCTAAGCCTTTCAACCCCTATAAATAGTGCGGTTTCAATGACCATCACCCCAGTTTTACTGTTGCTTCTCACAGCGCTGATTTTGCGTGAACGCATTACCTGGATCAAAACCTTGGGGATTGTATTAGGGCTTTCGGGCGCCTTGGCACTCATTCTATTTCAGGAAAAAACACAAACCAACGCGCCGAATATTCCCTTTGGAAACCTATTGTTTGTGCTTAACGCCATTTCCTACTCCTTCTACTTGATTTTAGTAAAACCATTAGTTGCAAAATACAAACCTGTTACATTGCTGAAATTTTTCTTTCTCATCGCCTTCGTTATAAATCTGCCTATTGGTTATTCCGAAGTAATGGAGGTCGCTTGGGCACAGCTCACTTTTTCAGAAGTTGGCCAAATAATATTTGTGATCGTGGCCACTACATTTTTAACCTATCTATTTAATATTTTCGCGCTGAAACAGTTAAGCCCATCAACCGTTGGGGTTTTTATTTATCTCCAACCTGTGGTAGCAACAATATTCGCGGTTTTGGCTGGGGCAGATACCTTAAATGCAATCAGGATTGGGGCGGCAAGTTTAATTTTTATCGGCGTTTTTCTTTCTACCCGAAAACCAAAGAAAGCAAGTTTGCCTACTTAATTTCATCACGGTTATAAATCCTGTGGACGCTCACTGAATTTTCGAGTGTTTTCTTTGGTAAGAATTCTGAAATCATCGGTCTTTTCCAAAGTATTGAATTTGTCATAAAATTTCTCTGGAAGCCCCACTAGTTTTCTTTCTTTCAAATCTATCCAACCCCCCATCATTTCACAACGGGCGCAGTTTTTCCCGTTTTCATCATAAAAATTATGCAGAAATTCAAAATACATTCCATCTTCCGATAGGCCTTTCAATTGCAACGAAACCGTGACAGGTTGTCCCGGAAAAAATTCACGGAAATAATACATATGCTCATAAAATGCCACGGGACCCAAATTGTATTCGGCCAAATGCTGCTGATCCATGCCATTTTCCAACATAAAACTCATTCGGGTGTGGCTCATATAATCTATATAAGCACTGTTTCGCAAGTGACGGTTGGCATCCACATCACTCCAGCGTATTTCAAATTGTTTTGTGTACATCTTCTAATTTTTCTACAAATTTACGCTACTTTTGTTATGCAAGCATAGTAAATATGTTTAGTTTCTGTTAAAGTTACCCCTAGAAAATGCCACTGATTAAAAGCAATTACGAGCCTTCCTTTCCCTTTAAAAACGGCCATTTTTCTACTATTTATTCGGCTAAACTTCGGCCTTCGCCAAGTTTGATCCAACAACGTGAACGGATGCAATTGCCTGATGGCGATTTTATGGACATTGATTGGTCCTTCGCTAAAAAACCCTCACCGAAAGTCGCAATCCTGCTCCACGGTCTCGAAGGAAACGCCCAGCGAACCTATATGAAAGGACAGGCAAAGGTTTTAAACCAAAATGGTTGGGAAGTCGCGTCTGTAAATTTCCGAGGTTGTAGCGGAGAGACAAATCTTTCCTATCAGTCCTACAATGCCGGGAAAACGGACGATTTGGAAGCGGTAATCAATTCCATTCTTGAAAAAGACAAATACGCCGAAATGGTTTTGGTGGGTTTCAGCTTAGGCGGAAACTTGCTTTTGAAGTATTTGGGCGAGCGCGAAATTTTTCCGAAGCAGATAAAAAAAGCCGTCGCCATTTCAACTCCTTTAAGTTTGAAGGGTTCTTTGGAGTCTTTGAATGAATTTTCCAATTGGGTTTATCAAACTTCTTTTCTGATAAATCTTCGGAAAAAGTACAAAGCAAAAATGAAGGATTTCCCCGAAAAAATGACGGCTACAGATTATAAAAAAATCACTTCGCTATTGCAGTTTGACCACGTTTACACTGCTCCGGCCCACGGTTTTAAAGACGCTTTTGATTATTACGAAAAGAACAGCAGCTTGCAGTTTCTTCCAAATATTAAAATCCCTGTATATATACTAAACTCCGAGAACGACAGCTTTCTTTCTTCGGAATGTTACCCGATAGATTTGGCTTCAAAAATGAAAAATGTGCAGCTCGAAATTCCAAAATACGGCGGTCACGTAGGTTTTCACCAAAACAATAAATTGTATTACAGTGAAGCGCGGGCGGTGCAATTCTTGAATGAATAGTTCAAGGTGTTTAACTACCGCTTACCAACTACCCACTAAAGACTATTTTACTACCTTTGCCTTCACAAAATCAGGAATATGATCCAATCCATGACGGGCTACGGCAAAGAAGTTGTTCAACTGCCTTCCAAAACCATTACCATTGAAATTAAATCGTTAAACAGCAAAGGGCTCGACCTCAACACTCGTGTGCCTTCAGCCTATCGTGAAAAGGAGCTTGAAATCCGCGACCTACTTGCAAAATCGCTGCAGCGCGGAAAAATCGATTTTTCACTTTACATTGAAGTTACGGGCGAAGAAGTTACAACCCAACTCAACGAAAGCGTTGTAAAACAATACATAAAACAGCTTGCAAACGTAGTAAACGGCGACCCTGTGGAACTTTTAAAAATGGCGGTTCGTATGCCCGATGCCTTGAAAACAGAGCGCGAGGAAATTGACGAAACTGAATACGAAACCATTTTAAAAGGAATCGACCAAGCGCTGGAAGCGATCAATAAATATAGAACCGATGAAGGTTTGGTTCTTGAAAACGACTTTTTGGAGCGTTCCAAAACCATTTCAAAATTGCTGGAGGAAGTTATTGCTTTGGATCCCGAAAGGATTGACGGCGTTAAAGAAAGACTGCGCAAAGCAGTTTCGGATTTAAAGGAGAAGGTGGACGAAAACCGTTTTGAGCAGGAGTTGATCTACTATCTTGAAAAATACGATATCACCGAAGAAAAAGTTCGGCTTAAAAACCATTTGGAATATTTTGAGCAATCGCTAAATTCACACGATTCCAACGGAAAAAAATTGGGTTTTATAACTCAGGAAATAGGCCGTGAAATAAACACTATCGGTAGCAAAGCAAATTATGCGCCAATGCAGCAAGTTGTCGTTCAGATGAAGGACGAGCTTGAAAAAATAAAGGAACAAGCACTAAACGTTCTATAGATGGAAGGAGGAAAATTGATAGTGTTTTCGGCACCCTCTGGCAGTGGAAAAACTACCATCGTGCAGTATTTATTGAAACAGAAAGATTTAAATCTTGAATTTTCGGTTTCATGCACAAGTCGTGAACCTCGTAGTGATGAAAAACACGGTGAAAATTACTACTTCATTTCATTAAAAGAGTTTAAGCAACATATCAAAAATGATGATTTTTTAGAATGGGAAGAAGTGTATCGCGATAATTTTTACGGCACTCTGAAAAGTGAAGTGGAACGCATTTGGAGCCACAACAAAAATGTTATTTTTGATATTGACGTTGCTGGCGGACTTCGAATTAAAAAGAAATATCCCGAAAAAACCTTGGCCGTTTTCGTAAAACCCCCAAGTATTGACGAGCTTAAGATTCGACTGAAAAAGCGTAAAACCGAAAGCGACGAGCGCATCAATATGCGTATTGCAAAAGCTTCGGTAGAATTGGCAACAGCGCCACAGTTCGATAAAATTATTAAAAATTACGATTTGGAAATTGCGCTAAACGAAGCGCACGATTTGGTCGAGGATTTTATAAAAAAGAAACAAGACTAAAAGGAAACAGGAAACAAGACTAAAGGGAAACAAGACTTTAAAAATGACTGAACTCAACTTCTAAACCCATCGACTCATCGACTTAGCAACCAAAAATATAGGACTCTATTTCGGCACTTTCAACCCCATTCACGTTGGGCATTTGATAATTGCCAACCACATGGTGGAGTTCAGCGATTTGGATGAGGTTTGGTTTGTGGTTACGCCACACAATCCGCATAAAAAGAAAAAAACGCTTTTGGAAGACCATCATCGGTTAGCGATGGTGCGGATTGCCGTGGAAGAGTATCCAAAGCTGCAGGCCAGTAATGTGGAGTTTGACCTGCCACAGCCCAATTATACGGTGAATACCTTGGCGCATTTGGAAGAGAAGTACCCAAAAAATCATTTCTGTTTGATCATGGGCGAGGACAACTTAAAAAGTCTTCACAAGTGGAAAAATTATGAAGTGATTTTAGAACGCTATTCAATTTATGTTTATCCGAGAATTTCCGAAGCCGTGCCTGCCGGCAGGCAGGGAAACACCCCCCTGCCCTCCTCAAGGGGGGAAAAACTCCCGCAAATTAAAATAGTTGATGCACCTATTATTGAGCTTTCTTCAACCTTCATCAGAAAAGGCATAAAATCTGGAAAAAACATTCAGCCTATGCTTTCGGCAGAAGTTTGGACGTATTTGGACGAGATGAATTTTTATAAGTAAATCTATTCTTTGATTATTTTTTCTGTAAAAACACCTTTTCCAGTTTTCACTTCAAGAAGGTATATCCCGTTGGGCAAATGATTTAAATTTAGTTGCGTTGTTTCTCCATTAATTTCTATCAGTTTCTTTCCCGAGACGTCAAAAACAAGGATGCTTTTTATTGCTGTATTGTTTTGAAAATCTATATATAAATTATATTTTACTGGATTTGGATAAACTGAGACTCCCATAATTTGGTTTTCGTTTATGGATAAAGGATGCATATTTTTAAACCAAACAATATCGGCCCCTCCTGAAACCACATCATTATCACCATCACCATCTATATCCGCTCCATATACTGAGGTAGATGGGTTTGATGTAGTAAGTATTTCTTGTGGCCCAAAAGTACCCTGACCATCGGTGTTTTTATACCACGCAATTTTTCCATCTTCAGAGGTAGAGAGCACATCAATGCTTCCATTATTATCGAGGTCAATTGCATAAACACAGGTTGCTAAATTAGCGTTTAGAGTTATTATTTGCTCAGCCCCAAAACTGCCAAGCCCATCGAGGTTTTTGTGCCAAGCAACTTTATCATCTACCAAGGAAGTGAAAAGTACGTCCATATCGCCATTACCGTCAATATCTTCTGCGAATACTGATTGGGCGGCATTGGCATTTATAGAAATAACTCTTGCAGGGCCAAAATTTCCGTCACCATTCAAATTTTCAAACCAAGTAATCCTGTTTCCTTGCCACGCTGCGCAAAGTACATCCATATCACCATCGCCATCAAGGTCTGCAGGATAGACTGCATAGGGCGTGATTTCCAAAGGTGAAATAATTTTAGAGTTACTGAAATTCCCCTGCCCATCGGTGTTTTCGTACCACGTCACCAAATTATTTCCAAATTCGGCGGCCAGTAAATCCAAATCTCCATCGCCATCAATATCCGATGTATAAACATCGTGTACTGAAATCGCATTTGTGCTAATTATTCGTTGCGACCCAAAATTGCCAAGGCCATCATTTGCATACCATGCAATTTTACTGTCAGCTTGTGATCCAGAAATCACATCCAAATCTCCGTCGCCATCTAAATCTGCAGCATGAACTGTCAGCGCTTGGTCTGCAGTAGTGCTAATAATTTGTCGTGTTCCAAAATTACCCTGCCCGTCCAAATTTTCATACCATGCAATGGTATCATCTCCGTAGGTTGCCGCAACCACATCAATATCACCGTCACCATCAAGATCGCCTGGATAAATTTCATTTGCTCCATTTACCGAGATTAGCTGTTGTGGGCCAAATTGGGCCTGCGCAAAAAAACTGAAAGAAATGGCTGTTAAAAAAAGTAGTTTTTTCTTCATGTAAAATTATTTTTTTATCCTTTGATAAATTTTGAAACCACTCTTCCTTTGGAAGTTTCCATCACCAAAATAAATGTTCCTAAAGCCAATTGGGAAATATTCAGTTGTTTAAAATTGGTATCGTTTTTCAAAAGTAATCTTCCTGAAATATCATAAATGCTTATATTCTTTATCTCTGTATTAATAGGGTATTCAAAATTTAAAATGTCTTTAACCGGATTGGGATATAACTTTACGCTTTCTGCCAAAAATTCGGGTATCTGTAGTTCGCAGTTCTCTGAAAAATCGGTTTGCGTATCAATATACCATTGCGAATATGGGGGTTCACCATTGTTGGCAGCCGTTTCATCATCTACTTGAATACAATACAGTGCTGGATTGTTACGGGCATTTAATTGTGTTAAAACAGGATTGTTGCCATTTTTTACATTCAAATGCTGAATGTTGCAATAATTTACTGCCAATCTCTCCAACAATGGATTATTACTGACATCCACACTTTCCAAATTATTGGACACGGTATTAAATCCGTAATCAATCCCTAGAACCAATTTCTTAAGTTGTGGATTTTGGCTCACATCGATGGAGTTGAGATCACAGTATATTGCATACAAATTTTCTAATTGTGGACAGTTGCTTAAATTAATGTTTTGAAGAACAGAGTTAAAAGAGACGTCCAATACTCGCAGGTTGTAATTATTTGAAAGATCAAGATCGTTCAAAAAATTTTGTTGTAGCACGTCATCATCAGGATTTCCACATAAGAGAACTTCCAAATTGAGATTTCCAGAAAGGTCGAGAGCCGTTAAATTGTTTTGTGAACAGTCTAAATATGTTAATTGAACATTATTTATTACATTCAATGAAGTTAGAAAAATATTATAGCGAACGTCCAAATAGTTGAGCATTAGGTTTTCCGAAAGATCGAGATTGGTAAGCATGTTTCCTCCACAATCCAGCATCTCCAATGCTGCAAAGTCCTGAATACCCGTAAAATCTGAAATAAATTCTTCTACCACTTCCAAATAGGTGATGGTTTCAATATCTGAGGTCAATACTTGTCCATTTACAATACCATCACTATCTATACCACGATTGATTAATGCCTGTTCAAAATTAGAATCTGGAATATAAGTAAATTGCGCACTAGCTTGATACCCAATGCAAGCAATTATTATAAAAAATACTTTTATCATAATTCTCCATATTTGAAAAAACAGGTTGCAAAAAACTTTACAACCTGTAAGCTTCATTTAATTTTCTTTATAAATTAAATTATCTTCAGTTGTCCCATCTATATAATTTTTCTCTATATTATAAAGACCAGAATCTAGTTCATTGATGAAATTGGGATTATTGATTCCCGTTGAATCTTGGGGCGTTATGGTAACATTTCCATTAACAACATTGTCATTAAACTTTATTAACCTTCCACCTATAATGGGAGGGCTATAATAATTATCATAACATCTCCGACCATCATCAACCTCATCTAATGCAATATCAACCTCTTCAATAATTATAGCGGAGTGATTTGGATGAAAAATTGTTTCGTAATTAATTTCGTTGTTGTATACAATTTTTAAAATATTGTTAGGATCAATATTAAATCCAATATCACCATAAGGAGCGGGTTGTTGATAATCACAACAACAATCAACAAATTTATAGTTAAAACCCGGTTGGAATAATGGTTTTTGCCACGGTTCTGGATGGGGGTAATACATGGGATAACTCCCTAAATAGGGTTCATATAATGACGCAATTGTAGTTTCCGCATCAGCAAAACTACCATAAGGATCATCTACCAAAGCTTGACGAGCTCTTATGCCTTGTCCAATTGTCAGATATTTTTTTTCACAATCATTTGCGAAGCGCATTAAAAAATTTCGCAAGTCAGGTTCTGTTATTACATAAGGAAGATGATCATCTGTACAATCTACTCTATTTCCAACGTATTCACAAGTAGAAATGTCTCCTGGTTCGAATTCATAGCTAGCTGGGGTATCAACCACTCGGTCCCCTTTAGTTTCCGCATTAAAATCACTACTTGACCGATCTCTTGTCACATGCTCTGCAATAACACAATTTGGATCTGGAGCGCTAGATGCATTATCTAAATGCAATAAATTCATATTATGCCCAATTTCATGAATCATTCCTGAACCCTGGAGACCAGTAGCTGATGAAATAGCAGAAATTGTACTATAATACCAAGGAACGGCTCCAGCCCACCCCCCCCATCCATAGGCATAGACATTAAATGAGTTCGGCTCTACATAACCTTGATTTGCTGCATATTGCCATAATTGACTGAATTCAGCTTCCGTTTCAATTACATAATATCCCGTTTCATCGTACAGAGTTTCATTTTGTTGTGCAGTTGGTGTTATAAAGCTATCATATCCTTTATATTTAAAGAATATGCCAAATTCATTGTATTCTCTATTCAAATTGGCCACGGCAGTTAAAAAATCATTTAAGTGCTCTGGAAAATCTGTATATTCTTGTCCGTCCACAATTTTATGTATTCCCCAAAAGAATACATTATAAACAACAGGCTCTAAAGATACAAGATCGGCAGGATCTGTTGAATAAGTATAAACTCCAGCAGGATCTGATACTGTGCTATCCGGCGTGGCACATTCAACACCATAGTTTTGCGCATTTACATTAAAGCCTAATAACATAAGCAACAAGATAGTGATTTTTGTTTTCATAATTTTAAAAGTTTAATGGTTAATTAAGTGTAATGTAAATATAATTTAACAAATAATTATATTTTTTGATGTTTATTTGTTGAATAAATAGTATTACAACTTGAAATTAAGCGTTTCGTCCAAAAATTATATTTAGTGAATTTTCGAAAAAGCTATAGATTGAAAAGCATGAGCTTTTTCACTAAGGATATATTTGGATGAGATGAATTTCTACAAATAAAAAAACCGCCCCACCAAACTAACACTTGGGGAGCGGCCTCAACTAAATAACCAACCAAAATCATTGAAACCTTTTTTGAAGCTAAAATCAATTTCAATAATCAAACCCAATAACGCATAGCTATAGGGAAACATTGTACGGCCATTCTTAAGCTACTGTTAAATGTTTCGGTACGGTAAGGTAAGAATTATGTACTTTTGAAATAAGAAATCAAACCAATGTCTGAAAAACCAAAATTTGCAGTCTTTGGCGGCGGAAGCTGGGCCACGGCAATCGTAAAGATGCTTTGCGAAAACCTTGACGAAGTGGGTTGGTATATGCGCAGCAAATCTTCCGTGGATTTTATTAAAAAACAGGGGCACAATCCCAATTATTTGAGTTCGGTGGAATTCAATTTGAAGCAGCTCAAACTCAGCAACGATATAAATGAAACCGTCTCGAATGCGGACTGCCTTATTTTCGTAATTCCTTCCGCCTTCCTTCATCAAGAGCTTGAAAAACTGACGGTTTCCTTGGAAGACAAAGTGGTTTTTTCGGCCATCAAAGGTATTGTCCCCGAAACCAGCCTGATTGTAGGCGACCATTTCAACACCTATTACAAGGTTCCTTTCAATAATATTGGCGTTATCTCTGGGCCCTGTCATGCTGAAGAAGTTGCCTTAGAAAGACTTTCCTATTTAACCATCGCCAGTGCAGACGCAGAAAAAGCAAAACAGCTTGCAGAGGTTTTGCGCAGTGATTATATAAAATGCAACATTAGCGATGATGTTTTAGGAACTGAATATGCCGCCATGCTTAAAAACATTTACGCAGTAGCTGCAGGAATCGCGCACGGACTTGGTTATGGCGATAATTTCCAGAGTGTACTGATGAGCAACGCCATCCGCGAGATGAAGAAATATGTGAAAAAAGCACATAAAATGAAGCGCGATATCAATGATTCCGCTTATTTGGGCGATTTGTTGGTTACGGGCTATTCCATTTTTAGCCGAAACCGTTTGTTCGGAACTATGATTGGGAAAGGCTATACCGTAAAGAGCGCCCAAATGGAACTAAGCCAGGTAGCCGAAGGTTATTACGCCACAAATAGCGCTTATAATCTCAACCAACAAAAGGGAAAGAAAAAGGCCAAAACCCCGATTATTGATGCGGTATACGAGATTCTTTATGAAAATAAGGATCCAAGAAAGGTATTTAAAAAGCTAACTGAAAAGTTGGATTAAAAAAAAGCCCCGCTACTTATAGCGGGGCTTTTTTTATTTCTTTATTTCTTTATTTCTTTATTAATCTTTTCGGGTAAAGCTTCATAGCCCATATTGAACAGCGTAAAGCCAAATATATCGGCGTATTGCTCAATAGTTTTGCTCACAGGCGTTCCCGCTCCGTGGCCGGCATCGGTTTCAATTCGTATTAAAACTGGATTGCTTCCGGTTTGCTTCGCCTGAAGTTCCGCAGCGAATTTAAAGCTGTGTGCTGGCACCACCCTATCATCGTGATCACCAGTAGTGATCAATGTTGCTGGATATGAAACGCCATCCTTCACATTGTGCAATGGCGAATATCCTTTTAAATATTTGAACATTTCCATGCTGTCTTCGGCTGTTCCATAATCATATGCCCAGCCTGCTCCAGCGGTAAAAGTGTGGTATCGCAGCATATCCAAAACTCCAACTGCAGGTAGCGCCACTTTCATCAAATCTGGCCGTTGGGTCATTGTAGCACCCACAAGCAGTCCTCCATTGGAACCCCCACGGATTGCAAGATAATTGCTGGAGGTGTAGTTGTTCTTGATTAAATATTCAGCAGCAGCTATAAAATCGTCAAAAACGTTTTGCTTCTTCATTTGCGTGCCGGCGTTGTGCCACTTTTCACCGTATTCGCCACCACCGCGCAAGTTTGGCACTGCATAGATTCCGCCTTGTTCCATCCATACCGCATTGGCAATACTAAAACTAGGGGTAAGGCTAATATTGAACCCTCCGTAACCATAAAGTATTGTGGGATTTCTACCGTCCATTTTCAACCCTTTTTTGTGGGTGATGATCATTGGCACTTTCGTTCCATCCTTAGAAGTGTAGAAAACTTGATGGCTTTCGTAGTTTTCCGGGTTGAAATCTACTTTGGGTTTAATGTATAATTTTGAATCGCCGCTCGCAATATCATATTTATAAATACTTCCTGGAGTTATGTAATTTGTAAAGGAATAATACAGTTCTTTTTGTTCCTTTTTTGTTCCGAAACCTCCGGCGGAACCTACGCCAGGAAGTGTAATTTCTCGAATCAATTTCCCATCATAATCATACTGCATCACTTTTGAAACCGCATCAACCATATAATTGGCAAAAATATTTCCACCACCGGTACTGGCAAAAAGCACATTTTCGGTTTCGGGAAGAAAATCCTTCCAATTGTCCGGAGTTGGGTTTTTGGCATCTACGGTAACAATTTTTTTGTTCGGAGCGTTCCTATTGGTAATGATGTATAGTTTGGAGCCAACATTCTCCATAATGTAGGTATCTGAATCGGTATCATTTAAAATGGTAACAAATTTTGAATCTGGCTTGGTCAAATCTTTTATAAAAAGTTTATTTCCCGTTGTTGAAGTACTCGCCCTGATTATTAAATAATGGTTGTCCTCCGTTACGGATGCTCCGATGTATCTGTGTTTCTGTTCAGGTGTTGCCCCAAAAATCACTTTGTCGTCACTTTGGGGCGTCCCCAATTTATGATAATACACTTTGTGCTGATCGGTCTTTGCTGAAAGTTGGCTGCCTTTTGGCTTGTCGTAACTGGAATAGTAGAATCCGTCCTCGGCTTTCCAAGAAAGACCGCTGAATTTAATGTCTTTCAAGGTATCGCCTACTAATTTCTTAGTTTCGGTATTCATTATCAATACCTTGCGCCAGTCGCTTCCGCCTTCGGAAATACTGTATGCCAGTTTACTGCCGTCCTTGGAGAAACTGGTTTCACCCAAAGAGATTGTTCCATCTTCCTTGAAAGTGTTAGGGTCTATAAATATTTCAGCTGTTGATGGATCTTTTTCTGTTTTGTAACGGTACAAAACGTATTGGTTTTGAAGTCCGTCATTTTTATAGAAATAGGTATAGTTTCCTTCTTGGAAAGGTGCGCCTACTTTTTCATAGTTCCAAATTTCTGAAAGTCGGTTTTTTAGTTCTTCCCGGAATGGTATTTTGTTTAAATAATCAAAGGTTACTTCGTTTTCAGCCTTTACCCAAGCTGCGGTTTCTTCGCTTCGGTCATCTTCCAGCCAACGGTATGGGTCTTTCACTTCAACACCAAAATAGGTGTCCACGGTATCTATTTTTTTTGTCTGCGGATAGGTCACGGAAAACATTTCTTTTTTAGATTGTGCTTCTCCAGTATAAACAGCAAGCACCAAGATTACAGAAACAATTGAAAACTTCATAATATCTAATTTTTTGAGAAACGCAAATGTACTGTTTTTTAGTTAAGGGCTATTATTGTAAAAGCAAAAAGGCCTCCATTTAGGAAGCCTTCATTTTAACAAAAATATTCAGTTTCAGAGAAATAACGGTCTGTAAACCTTCCAATGTTTGTAGATTAATATGGCGTTTAAAGCCAAGACCACCATAGCTATAATAAGCCCTGGGGTATCCATAAACAGATGGAATAGCAAAATATTCAACGTGATAGGTGCCAATAAAAGCAAAGCAAATGGAACCCATTTGTTAAACAGCAAGAGCAATCCTACAAAAAATTCAAAAACTCCAACAACTTTTAGAATGTAGCCTGTGTTGCTGAGGGAGTCAATAAAAATAGCTGCATCTCCCGTATAGATATGTGTGGGCATAAAGTTGAAGTGCATCAGTTTGCTCAGTCCGAAAAAGATTAATCCCAAGCCTAAAACAATTCTCAGGATTTTAGTAAAAGTTGAATTCATAGGCTTTAACATTTAAGGGTTAATCCTTAAAGATACTGAAAAATAAAAAACGCACCTTTAAAAAAAGTGCGTTTTTTTAACAAATCTTTAAAAAGATTCTTTTCTTTTATCTTAAAAAACTAAACAAGCTTGTTGTTCAACAGATATTCTGCTATTTGAACGGCATTGGTTGCAGCGCCTTTCCGAAGGTTATCGCTCACTATCCACATATTCAGAGTATTGGGTTGCGTTTCATCGCGACGGATGCGGCCTACGAAAACATCATCTTTGTCGTGGGCGTAAATTGGCATTGGATAGGTGTTGGTATCTGGGTTGTCCTGAACGGTGATACCTGAAGTTTGGTGCAGAATTTTGCGGACATCTCCCAATTCAAAATCATTTTCAAACTGAACATTTACAGCCTCACTATGGCCTCCAGCGGTTGGAATACGGACGGCCGTCGCAGTTACTGAAAAAGTACGGTCGTCCAATATTTTTTGTGGTTCGCGCGCCAATTTCATTTCTTCTTTGGTGTAGCCATTAGGCTCAAAAACATCGCAATGTGGCAAAGCGTTTCTGTGGATTGGGTATGGATAAGCCATTTCGCCTTTTATTCCGGCCATTTCATTCTCCATTTGCTGAACGGCTTTTACGCCAGTCCCAGAAACGGATTGGTAAGTGGAAACGACCACCCTTTTCATTTTGTATTTTTTGTGAAGTGGCGCTAAAGCCATTACCAACTGTATGGTTGAACAATTGGGGTTAGCTATTATTTTATCGTCTTTGGTCAACAAATGTGCGTTGATTTCGGGAACGATGAGTTTTTTATCGGGTTCCATTCTCCAAGCTGAAGAATTGTCGATTACGGTCGTTCCCACCTCCGCAAATTTTGGGGCCCATTCCAGCGAAATGCTTCCGCCTGCAGAAAAAATTGCGATGTTGGGCCTTGCAGCAACTGCTTCTTCCAAACCGATTACTTTATGGTTTTTCCCTTTAAAAGAAATTTCCTTTCCCACAGATTTTTCCGAAGCTACCAAAAGCAGTTCGTCAATTGGGAAATTGCGCTCGGCTAACACTTTCAACATTACTTCGCCAACCATTCCGGTAGCGCCTATTAAAGCTAATTTCATATTTTAGGATTTATTAATTCAGCCCTTCAACTGCACTTCCACTTCGCTCAGTAACCACGCTCAGGGTGACGGATTCGTGTAATTTACCACAAAGGTCGCAAAGTTTTTCACAAACAACACAAAGTGTTTGCGGTAAAATTATACTTGCGGGGTGAGTATTTTACAATAAAAAGCAAAAAAGAACCCTCCTTCGCGTAAAGCTTCGGAGGGTTTAAGGTTAGAATATGTAATGCAGCGGTGGCTGAAATTTATTTTTTTCTTAGTTCGTCGCGGATCTCTTTCAACAAATCCACTTCAGATGGGCCTGGATCTGGTGCAGGTGCTGCTTCTTTTTTCTTGCGGACTTTTCCGTAAGCCTTAACGATCATAAACAATACAAAGCCAACAATAATAAGGTTGATGAGTGCATTGATCCATTTACCATACATGATAGCATTTTCAGGGTTAGCAACTGCTCCATCTGGTCCAATTACAGCTGGATCCAACACATATTTCATGTCTGCAAAATCGATTCCACCGGTAAAATGCCCTACGATTGGCATAATCATATCATTCGTAAATCCTGTAACAACGAGCCCCACGGCCCCTGCCAAGATTACGGCAACGGCAAGGTCTACCACATTGCCGGTCATAATAAAGTCTCTAAATTCTTTTAACATGCTGATTGGTTTTTAGGAGTTGATAAAGACGAAGATACTAAAAAAATTAATTGCCAACTCACAAACAATTAGATGGTTAAAAACATCATCGCAATTTTTAACGGAACAATCATTTCACTATATTTATGAAATTAAATTTTCCAATATGCCCAAGACAACTACTTTTAACAAAGAAAAAGTTCTTGCCCAAGCCATTACCTGCTTTTATAAAAAAGGGTATCACGGCACTTCCATGCAGGACTTGGTGGATTCTACCGAGCTAAACCGGAGCAGTATCTATAATTCATTTGGAAGCAAGATGGATTTGTACCTTGCAGCTCTCCGTTTTCATCAAAAGCAAAGGTTTGCAATTTTGCAAAAAATACTGATAAAAGCCGGAAACCCGCGCGAAGCGTTGCAGTATATTTTTAATGAGATTATCGCTCAAATCATTGAAAGCAATGACGATAAAGGGCTTTTTGAAATCAATTGCCTGACAGAAATGGCAATTCAAAACACTGAGGTAAAGCAGTTGCTTTTGCAATCGCAGGAGCAACAACTCAATTTTTTCGAGAACGTAATAAAGGAGGGGCAAAAGAGAGGATTGATCAATGAACGGCAAACCGCTGTGGAATATGGGCATTTAATATTTAGTACATATCAAGGAATTCAGGTTATGGGAATACTGATAAAGGATAAACATATTTTAGAGATTACCGCACAAAATATACTTCGTGCTTTAATGTAACGGGAAGACTATTTTTTGGAACGAATGGGACCTGCCCGCCGACTGGCAACCCGCCAATCCTGCGATCACGATCTCGCTCCAGGGCGACGGCGAGTACCGCGGCTACCCGTCGGCGCTTCCCGGCCTCGATCTCGAGTACCGCCATCTCAGCCCGGTGAGTTTCACCCGCATC
>JAPKFY010000051.1 GCA_026646335.1 Aequorivita sp. | reverse complement strand
GCGCTTCACAAACCTAAAGCATCCTTTTTAACGATTGCAAATACTGTCCATTTGCGAGACTGATTAAAAAATAAAGCCGCTTAAAGCGGCTTATATAAGTTCGGTTTTTAAAAATTATGGGGTTGTGCAACGGTTACCATCGTTACAGATAGTGATATTTCAAAATCTAACGCCCTGCTGGAAAGTATGTTCTATAAGAAAAAGTTCGCCATCTTCCCAACCTTAAGTAAAGCTATGGGCTGGGTGAATGGTGTGATTTTGGAAAACGGAAAGATATAATGCCAGTTTCTTAAAACAATTTCTTTTAAACACCTGACTCTGAAAACTGACCACTAAGTCTAAGGCAACCATTTCTTATCAAAATTAGGCTTGCGTTTTTCAAGAAAAGCATCCCGCCCCTCTTTCGCTTCATCCGTCATATAAGCAAGTCTTGTAGCTTCTCCGGCAAAAACCTGTTGGCCCACCATTCCGTCATCAGTAAGATTCATGGCAAACTTCAACATTTTTATAGATGTTGGACTCTTCGCAAGAATTTCCTGTGCCCACTCATAAGCAGTAGCTTCAAGTTCTTCGTGGGGAATCACGGCATTTACCATCCCCATCTCAAAAGCCTCTTGTGCCGAATAATTCCTTCCTAAGAAAAAGATTTCCCTAGCACGCTTCTGCCCTACCATTTTGGCTAAATATGCACTTCCGTAACCGCCGTCAAAACTAGTAACATCAGCATCAGTTTGTTTAAAGATTGCATGTTCTTTACTCGCTAGCGTAAGATCACAAACCACATGTAAACTATGTCCACCACCAACTGCCCATCCCGGAACCACACAAATAACAGCCTTAGGCATAAAACGAATCAAACGCTGCACATCAAGAATATTTAAACGGTGATATCCATCCTCGCCCACATAGCCTTGATGGCCACGCACCTTTTGGTCGCCACCACTGCAAAAACTATAAACCCCATCTTTGGAAGAAGGCCCTTCCGCAGAAAGCAAGACCACGCCAATAGAAGTATCTTCCTGCGCATCGTGAAAGGCATCAAGCAATTCCGCAGTAGTTTTTGGGCGAAACGCATTGCGCACATCAGGCCTGTTGAAAGCGATTCGAGCAACGCCGTTGGATTTTTTATAGGTAATATCGGTATATTCTTTAACGGTTTTCCAGTTGGGTGAAGACATAATTGTTATTTTTGTTTTCAAAGATAGAAGATATTGTTTATTATTATTTTCTATTTTCTTTGAAATAATTCATCAAAATCTCTGTGCTCTCTGTGCCTCAGTGGTTTTTTTACAAGAGACACAGAAGTTACAAAGAAAAATTAGTTCAAAATCTTCAAATAAAAAATAAAAATGCGCAGCTTTCTTCTATCTTTAGCAATTCTTTTCACATTAAACCTTACGGCTCAAGAAGCCTACAAATTCACAACCGTCACTGACCTTGAGACTACACCGGTTATTAGCCAAGGCGTAACGCGCACATGCTGGAGTTTCAGCAGTACTTCTTTTTTGGAAAGTGAAATCATTCGTCTTACCGGAAAGAAAATTGATTTAAGTGAAATGTACCAAGTGCGAAACACCTATCCCGTAAAAGCCGAAAACTTTATTATGCGTCAAGGAAAAGCCCAATTTAGCGAAGGTGGTTTGGCGCACGATGTGATGAATTCCGTAGCAAAAAATGGTTTGGTTCCCGAAGAAGCCTTCAGTGGATTGTTTTCAGGAGAAACCACTTACAACCACGCCGAAATGGTTGCAGTTCTGGAAGCCATGCTAAAAACCTATGTTGACAATCCTGGACGGAAACTGAGCAAGAATTGGAGAGCGGCAATTGAAAGTGTTTTGGACATTTATATTGGAAAAAACGTGAACAGCTTCACTTTTGATGGAAAGCAATACACTCCGCAAACCTTTTTGGCAATGACTAAAATTCAGCCAAAAGATTATGTAAACATCACCAGTTTTAGCCACGCCCCCTTCTATTCAAAATTTATTCTTAACATACCGGACAACTGGAGCAACGGTAGTTTTTACAACGTCCCGCTGGACGAAATGATAGCGACCATTGATAACGCTTTGGAAAAAGGTTTCACCGTAGAATTGGATTGCGACGTAAGCGAAAAAACATTTTCCTCAAAAGATGGCGTAGCTGTGATTCCCGAAAATGCTGAGAATAATATAAAAGCGCTGCAAGGCATCTATCCCGAAAAGAAAATTACCCAGGTTTACCGTCAGGATGAGTTTGAAAATTATGACACTACCGACGACCATTTAATGCACATCACAGGATTGCTTCGCGATCAAAACGGCGCTAAATATTATAAAGTAAAAAACAGTTGGGGTACAGATGAAACACGTGTTGCCAATGGCGGTTATGTATATTTTAGTGAAGCCTATATGCGTTTAAAGGCCATAAGTGTTACAGTTCACAAAGATGCACTGCCAAAAAATACAGCTAAAAACTTAAGTTTATAATGACAAACTTTTTTCAAGATTTTCAATTTTGGAAGGGTTTAAACTTGGCCTAACTTTTGTTACCTTTGCCATGATGAAAAAATTGCTATTTCTTCTCTTGCTGTTTCCATTGATCGCTTCGGCTCAGCTGGATTATGAATCCAATAAATTTAAATTGGATTTCGTGAAGCTGCCTGAAGTTGAAAGTTTAATGAGTATCTCCCTACCATCCAATTCAAGTTTTTCCAAGACAATTTCCAAAAAACTTCCACTACAGGGAAGCTGTAAGTATGTTTGACGTGATGGCCACAAATGAAAGCTACGTAAAGTCTGATATTAAAATTTCTTTGGACCCAAAAGAATATGGCGTTTATGGTGGTAACAGCAGTTATACTGCAGATGGTTCAACGTCCGTTAAAAACATTTCCTATAAAGAGTCCCGAGGATATTTAAGACCTGAGCTTATGCCGTATTCCTACGGTTTCTACCAACGCCCTCAGCGCAGCGGTTTCTATGTAGGTTATGGAATTTATGGAACGCCTTCACAATAGTTCTCTGCCAACTTCCTAATTATACCCTTCTTGTCTTTGTAGTGTATTCCAACTACTTTAATTAACCATTTAAAAAATAATTCAGATTTAATTTTATTTAGTTAGGAATCCTTACTATATTTGTTGAAGCAATAGTGCTTTTTAAAATTTAATAAATAATTAATTATGAAGAAGTCTGTTTTTTATCACGCTGGATGTCCAGTATGTGTAAGCGCCGAACACGAAATTCTTGAACTGATGGATCCCTCTTCCATTGAAGTGGTTCATTTAGGCGAAGAAAAATCAAAAATCGAACTAGCCGAAAAGGCAGGTGTAAAATCTGTTCCAGCCTTGGTTACACCAACAGGCAAGGTGCTCCATTTAAACTTTGGAGCTTCCATGGCAGATTTAAAAAATTAAAAACCCATACAAAGGTTTTCTCAGGAAAGCCTTTGTATTTAAAACAACTAAAGATGAAAAAAACAATATTTTTATTAGCTACACTTTTCTTAGCAACTATTACCTATTCACAAAATTCAGAATATGGTAATGATGACTTCAAAATAACAAAAGCCGAAGTTACAAACCATACTAATCTAGGTTTTTTGGTTTGGGAAATAACCGTTGCCGGAAATGCAGGTGCCACAACACCAGTGCCTGCAGGCAAAATGAACGGCGCTCCCGTTTTAGGATATGTTTTCCCCACCTCGTTAAAATCTACAGATGTTGGTTTTAGTGAAACAGAAGGCATCGTAGCTTTGGCACTAACCTCCCACCCTGATTTTGACGATACTCCCTTGTGGGACGAAAACACAGACAGCAAATATGACAACGACGGCGTAATCTGGCACCCGCATTGGGTTGTTTTGGTTGAAGATAAAAGAGTTGAAGGAGGACTTGCCGTAAAACAATTTAAAAAAGGTGATGCAACGGTAAAGTTGCCACCTACCAACCCTGGAATGCCAATGTATATGGACTCTCCCGGTTATGGGGTTAAGGCAATAAACAACGTTATTAAGGTTGTGGTTCCAAACTACAGAATGAACAATCAAACCAGTTTCAATTATGACGGCGTGGCTGCCTATATGCAGGTAAACACTGATAACTTGGACAAACCAATGCTTGGTGTTTATAAAGTTTACAGCGTAGCCAGCGGCAATTTGTCCTTACCCTATACCGTAATAAACAATTGAATATGAAAATAGCAGTTTGGGATACTTACGTTGAAAGACCTAATGGAACGCGAATGCACTTTGATATTTTGGTTTCGGAAGAAATACTGGATGAAAATAGAATTTATGGTTTTGGAAAACAGTATTTAGATAGCAAACCTTTTAAAACAGGAGCATTGGACTCAAAAAAATGCAATTTCTGCCATTTTGAAAATGCTACCCTTGAAGTAGAGAAAGCCATTCTTCAAAAAGGGTTTTATATTCTGGAAATGGAAAACTGTTCTTGAAAATTTGAAAAAAGTAATTAGGAATACTAACTTTGCCTGTTAGGGCTAAACCCTTAACAGGCTTTATTATGGAAAAAAGTGTTTTCGATACCTCCTTTCAACAAGAAAGTGTGAGCAATAAAATAGTGGTTGGGCTTGAACGGATTTCAGAAGTTTTCCGAACGTTGCTTTGGGCAGAAGCCAAAAAGTCTGGAGTTAGTCCTATCCAGATACAAATCCTCATATTTATTGCTTATCACAAAAGTTCACTTTGCACCGTAAGCTATCTCGCCAAGGAATTTGATGTTACAAAACCCACAATCAGTGATGCGGTGAAATCTTTGGAACAGAAAAAACTAATCTTAAAAGATTATTCAAAACCCGACAGTCGAAGTTATCTAATAGTGCTTTCGGAAAAAGGAAAAGAATTGGTTTCAGTGACCGAAAATTACGCAAATCCGTTAAAAAAGCAATTTGACGCTTTTGATAAAGAGCAACTGGAAACTGTTTATGAAGCTATTGTAAAGCTTATCTATAATCTGAACAAAGCGGGTATCATCAGTGTACAACGCACTTGTTTTGCTTGTAAATTCCACAGTAAAAAAGATGGTGGAGATTATTGTGAATATCTTCAAAAGCCTTTACAAACAGAAGCTATCCGCGTTGACTGTCCAGAATTTGAAGAAAAATAAAGCCTTTTGAATATAGAATTATTCAGTTGCGCTCAATTATCCACAACCGAATACAGTCTATCGACTAAGAAATCAATTCAATCCCGTCTTCCTTAATCACGATCTGTTTGTCTTTGTAGAGTGTCCCAATTGCTTTTTTGAAACTCTTCTTGCTCATCCCCAACATATTCTTGATACTATCTGGGTCCGATTTGTCGTGAAGTGGCAAAAACCCTCCTGCTGCTTCCAACTCTTCCCTTATAAAGTTAGCGTTTGGCTCAATACTTTTGTAACCGGGGGTTTGGAGCACCAAGTCAATTTTATTATCCTCACGAATCTTCTTGATATAAGCTTTCATGCGGTCTCCGGTACGGATGTCTTCAAAAATATCCTCAATATAAATCAACCCTTTGTGAACGCCATTTACAATAGCATTGGCGCCTTTTTCCGTTAAATGTGTAACCAAAATATCAACCTCCTGAAAAGGTTCAACGGTCAAGGTTTCGTTTTGAAGAAAATGATTTGTCTTACTAGAACCCACCATACGATTGGTTTTTTCGTCTATATATAGGTAAACTATGTACCAATTCCCCTTTTTCATTGGGCGCGCTTGTTCTTTAAATGGAACAAACAATTGTTTTTCCAGCCCCCAATCCATAAAGGCGCCGTATTCGGTAACATCGCTGCAATGCAGATAACCAAATGTGTTTAGTTTCAGGAAAGGATCCAGTGTTGTCGCAATGGGCCGTTCTTCGTTATCGAGATAAATGAAAACTGAAATTTCATCACCAATCTCATATTCCTCTGGCTTATACCTATGCGGTAAAAGCACTACATTTTCCTCGTCATCGCCCAAATACAGACCCGGTTCGGTTTCCCGAAGGATCTCTAAAGTATTGTATTCACCCAGTTTTATCATAATTGCAAAGGTACTGTATTATTGTTAAAAAAATAATAGAACACGTATATACAAATGAAACTTAAAATGTAAATTCACATCGAAAATGCAAAAAACTTCTCCACATAATCTTCCTCCTGATTTCCAACTAAAAAAAACGTTGGATACAGAGATTGGAATGGTCTATTTTTATGATACTATTGTTGTTTTCGAAGCAAAAGAAGGTATTACCATGTCTTATAAAACTGGTTTTTCCATTTTGCTTAAAGGCCTTAATTATCTTGGCTCCAAACGCTGGGTGTTTATTTCTAACCGTGTTCATTCCTATTCCATTAATACTATGGATTACAAATATCTCAATAAAGTCCCCACGTTGCGTGCCGTTGGGGTTGTAAATTATAGGGAATTGGGTCATTCCAATGCAGAGCTGGAGGCCAAATTCTGCAAAAAACCGTTCCAAATGTTCGATAATCTTACAGAAGCAGTCATTTGGGGCAAAGGTTATTTATAAAATAAACTTGAAATAATCCAAAAGCACTTTGTCGTTTACGGTTGAAGGCGTGAAAATTTCCAACAAGGCAGGACCATCGTTCTTACTGAAAAAATCGCTCACCTTTTCTGCCAAATCTTCTTTCTTGAAAATAGCTTCATATTTGAAACTGTACATTTCCGAAAGTTGTTTTGAGCTTAAGTTGTGCTTTGTTTCAAAAAAAGTATCAAAAAGCTTTGTATCCTTTTCTCCGGGAAGTATTCTGAAAATACCACCACCGCCATTATTCACTACTACTATTTTGAAGTTCTCAGGAATATAATTGTTCCAAAGTGCATTGCTGTCATAGAAAAAACTAAGATCGCCAGTTAAAAAAACAGTCGGCAATCTTGAAGCGTAAGCCGCTCCCACTGCGGTGCTCGTGCTGCCATCAATTCCGCTGGTTCCTCGATTACAAAATACTTCTGCTGAATCGTTTATGTCAAAAAGTTGCGCATACCTAATGGTAGCACTATTGCTCAATTGCAACTGAACATTTTGTGGAAGTTGCTTAAATATTTCAGAAAAAACCATAAAATCCGAATAAGGAATTTCGGATTGGTAGGTTCCATGACGTTGCAATCTATAATGTTTTATTGTAAGCCACTGGTTTCGATAATCAGTTTGTACCGGTGTTATCTTGGGTAGAAATTCAGTAAAAAATGAATTAATACTTGTTTTGAAATGATGTTTCAACACAAAAAAAGTATCGTATGCTTTTTTTGAATCTACGTGCCAGTGCTCTTTAGGCGGAAAGCTGCGCAGAAATGCTTTTATCTTTTTTGACACCACCATTCCACCAAAAGTGAGCAAAATGTCAGGTTGTAGTTTGCTGAAATCAACATCGGTAAAAGGGGCAACAAGTTGATCAATTGCTGAAATGAAGTTTATACTGTGAAGGTTTGAAGTGGTTTCTGTCAAAACCAAAACACTTTCGTCTTTTGCAAGTTGTTCCACGAAACGTTGTTCAACACTATTCGGTGGCAATACCCCAACGAGAATCAGCTTTCTTTTGCTGTTGTTCCACTGTGAAATGAAAGGTTTCAAATCATCTTCCAAAGTTTCAAAATTCATCCGTGGCACTACATTCTGCGGCCAAACCAATTGGTTTTCCGTGGTGTGGTACAAAGGTTCATTAAAAGGAATGTTTATATGGACAGGGCCGCTCAGCTCAATTGCGGTATTAAGCGCAATATTTATCTCGGTTTCATTTTTCACCTGAAAATCTTCACCTTCATTGCAATTTGCGCTGTAAAGGATATGATTTTCAAAAACATTTTCCTGCCGTATGGTCTGTCCATCGCCTATATCAATAAAATTTTTTGGCCTGTCTGCCGAAATGACAACCAGCGGAATATCGCTGTAAAATGCTTCGGCCACGGCGGGATAATAATTGAGCAATGCTGAACCCGATGTACAAACGACCCCCACGGGTTTTTGCAACTGTTGGGCAATTCCCAAGGCGAAAAAAGCGGCGCACCGCTCATCCACAATGCTAAAGCATTTAAAATCCGCGTGTTCCCCAAAACCTATGGTAAGGGGTGCATTGCGAGATCCAGGGGAAATAACTATATGGTCAATACCCTTGTCCAAACATAGTTGCACAAGCGTTTGTGAGAGAATCTTATTTGAAAATTTCATGCTGTACAAAGGTACGAAGATGCCGAAAATATTACAGCATTGGTTGCAATACTTGTAGCATGGTTTGCATTTTATTTTGGGTTTCATTCCATTCATCCTGCGGTTGCGAAGCAAGCGTTATGCCGCCACCCACAAAAACATGGGCAATATTCCCTTCAATTTTCATACATCGAAGATTTACCATTAATGAAGCCGATTTGCCATTTTCAAGAATTGGTCCCAAAAACCCTGTATAATACTCGCGATTATAATCTTCATTTTCAAGTATAAACTCTTTTGCAAATTTCTTTGGACTTCCACAAACAGCCGGTGTTGGATGCAGTGCGGCAGCAATCGTGGTCAATGTAGCTTTGCCGGTTTTTAGGACACCTGTTATGTCTGTTCGTAGATGCAATAAAGAACCCGCTTGATGAGTGTGGGGATTTGAAACTTTTAAGACAGAAGTAACCCGTTGCAGGCTATCTATTATTGAATCGGTAACCAATTGTTGCTCCTCCAGTTCTTTTGACCCCCAAAATACGGATGCTCTATTGGTAAGTGGCTGTGTCCCTGCCAGCGCCATTGTTTTGAAGGAATTATTTTCAATTTGCACCAGAGTTTCCGGGGTGGCCCCACACCATAATCCAGTGTTGGGATGGTACCATATATATCTAAAGGCCGTGGGATGTGCCGAAAATAGTCTTTCTGTCAGTCTTTCAATCGAGAAGTCTTTCAGCTTAAAATCTTTTTGACGGGAAATAACAATTTTGCTCGCATTTCGTTTTTTTATAGCTTCAACTGTTTTGCCGAACAATTTAATATACCCGACTTTCTCATCTATATCTTCTGAAAGAGCGATAGGAGTCAATTTAATATCGTGTTTTACAAACTCACACTTCAAGCTTTCAGGGTCATTTTGAGGAATAAAAAAAGAGGTGTCCTTATAATCAAAAGGAGCGAAGACAAAACCATTTTCTGTTAGCTTTTCAACAGTGATCTGCTTTACATCATTTTGAAAAAAAGCATTTAAGCTATCACTTTCGGGTAATGAAAAAACCACAAAAGGCAATTTTTCACAATAATGCTTTGAGATTTTTTCGATCAGTAGCTTGTAATCCATCAATTTTTTTTGGGTAAGGTAAGAGTTGTAAGTTTTACGAGCGAGACAAGTGCCCCTTGTTCATTAGTAATTTTTATCTGCCAGAGCTGTGTGGTTCTTCCTTTGTGAATAATGCTGGCGTGAGCATAAACATAGCCATCGCGGACGCTTTTAACATGGTTTGCGGCTATTTCAATTCCGCGTATAACAATCTCTTCTGAATTCAAAAAAAAGTAAGCGCCAGCACTGCCCACGCTTTCGGCCAAAGCTACGGAAGCACCGCCGTGTAAAACCCCATCTGGTTGGTGAACCCTTGGAGTTACAGGCATTCTGGCAACAATAAAATCATCGCCTACCTCAGTGAATTCTATGCCTAAGGTTTCCATTAGGGTATTTTGGCACATTTTGTTACAGCCGGCCAAAATTTCTTTGTTGGTATACTTCATTCTATTGGTTTACATTTGTAAAAGTACAAAATTGGATTTAACAAAATGATCGTCGAAAAAGAAGCTTCCTACACCACAACAAATACCTATTCCACCCTCAATGCTTTAACTGAGAAAACGAAAAACGTCTGGTTGGTTTTCCACGGTATGGGTTATCTGAGCAAATATTTCATCAACTATTTTTCAGGATTGAATGCTGAGGAAAATTACATTATCGCCCCGCAAGCCCCTTCTAAATATTATCAAGGGAAGAGCTTTAAACACGTAGGTGCTTCCTGGCTTACCAGAGAGAATACAGCTATGGAAACCCAAAATATATTGAATTATGTAGATGCGGTTTTTGAAAACGAACTTTCGAGCGTTAAATCCAAATTAATTATTCTGGGTTACTCGCAAGGAGTTTCCATTGCTACACGCTGGGTTGCAAGCCGAAAAATTCAGTGCGACAAGTTGATTCTTCATTCGGGGGGAATTCCAAATGAACTGCAAACCCAGGATTTTGAATTTTTGAAACCCACTGCACAAGTAATCTACCTCTACGGAGATAAAGATCAATACATAACCGAAGCCCGGGAAACCGAGGAAAAACTAAAGGGCAGTAAACTCTTCCAAAATCGTTTGAAAATTGAGGTTTTTGAAGGAATTCATGAAGTTAACAGAGAATTTTTACTAAAGCTTTCAAAATAATTTAATATTGGGTATGCATTTCATCGAATAAGTTTGTTCTTTAACTTGTTTTGTATTTCTTTTACTTCGCTCTAAAAAACAATAGCCCCAAACTATGAAAAAGGCAATACTAACCTGCGGATTTCTATTCATAGCTACTTTACTGGTAGCTCAAGTGAGCAAGCAGGAAAAACAGGTTCTTTTGGATTTTTACACAGCGACCAATGGGCAAGCTTGGAACATTACCTGGAATTTGGAAGAGCCTGTAACAAACTGGTATGGCATTACGGTTGAAAACAATACGGTGACGGAAATCCATATGTTATTCAACAATGTTAATGGAGCACTGCCTGCATCTTTGGGCCAATTAAAAAGCTTAAAAAGATTAGAGCTTTCTTTCAACCCAATTTCCGGAAATATTCCTGCTGAGTTGGGCAATCTGGAAAACTTAGAAGTGTTGGCGTTAAACGGCACTGAAATTCACGGAAACATTCCCGCTGAATTGGGGAATCTTTCACACTTAAAACAACTGCACTTAAGCAGTAACAAATTAAGCGGTAACATTCCTGAAAGTTTGGGAAACCTTAGTGAAATAGAAGTTTTCAATGTTTTTGACAACAACCTGTCCGGAATGTTGCCAACACAATTGGCCAAATGTCCGAACCTAAAGCAACTGATGGTTGCGGAAAATAACTTTAACAATCCCGATGATTTTTCAGTAGTGCTACTGTCTAATTCCGGAGCAAAAATAGATTTACTCAACAACTCCCCACACATTGAACCCGCCCAATCCATAATTGCTGTGGAACGGGACGAATCTGAAGATTAACACTATTCTATTTCCTCATTTCCAAGCGGCCTTTTCGGGCCGCTTTTATTTTAAACCACGACCAAAAACACATTTTATCGGCAAAAAACATTGCCAAATTAGAAATTATTAGTAGATTGCCCCAGGTCTTTGAACCAAGTGGCCCCCACCCACTCCAGAGACCTTAAAGCTTAATATTTGGTTAAAAAAAAGCTTTTAAATGGAGCGGCTCTTCTTGAGTCGCTCTTTTTTTTGTGAAAATGAAATGTTTTGATTTGAAAATCTAAATGAAAAATTAATTATTTTAGATTGCTTCCATCATTAAATACATTTTACATCTATGGGAACAACAAAAATTACCGTGGAAACCAAAGTTAATGCAGACACCAAAAAAGTTTGGGAATATTGGACCCAACCCGAACACATTACCAAATGGAACTTTGCCAGTGAAGATTGGCATTGTCCAAAAGCCACAAACGACCTGCGTGTGGGCGGAAAACTTTCCTCAAGAATGGAAGCCAAGGACGGAAGTTTTGGGTTTGATTTTAATGTAATATATGACGAAGTGGTGCCGCAAAAGAAAATCAGTTATACCATGGAAGACGGAAGAAAGGCTACCACCACCTTTGACGCGATGGGTGGGAGGACCAAAGTAACCACCACTTTTGATCCTGAAAGTGAAAACCCTTTGGAAATGCAGCGCAGCGGTTGGCAAGCCATTTTGGATAACTTTAAAAAGCACACTGAAAATAACTGATACGGCTTTAGTAAACTACAATACAAAAAAAACTGCCCAACAGTATTTTCAACTATTGGGCAGTTTTCATTTTTGTAATTATTATCGACTATAATTTTAACCTTTGTTTCTTTCCAACTTCCGCTGAATTTTATTGATTGCAGATTCTATGGATTCTTCAGGCTCGATAACGTTATATGGTCCCCAAAAATCTGGATCGGAAAATCCGGAAACCGCATCGCTCATAACCACTGTTGGTTTCAACTTTTTTTCAATACTTGCTTTGGAACCAACAGAATTATTTTCCCAATCGGTAACTGCCATTTCGGTAGCCAAGGTATAAGTAGTGTTGA
Organism: Aequorivita sp.; assembly: GCA_026646335.1. Taxonomy (GTDB): domain Bacteria; phylum Bacteroidota; class Bacteroidia; order Flavobacteriales; family Flavobacteriaceae; genus Aequorivita. The sequence continues at coordinate 10,886 of JAPKFY010000051.1, read as the reverse complement.
AAAGTTTTCCAGTTTGGTCCACTTTAAAGGTGAGTTGCATATTGCTGTAGCCGTAATACCATTTTCCATCTTTTTCGCGGTAATCTACGTGATAAGAAGTTTCCAAAGGATAAACGTTAATGTCATTGGGCTTCTTTTTCACAAATAACTTACTCGCTTCTTTTTCGTCCACAATCTCCAAGCTATAGCTCGCGCTGGCCAGTGCCAATGTTTCGGCATCTATGTACAGTTTTCCTTTGTAATACGCTTCGGCAAACATTTCCTTCTGCAGAAACGAAACCACAAATACCGGTCTGCTGTTGATGGTGCTTGGCGGTTCAAAATTGTATTTATAGTCGCCAATGGTCTCATTGGTAAATAAATATTCGGGATATTTCATCACATCGAGGTATAAGGCTGCAAATGGCCCACCTTGTAGCTTGAAAGCCACGGTGTCCAAACGTCTATAATCCGTGCTTTTTCTGGCTTTATGCAATTCTATCACATCTTTGGAATTAGACATATAGGGTTGTCTAAAAAGATTTACGACCGCCTCGGTAATCGAAACGTTCCTGTTTCGTCTTTTGATGGTTTCCCTGTAAAAAGCGGTCATCACCGCAGGGTCGCTTAAATTGTTTTGGGCTTTCTTCTCAAATACCTTTTTCACCAAAACTTCTGCATTGACATAAGTAGCGATATTCACTTCTGAAAGTTGCGTTATTTTTGGCTCTAGCGTTATCTTGTTTTCCTTTTTTAAAAGCTTCTCAAGGGAAATTTCCTTTGGTTGATATCCCAAGAGATTAAATACCAAGGTGCCATCGGCTGTGTTTTGTGGAACTTTCAACGCAAACTTTCCCTCATTATTACTGATTGTGTTAATGTTGGTGTTTTTCAAATTTACACTTACTGCCTCAAGGGGCTCTTGGGTGTTGCCGTCTGTAATCTTTCCTTTATATTCCACATGATTCTTTAGTTCCTGGGCTGTTACTGTCGGTGCCAAAGCTATCAAGAAACATAGTAGGACCGCAGTGGAAAGTCTTTTTGAAAAAATGGTTTCCATAATAGTATGTTTTAAATTAGTACACTTTAGTGAGTAGTTCGTTTTTTAGGATGTACCTAAAGATACGATGTAAACGCTCAACTATCAACCAGATATGCCATTGACAGCTAAATAATTATAATTCTTTATTCAATTTTAGGTTTGGTAGTGGGTTAACGGTTTTGATTTCGTTGGAAATGGTTGTTCTGTATTACTAAAATAAACTGTCCTTTTTATATTAAATGTTAAGTCACAGATGCTCAGGTAAAAAGCACAAAAAATACAAATAATTTATGCGTAATTCGTTAATTTTAACTACCTTACGAATTCCAATCTCTCCTCAATAGTATAATTTGTAATTAACCTTAAATACTATATATTATGAAAAATTATGTATTGGTTTTACTGTGCGTACTTTTGGCCTTTGCTTGTGAAAAAGAAGGCGATCCAGACCAAATTAACGAAAAACAACAACTGCAGCAGAAAGACCCAAACGGGACTGAAAAAGCTAGCAAAGTGGACGTATGCCATAAAGGGCATATAATTAACGTAAGCGTCAATGCCATTCGGGCCCACAGGACACACGGCGATGCCATAGACTTAGACGGCGACGGGTATTTTGACAAGGAAAATACGTGCTCGAGCTTCATTGATTGTGATGATAATAACCCAGACGTTCAAGGCACTCGTGATTGGGCAGGAGAGGGTATTGATACTTCTGGAAACGTCTATAACTTGACATTAAATATGGCGTGTGACTTTTCCGTCGGAACAGTGGATTACGAGTATTGCATAGGCTCTTTGACCCTAGTTTCTCAAGTTGGGAATGTTTATACTTATTCAGAAACCGTTACGGCAGGCTGCGTTAATAATTGCACAGTGACGCTGGAAGTACTCGGCAACGGCTCACTCAATTTTACAGAGGACTGCGGAGGTGCCGGAACATTGTCAGGAAACTTACCCCCTATTTAATCAACAACGTATTTAATTAATGCAAAAACCGCAACCCTTTCAGGTTGCGGTTTTTGCATTAAGCTATTTTAAGAAACTTATTTTACCTCTTCGAAGTCAACATCCTCAACATCGCTGTTTTCAGCGGTGCTTCCCTGCTCTGCTCCTGCTCCGGCATCACCGGTTGGGGCGCCTTGCTGGTCTGCTTGGGCTTTGTACATTTCTTCAGAAGCGGTTTTCCAAGCTTCGTTTATTTTATCCAAAGCTGGTTGAATGGTTTCAACTTCTTTGGTTTCGTACGCTTTTTTCAGTTCTTCCAAAGCATCTTCAATTGGCTTCTTCTTATCATCAGATAATTTGTCGCCAAACTCTTTAAGTTGCTTTTCAGTCTGGAAGATCATCGCGTCTGCTTCATTCAGTTTATCTACTTTTTCTTTTGCAGCTTTATCGCTTTCGGCATTTGCCTCAGCATCCGCTTTCATCTTTTTGATTTCCTCTTCGGTCAATCCAGAAGAAGCTTCAATGCGGATGTCCTGCGTTTTGTTGGTAGCCTTATCGGTAGCGCTTACTTTAATGATACCGTTGGCATCAATATCAAACGTTACTTCAATTTGTGGCGTACCTCTTTGCGCTGGTGGAATACCGTCTAAGTGGAAACGACCAATTGTCTTGTTGTCTGTTGCCATTGGGCGTTCTCCTTGCAAGACGTGGATCTCAACACTAGGCTGATTGTCTGCCGCAGTAGAGAATACCTGACTTTTCTTGGTTGGGATGGTTGTGTTTGCCTCAATCAATTTGGTCATTACACCGCCCATGGTTTCAATACCAAGAGAAAGTGGGGTTACATCTAAAAGAAGTACATCTTTTACATCACCAGTTAATACACCACCTTGAATTGCAGCACCTACGGCAACTACTTCATCAGGGTTTACCCCTTTGTGTGGCTTCTTTCCGAAGAATTTCTCAACAGCTTCCTGAACTGCAGGAATACGGGTAGAACCACCTACAAGAATTACTTCGTCAATATCGCTTTTGTTCAAACCAGCAGCTTTCATTGCTGTTTCGCAAGGCTTCATTGTTCTTTTTACCAAATCATCGATTAACTGCTCAAACTTTGCACGTGTCAACGTTTTCACCAAGTGTTTTGGTCCGCTGGCAGTAGCCGTAACGTATGGCAAGTTCACTTCAGTTTGCGCTGCAGAAGAGAGCTCAATTTTTGCCTTTTCAGCTGCTTCCTTCAAACGTTGCAGTGCCATTGGGTCTTTGCGAAGATCAAAATCTTCTTCAGCTTTAAACTCATCAGCCAACCAGTTGATAATTTTCTGGTCAACATCATCACCCCCTAAGTGAGTATCACCATCGGTCGCAAGTACTTCAAAAACGCCGTCACCCAATTCAAGGATACTAACGTCGTGCGTACCACCACCAAAGTCAAATACCACCACTTTTTGGTCGGTGCCTTTTTTGTCAAGTCCGTAAGCAAGTGCTGCTGCGGTTGGCTCATTAATAATTCTTTCTACTTTAAGACCAGCAATCTCACCAGCTTCTTTAGTTGCGTGGCGTTGACTGTCGTTAAAATATGCAGGAACGGTAATTACCGCACGGGTTACTGGTTGTCCCAAATAATCCTCAGCGGTTTTCTTCATTTTCTGAAGAATCATCGCGCTCAATTCCTGTGGCGTGTATAAACGACCGTCAATGTCAACACGGGCGGTATCGTTGTCACCTTTCACCACTTTATAAGCAGAGTATTCCGTTTCAACTTTAGACTCGGAATATTTGTTCCCCATAAATCTCTTAATGGAGCTAATAGTCTTTGTAGGGTTAGTAACAGCCTGACGTTTTGCAGGATCTCCTACCTTAATTTCACCGCCTTCCACAAATGCAATTACGGAAGGAGTTGTTCTTTTTCCTTCGGCATTAGGAATAACTACCGGCTCGCTACCTTCCATTACGGCAACACAGGAGTTGGTTGTACCTAAGTCGATTCCAATTATTTTACTCATATCTATTGTTTATTGTTATTAGTATAATTATTTATTTCTGAAATTTTCATTTACTATCTCTATAAGACAATGATTGTGCCAGCGGAAAGTTTATGACATCATGTCATAGATAAGACTAACAATTCCCCTTTTGAAGGGGGTTAGGGAGATGTTTGGAATTTATTTTTAACAATTCCCGCCATTGCGTAGTATAGCGTGGGCTCCGTTCCTTTTTAATGAGTTCCCATTCAATTACACGTGTGCCCACCAAACCTGAAGAAATTGTAGCTTTTCCAAATTTTCGGTTGATGGCATCAAAGGTTTCTATGAGTTTTTTATTGTTCAGTTTTGATGGCTGGTGAAACAAATTTCCCTGTACATAATCCTGTGGAATAATGCCGGTAAGGTTTACTCCTACTTTTTTGTAGCGATAGCCAGGTTTATAAATTTCAACTAATGCTTTTCGCGCAGCGGCAATAAGTTTGAAAGTATCGTTTGTTGGAATATCCATAGTTACCGTGCGGCTGTTGGAATATTGTTTGTCCACATTGCTGTGATAGTTGGTAACAATAAAAACCTGAACATAGGTAGCACAGGATTTTTGCGCACGCAATACTTCGCTCACTTCGCTGATGTAATAAGCACAGGCTTCTTCAATACGTTCCAAATCTGGCAATTTTACACCAAAGGATTTTGCGGTGCCGATTCCTTTTTTGGGTGGTGGCTGGGTTACAAATTCATTGCATGGTTCGCCTTTTAGCTCACGCCAGGTGCGCTCGCCCACCACGGTCATTTCCTTTCGGACCCATTGTAGTGGCAGTTCGGTAAATTGCAAAGCATTATAAACGCCTATATTTTTCAACCGCTCAGCGTGTTTTCTGCCGATACCCCACACATCGCCAATCTTGCACCATTCCAATGCTTCAATCCTTTTTTCTTCGGAATCGATCACAAAAACGTGGTCGTTTTCAGCAATTTTCTTTGACATTTTGTTAGCGAGTTTTGCCAAACCTTTGGAAGATGCAATCCCCACGCCTACTGGCAAACCTGTATTTTTGAAAATAGTATCTTTAATTTCGTGGCCGTATTTTTTCAATGAAATATTTTTCATTCCAGACAAATCTACAAAAGCTTCGTCAATACTATATACTTCTACATTTGGGGAAAACGTTCCGAGGATGTTCATCACCCGTTGCGACATTTCGCCATAGAGTGTATAATTTGAAGAAAAGAAATTCACTTTGTGTGAAATCAATTTGTCCTTTATTTTGAAAACCGGCTCATACATTGGGATTTCAGTAATTGTTTTGGCCTCTTTGTTTGCGGCAATAATACAACCGTCATTATTGCTGAGTACCACAACGGGCTTCCCCAATAGATCAGGACGAAAAACCTGCTCGCAGCAAGCGTAAAAGCTGTTGCAATCTACCAAGGCAATCATCGGGCGTAATGGATTATGTAGGTAATGATTCCCCAAACGGTGAATTCTTCTTCGGAAAAACCAAACGGGATACGTCTTATTTTAAATTGTCCATCTTGAACCATTAATGCCAACGCATCAAAACTTCGGGATAATGAACGGTCAATAATCAGTACATCTTTGTTGAGAATATTGTGCTCCTTAAAAGCGTCTCCATCAACCCGCACAAAAAAAGTAGCGTCGCGGTTCACAACAAGTTCTTGGTTAAGATCAATGGTGGGCTCCAAATAATGAGTTGCAGGGCTTGCAAAACCTGTCTGTTTTGAAACGCTTGGCTCATGCCTGCTTTTTACTTTTGTGAGCTTTCCTGAAGTGAAGGTTTCCATATTTCAAAAATAGGAATATTTCCTTTATTTTGGACTATTTCCAATATTAATTATAAACAATTTCTTGTTTCCTTTTAGTAAGATCCCTTAAAATTTCTTAGGTTTGGATTAAGATTAAACTTATGGAAAGTATCAGTGTTTTTGACATGTTATCGATTGGCGTTGGACCGTCGAGTTCGCACACCTTGGGACCTTGGCGCGCTGCTTTGCGATGGATCGAGGAATTGAAAGAAAAAAATCAGTTTGAAGAGGTAGCAGAAATTTCGGTGGATTTATATGGTTCCCTTTCGCTCACAGGAAAAGGCCATGCTACAGATATTGCGGTAATGTTGGGCTTAATGGGGTTTGATCCTGTAACTTTTCCTATTGAAAATATAGAAAAAGAGATTGGTTTTATTACTTCTGAAAACAAGCTGAAGCTAAACAACGAACGCGAAATTCCTTTTATTCCGAAGGAGAATATAATTTTTAATAGAAAGTTTCTCGAGTTTCATCCCAATGGAATGACTTTTACTGCAACACTGACAAATGGTTCCAAAAAATCCTCATCCTTTTATTCCATAGGCGGCGGATTTACTGTAAAAGAAGAACGCAAGAACAAAAAGGTGAAGCTTGATGAATTTGCAAAATTTCCCTTTCCTATTGAAAAAGGCACCGAACTTTTGGCATACTGCAAAGCTGAAGGAAAAAGCATTTATGAAATTGTTCTCGAAAACGAAAAATCGCTCAGAAGCGAAGCCGAAATTAACGATGGTTTAAAGAAAATCTGGGACGTGATGCTAGACTCAATGTATGTTGGCGCCCATACTGGGGGCATATTGCCTGGTGGACTTAATGTTACCAGAAGAGCTTTCGATATGAATAAAAACCTTATTGGTGACATAAAATACACAAATGCTGAAGAATGGATTGACGCTATTAGAAGCACTGAAGTTAAATTCCGTCAGATTCTGAAATGGGTTTCGTGTTTTGCACTCGCTGTAAATGAAGTGAATGCTTCCCTGGGTCGCGTTGTTACAGCGCCAACCAATGGAAGTGCCGGCGTAATTCCTGCCGTAATGATGTATTATATGGTGATTGAAAACCACGATGCCAATTTTGAGGATGTCCGTAAATTTTTGCTCACGTCGGGTGAAATTGGGAGCATTTTCAAAAAAGGCGCTACCATTTCGGCGGCGATGGGCGGTTGCCAGGCAGAAATTGGTGTTTCTTCATCAATGGCGGCCGGTGCACTCTGCGAATTGATGGGAGGAACCCCAGAACAGTGCTTAATGGCCAGCGAAATTGCAATGGAACATCATTTAGGAATGACCTGTGACCCAATTGCAGGTTTGGTCCAAATTCCGTGTATTGAGCGCAATGCGATGGGTGCCATAAAAGCTATAAATGCTTGTGAAATGGCTTTGGACAGTGACCCTTCAAAAGCAAAAGTACCATTGGACAAAGTAATTGCCACTATGTGGGAAACCGCAAAGGATATGACTTCGAAATACAAAGAAACCAGTGAAGGTGGATTGGCAGTTCAGGTGAATATTAGCGACTGTTAGGAAATTATTCTTTATTACAGCTTCCTATGCGTATGGAGTCTATAATATTCAAAATTTTCCAGCTTTCATCAGTGTAAACTAATGTGAAAGAAATTGCGCCACAATGACTGAATTTACCATCCTTAAAAAATTCATAGGAAGCCCATACGTGGGCAACATTACCGTCGCTGTTGACAATATAGTCGGCAAGTTTTTCTTCCCATATCTGCTCTTTTCCGGTAGTTGAAGCGTATTTAAGCAAATCTGAAGATTGAATATAAATCAAAATGTTTTCCTGTTCTTTATTCAAATAAGCACGCTGCATAGTCATGTTTTGATGCATTACAGATTTCATCTTTAAAGTATCGCCTGCCTGATAGCCATCCATAAAAATATCAACAATTATTTTTCCATTTGCCGTGGAAAGTGATTCTTGAGAAAAACAAGCGGTGCTAAAAAATATTGAAAAGAGTAACAGTATGGATTTCATGATAAAAAACTTAAGTGGTTACTACTCAAAAATAGTATTTTTACACTCTAATATATATATATTTTAGAAATATGTCAACAGCCAAAAAAGAATACAAGCGTATCACCACCAAAACTTTGGTAGATATGAAAAAGAAAGGCGAGAAAATTTCGATGCTTACGGCATACGATTTTACAATGGCCAAGATATTGGATAGTTCAGGGATAGATGTTATTCTGGTGGGCGATTCGGCTTCAAATGTAATGGCGGGTCACGAAACCACTTTGCCAATCACCCTCGACCAAATGATTTATCATGCAGCTTCTGTGATTCGTGGAATTGAACGCAGTCTGGTAGTTGTTGATTTACCTTTCGGAAGCTACCAAAGTGACCCAAAGGAAGCGCTTCGGTCTGCAATTAGAATTATGAAAGAAAGCGGCGGACACGCTGTTAAGATGGAAGGTGGTGCTGAAATTAAAGAATCAATAAAAAGAATTTTGAATGCTGGAATTCCGGTAATGGGCCATTTAGGCTTAACCCCACAATCCATCTATAAATTCGGAACATATACAGTTCGAGCAAAAGAGGAAGAGGAAGCCGATAAATTGATTGAAGACGCCATTTTACTTGAAAAAGCAGGTTGCTTCGCAGTGGTTTTAGAAAAAGTTCCTGCAAAGCTTGCCAAAGAAGTTGCCGAAAAAATAAGTATTCCCGTAATCGGTATTGGCGCTGGAAATGGTGTTGACGGTCAAGTTTTGGTAACACACGATATGCTCGGGATGACCCACGAATTCAATCCGCGTTTTCTTAGAAGATATTTAGATTTATACACCGAGATGAAAAATGCTTTCAGTCAATACAGCCTTGATGTGAAAAGCGGTGATTTCCCGAACGATAGTGAACAATACTAAGTTTTAAATTTCAAACTACAAACACCAAATTCCAAAGAAAATTTCAACACCCAAAACCCATAGCACCAAAGACAATCTCCAAGTTCTTTTTGAAGACAATCATTTAATCGTTGTCAACAAACGCCCTGGCGATATTGTTCAGGGCGACAAAACGGGCGATGCCCCACTTTCAGAAGTTGTAAAAGAATATATTGCCGAAAAATACGACAAGCCTGGAGCTGTTTTTCTTGGCGTAGTCCATCGTTTGGACCGTCCCACGAGCGGGATTGTGGTTTTTGCAAGAACTTCCAAGGCATTGGCGCGGCTGAATAAAATGTTTTCTGAAAGGGAAACCGAGAAAATATATTGGGCTATCGTTAAAAACATGCCTCCAAAAACCGAAGATACGCTTACGCACTATTTAAAAAGAAATCCGAAACAAAACAAATCCTATGCCCACATAAAAGAAGTGCCGGACAGTAAAAAAGCCGTGCTCCATTACAAACTTCTGAAAAAATTGGACAATTATTATTTATTGGAAGTAGTTCTTGAAACTGGAAGGCACCATCAAATACGATCGCAGTTTTCAGCTATTGGCAGTTCAATAAAAGGAGACTTGAAGTATGGTTCTGACCGAAGCAACCCCGACGGCAGCATTCACCTTCACGCAAAAAAGTTAACGTTGATCCATCCAGTCCAGAAAGAAGAGATTACTATTGAAGCGCCAACGCCCGAAGATTCGGTTTGGGATGCTTGCAATTAAAGTTTTATCAAATTTTTCTTCAAGGCAAAAATCACTAATCCTACCCTATTTTTAATTTTAAGTCGGTTGAAAAGATCATGTCTGTAACCATCGATGGTTTTAGGGCTTAGCCCCATTATATCTGCTATTTCCTTATAAGTCATCTCGGAACACGCCAACTGGATGAAGGTAAGTTCATTTTCCTTAAAATCCAGTAAACCCAGCTCTTCATCAGGATTTAAGGAATGTAAAAGGGTTTCGGAAACTTTTTCGGAGTGATAATATCCTTTGTCCATCAATTCTTGCAGGGCGGTGTTCAAAATTTCCGGGTGAATGTCTTTCAATAGATATCCTTTTGCACCTTTGCGCAACATTCTCAATATGGTCTGCTCATCATCTTCCATAGAGAGTGCGAGAATCTTTATTTTAGGATAGTTTAGCATTAACCATTCGGCTGTTTCAAAACCGTCCATTACAGGCATATTGATGTCGAGCAAGACAATGTTGGGCAAGGCACTTCCGTTTTCAATACACTTCTGTAATTCCATACCATTTTTTGCATGGAAAAGGACTGTGAAATTGGAAAATGAATTGATGAGCTTTTCCAAAGAACCTGCGAATAGAGAGTGGTCGTCAACTATGGCTACGGTATGTTTTTTTCCTTCATTCATTATATGCTTTTATACGGATATTTTATGAATAGACTTGTACCCTTTCCTAGCTGTGATACAATGGAAAATTCAGCATTCAACAGTTCGGCACGGCTATGCATTGTCTCCATTCCGGAACTGTCAGTTTTTTGTGAAGTATCGAAACCAACCCCGTCATCTTCGGCAGATATTTCCAGTGTTTTTTCTTTATAATCTAAATGTACGAATAATTTTGAAGCCTTTGCGTGCTTGATAACGTTTGAAAGGAATTCCTGGAGAATGCGGAAGACGATGATTTCACTGGCGCTGTTCAATGGCACTATATCACCAGAAATTTTTAAGGAAGCTTTCAAGTAGTCCAAACGGTTAAACCGATCCAGTTCCACTTGTAGTGATTTTAACAGCCCATTTTTCAGGACTACGTCGTTGTTGAGTACTTTAGAAAGCGATCGTATTTCCTGAACGGTTTCCTGCACAACACCCTTTGTTTCCTTTATTTGGTGGTGGTACGTATCTGGGACTGAATTCATCAAAACATTCAACTGAATATTGGCGACCGAGAGCAACTGTCCCACATTGTCATGCAGTTCCCAAGCAATGTTTTTGAGGGTTTGTTCCTGTATTTCAATCTTTGTATCGGCAAGTTCCCTTTGATAACGCTGTTCGGCCTCGTATCTTTCTTTAAGAAATTTGTTTTTTTTTCGCTGAAAAGCCATAAAAAAAACAACAACAAATAATACCAAAAGAAATATTATGGATATAAAATAAACTAATAAGAGGATTTCTTCTTTCTTGAGCATATTAAAAAACCAAAGGTATAAGTGGCATACATAAATATATTTGCGTACA
>JAPKFY010000050.1 GCA_026646335.1 Aequorivita sp. | reverse complement strand
AAGGGATTCAAGGTATGTTAAATTCTGTTGTTGATGTATATACTTATTCCGCTTTTGAAGCGTTATCATACAAAGAAAATTCACCGAAAAACCATTCGTTAATTAAACCTTAAAAATTTACAGTATCGCTGAAAGCTACATTTAAAGTTAAATATCTTTACGCCACAAAAACTGTAAATAATGATTAAGAAATTTCTTGTCTTTTCGCTTTTTATATTCCTTTCATTTTCATCGTTTTCGCAGCAAACAGCAGCCTATACAAACGACTTTGCCGAGTTCAACCAAGCGTTGGAACTCTATAATAATGGTCAGTATTTGGCGGCCCAAAGTCTTTTCGACAAAATAAAAAACAGCAGCAATGATGAAACCGTGCAGAGCGATTGCGCCTATTACGTTGCAAACGCCGCAGTTAGGTTAAACCAGCAAAACGCCGACCAGCTGATGGAGGAATTTGTGGAAAAATATCCCACGAGTTTAAAGCGGAATTCGGCATTTATAGACGTCGCCAATTTTTATTTCGAAAATGGAAAATATTCCCATGCCCAAAAATGGTACGAAAAAGTTGATGAGGGAAGTTTAAGCCGAAGCGAGCAGGATCGTTTCAATTTCAACAATGGGTATGCCTATTTTAAGGCGAAACGGTATGACGATGCGAAAACCTATTTCAACAAAGTTTCCACTTCTGAAAAATACGGTTCGCAAGCGAAATATTATTTGGGGTTTATCGCCTACGAAGGTGATGATTACGTGGAAGCCAACAAGAATTTTGAGGAAGTAAAAGGCGAGGAACGCTATTCTGAAGATCTTTCCTATTATCAGGCCGATATGAATTTTAAGCTCGGCAACTTCCAAAAAGCCATCGATATGGGGAAGGAGCAGTTCGATAAATCCAGCCCAGCAGAAAAAAGCCAGCTTTCAAAAATTATTGGCGAAAGCTATTTCAACCTCGGCCAATACGCTGAAGCCGTTCCGTATTTAAAGGAATACAAAGGCACGCGCGGCAAGTGGAGCAATACTGATTACTACCAACTGGGCTATGCATATTACAAAGAAGGCGATTTTGAAAGTGCCATTGGCGAGTTCAATAAAATTGTGGACGGAAAGAATGCCGTTGCCCAAAACGCATACTATCATTTGGCGGAAAGCTATTTAAAGCTCGATAAAAAACAGGAAGCGTTGAACGCTTTTAAAAATGCTTCGGAAATGGATTTCAGTGCCGAAATCCAGGAAGATGCTTATTTGAATTATGCAAAATTGAGCTACGAAATCGGGAACAGTTACAAAAGCACACCCCAAGTTTTGCTTTCCTTCATTGAAAAATACCCGAACAACGCCAATAACGACGAGCTGAAAAAATTGTTGATCGACAGTTACATCACTTCAAAAAACTATAAGGAAGCGTTGGATTTGTTGGAAAACAATAAAAACTTTGCAGACAAAGCCGCCTATCAAAAAGTAGCTTTTTACAGAGGAATTGAATTGTACAACGAAGCAAATTACAACGAGGCGATTGCTTTTTTTGATAAAAGTATGAAAGAATCGCAAGACCCAAATTTTGCTGCCCGCGCCACCTATTGGAAGGCAGAAAGCGATTACCAACTTTCAAATTTTGAAAAATCGTTGGGGGGATATAAAAAGTTTGCGCAGATGCCAGGCTCGCAGAGCACTTCAGAAAATAAAAATTTGAAGTACAATTTGGCGTACAACCAATTCAAACTTAAAAATTATCCAGATGCGATAAGCAATTTCAAAAGTTATGTAAGCTCGCCTTCGGCTGAAACAGTGCGTAAAAAGGATGCGTATCTTCGTTTGGGCGACAGTTATTTTGTGACCAGCCAATATTGGCCAGCAATGGAAAACTACAATGCGGCAATTGAATTGGGCGGCAATAATGATTATGCAGAATTCCAAAAAGCCATCAGTTATGGTTTTGTGGATAGAAGTGAAAAGAAAATAGAGGAACTTATTGCTTTCGCAAAAAAATATCCAAAATCTGTTTACCGCGACGATGCGTTATATGAATTGGGAAATACCTATGTGGCGCAAAACAAAAACAGCGAGGCAATTTCAGCCTACGACCAAATGATTCGCGACATTCCAAACAGCAGTTTCGTTTCAAAAGCATTGCTAAAAAAGGCTTTGATTTATGAGAACACAGGAAAAAGCAACGAGGCGTTGACAATTTTCAAAAGAGTTGCGAAGGATTTTCCATCAACTCCCGAAGCTTTGCAAGCCGTGGCCTCCGCAAAAATTATTTACATTGATCAGGGAAATGTTGACGAATATGCACGCTGGGTAAAAACCTTGGATTACGTGAAAGTTGGCGATACCGAGCTTGACGATGCCGCATATTTGGCCGCGGAGCAACCTTATTTGGAAAATAAACAAAGCCAGGCGCAAGGTCGTTTTGAGGACTATTTAAAGCAATTCCCAAATGGCCAACACGCATTGAATGCACACTTTTATTTAGGCCAAATTTATTTCGCAAACGGGAAAAATGATCAAGCCATTCCGCATTTTGAATATGTGGTGAACCGTGAACGAAGCGAGTTTACAGAACAAGCTTTGGCGCGGGTTTCGGAATTGTATCTGGGCAAAAAGGATTACCAAAATGCTTTAAAATATTTAACACGTTTGGAAGCCGAAGCAGATTTTCCGCAGAACATCATCTTCGCGCAGACCAATAGTATGAAGGCTTCGTATGAATTGAAGCAATATTCAGAAGCTGTAAGCTATGCCGAAAAAGTGCTTCAAAATTCAAAAATCGACAATTCAATTAAAAGTGACGCGCAGGTTATTATCGCACGTTCCGCGATGAAAACAAATAACGAGGCAAAAGCAAAAACCGCTTATGCCGAAGTACAAAAAATAGCAACCGGCCAACTTGCAGCCGAATCACTTTATTACGATGCTTATTTCAAAAATAAAGAAGGAAATTATGAAGCCTCAAACGCTTCCGTACAGAAATTGGCGAAGGATTATTCGGGTTACAAATTGTACGGTGCCAAAGGTTTGGTGCTGATGGCTAAGAATTTTTACGCCTTGAAAGATGCGTATCAAGCAACATACATTTTGGAAAGTGTAACCAAAAATTTTACAGATTTTCCAGAGGTAGTTGAAGAAGCAAAAGCGGAACTGGCCGTAATCAAAAACGCAGAGGCGAAAACCAATTCGTCCGTAGAAACCGGAAACTAAATAGAACCAAACCTAACAGGTTTAAAAATCCTGTTAGGTTTAATCAACTATCAAAAAAGACTCAAAAATATATACTATGTTCAAGACCCTTAAAGCAGGATTTTCATCAGACATAAAATACATCCCCTCCCAACCTCCCCTTCGAAGGGGAGGAGTAGCTTCCCCCTTTGAAGGGGGATTGAGGGGGATGTTCTTCCTCATTGTTTTTATATTAATTGGATTTTCTGCAACCGCCCAAGAAAAGGAATTGGACCCCGAAGTGGTAAACATTGTAAAACCATACACGCCTACAATTTCGGATGCCTTTAAAGTAAAGGAAACGCCGTCTTTGAACGATTCCATTTCAACCACAAAAAAGGAGGTGAAGTACAGTATTTTCTCTGTGCCAGTGGCTTCCACTTTTACCCCGGCAAAAGGAAAGGCAACTACGGTTGAAAAGACAAAACCTATAAAATTATACGATAATTACGCAACGCTCGGCTTCGGAAATTACACTTCCATTTTGGGGGAATTCTACAGCAATTTTGAAATCAGCCGTACCGATAATGCAGGATTTTTCTTTCGGCACAATTCTTCACAGGGCGATATAAAAGACGTGAAACTGGACAATAAATATTACGATACCAGCCTTGACGCCAACTACACAAGTCGCCAAAAAGATGCAACTTACCGGCTTGATGCGGGCTTGGAACACCAAATTTACAATTGGTACGGGTTGCCCGAAGATTACGTTACCTATCCAGACAACGTGATTGCGGATATTGATCCGTTGCAGATGTATTTCAGCGGTTATGCAGGTGGAAGCATTGCTATGGACGATTCGTTTTTTGAAAAGGCTGCCGTGAATATTCGCTATTTGGGGGATGCGTTTTCTTCTTCGGAATTCAACGCTACGTTAAAGCCTGAGTTTTCGTTTCCGTTGGAGAACTTGACACTAAATGTGGATGGCGATATTGATTATTTAAGCGGAATTTTTGACAGAAATTACACAAATACTTCAAATATTAAATACAGTTATTTAAATGCGGGCCTTGCGCCGTCCATTACTTTTGTAAATGATGATCTCAGCGTTTCCTTGGGGGTTGCGGCTTATGTGAGTTTGGATTCCGAAAACAGCGACACCGACTTTTCATTATATCCAAGGTTGAATGCTTCCTACCGTTTGCTGGATGAAACGGTGATTGTTTACGGTGGGGCGGAAGGTGGTCTTCAGCAAAATTCCTATTATAATTTCAAGGAAGAAAATCCATTCGTTTCGCCTACTTTGAATATTGCCCCGACCAAAAAATTATACGAAGGTTTTGGGGGAGTCAAAGGAAAAATTTCTAATTCAGTGGCCTATAACGTTCGGGCTTCTTACGGAAAAGATGAAAATCGTGCTCTTTTTCAAATGAATCCTTTAAAGATTTACAGCGCAAATTTTAAAGGATATGAATATGGAAACTCCTTCAATGTAGTTTATGACGATGTGAATACACTTGCTTTTTTCGCAGAATTGAAGGTTGAAGTTTCGAATACATTCTCATTGGGAATAAACGGAACTTATAATAGTTACAGCACAGATATTCAAAGTGAAGCCTGGAACTTGCCAGATTTAAAGGCTTCGGTGTTTTCAAATTTCAACATAACTGAAAAATTATATGGAGGTGCCTCCTTGTTTTATGTTGGCGAACGAAAGGATTTGGTTTATAATAATGATCCATTCGGGAATTCCATCAATCAAGAGGTAACCTTGGATGGTTACGTTGATGCCAATCTTCACTTTGGTTATAGGTTCACAGATAGACTTTCAGCATTTGTAAAGGGAAGTAACCTTTTTGGTGATAATTACGAAAAATGGCTAAACTATCCCGTGCAGGGAATCCAAGGTTTGGCTGGAGTTACCTATAAGTTTGATTGGTAGCTTCCTAAAACAAATTATAATTCTTGAAAACATCCGTCTTTGGCGGATGTTTTCTATTTTTACACTTCAACAAAACCAATTATGAAATGCCCATTAACAATTTGTAAACCAATCGAAGATGTACATATGGGCATTCCATCTTCCTATTTCTCAAATATTTTGTTCAGATGAAAAAACTACTATTCCTTCTATTGGCAATAACCATTGCTTCTAGCGCCCCAGATAAACTTTCCGCAGATTTATTGATAAAAAACGCCACGATCTATACGGTTGATAAAGACTTCAGCACAGCAAATGCCTTGGTTGTAAAAGATGGAAAAATCCTTGAAATAGGCTTAAAGCCTGAACTTGAACTGAAATATAATATCAAGGAAACCTACGATGCAAATGGCAATACGGTAGTCCCTGGTTTGATTGATGCCCATGCGCATTTATACGGTCTCGGCCTAGGGTTAAGGAATGTGGACTTGATTGGAACTACTAGTTTTGAAGAGATTTTGGAGCGTGTGGTGGCCTTTCAGAATGAAAAGAACATGCCCTATATCATTGGCCGCGGGTGGGACCAAAACGATTGGGACGACAAAAACTTCCCTACTAAAAACAAGCTGGATTCTTTATTCCCAGATACCCCCGTTGCTCTACAACGGATTGATGGACATGCATTTTTAGTGAATTCGAAAGCATTGGAACTAGCTGGAATTACTTCAAAAACAAAGGTAGCAGGAGGCGAAGTAGTTTTGCGAAATGGTGAACCTACTGGAATAATCATCGATGCCCCGATGAGATTGATCAGAAAAACCTTCCCAGAAATTACTGCTGAAGTTTCAACAGAAGCACTTTTGGAAGCAGAAAAAATCTGTCTTCAATATGGCTTGACAACAGTTGATGATGCTGGTATAGATAGAAAAATTATCGAGTTGATCGATACCCTTCAAAAACAAGGAAAATTCAAACTCAGAATGTATGCGATGATTAGCAACAGGCCAGAAAATCGCGACTATTATTTAAATAAGGGGATTTATAAAACCGATAGACTAAACGTGCGTTCCTTTAAGGTATACTCCGATGGGGCTTTGGGTTCGCGAGGCGCTGCGATGCGCGAGCCATACAGTGATATGCCCGGACATTTTGGAGCCATGATTACCACCGCCGATAGTTTGGACTATTTGGCTGAAAAATTTGCAGCATCCGAGTTTCAAATGAATACCCACGCAATTGGCGATTCAGCCAATATTGCCGTTTTACGGGCTTACAAAAAGGCTTTGGAAGGTAAAACAGATAGACGCTGGAGAGTGGAACATGCGCAGATTATTTCACCACAGGATTTCAGTTATTTTGACGATAACAATAACATTCTACCTTCCGTACAGCCCACCCACGGCACTAGCGATATGTATTGGGCTGAGGACAGAATTGGTGCAGAAAGAATGAAGGGTGCCTATGCCTATAAAGAATTGCTGAATAAAGCGGGAAGCATAGCTTTGGGAACTGATTTTCCAGTTGAGCAAGTAAACCCAATGTACACGTTCTATGCAGCCGTTGCCCGAAAGGATTTAAAGAATTATCCAGAAAACGGTTTTCAAATGAAGGATGCCTTGACGCGTGAAGAAGCGTTAAAGGGAATGACCATTTGGGCGGCCTTCGCCAATTTTGAGGAAAACGAAAAGGGAAGCATCGAAGTCGGAAAATTTGCAGATTTCACCATTCTCGATAAAGATATTATGAAGGTTGACGAAAATGAACTTCCAAATACAAAGGTAGTAGCAACTTTCATCAATGGCGAAATGGTTTACGAAGCCAAATAAATAAAACTCTGTGTCCTCTGTGCCTCTGTGGTGAAAAATAACCACAGAGGCACAGAGAGCACAGTGAAAGATTGATATGGAAAATATCCTAAAACAACTTCCCCAAAAAGCAAAAGAAGCCGAAACCGAAAACAAAAAGTTTTTCGCAAAACTGAAGAAAAAGCCGCCCAAACACCTGGATAGCTTGATGCAGGAATTGCACGAGGAAGAATTTAAAAGAACAGATTGTCTTACTTGCGCCAACTGCTGCAAAACCACCGGCCCGCTTTTTACCGATAAAGACGTAGAGCGGATTTCAAAACATTTCCGGATGAAACCCCAACAATTCATCGAAACCTATCTGCGGATTGATGAAGACAAAGATTACGTGCTGCAAAGCGTTCCCTGCACTTTTTTGGGCGCCGATAATTATTGTAGCATTTACGACGTCCGCCCAAAAGCCTGCCGCGAATTTCCGCATACCGATAGAAAGAAATTTCAGCAGATTTCAAACCTTACAATGAAGAATGTCGCTATCTGTCCAGCAGCTTTTAATATCGTGGAGGAAATGAAACGAAGGGTAAATTCCAAATGACAAAAACCAAATTCCTAAATCAAATTACTTAATTTGAAATTTGGGATTTGAGATTTGGTGCTTTTTCAAAACTTCTGTTTAATCGTAAAGTATATATTTTTTCCTGATTTCTTTAAAACTTTCTAATCCTTCCTTCCAAGAATTCCGAATTTCTTCCGCGGATAAACCTTGTTCTATTTGTTGTTGAAGTTTTTTCGTCCCCGCAAGTTTCACAAAAAACGAATTGAAGAAATCTTTCTTTTTCCCGTTAGCGTTGTAAGCATCAATTAGCCATTCCAAATTGATTTTACTCAATCGCGGTTCTTTCCGAAGATCTTTTCCGTGGCAAAGTTGTCCTTTAAATTTTGGGTCTTTTGCACCTTCATTGGATTGTGGCGTATATTCAAAAGTATATTTTGAAGCGGGCAAACTAGGCGCGCCAAATACCTGAAATTGCATATCGGTTCCGCGACCGGCGTTTATAAACGTGCCTTCAAAAAAACAAAGGCTTGGGTAGAGATTTATAGCTTGGTCGTTTGGCAAATTAGGTGATGGTTTTATGGGAAGTGCATAAGGTGTTTCGTGCGTGTAGTTTTGCATTTCAACCACAGTCAATTTGCATTTTATTTTATCTTTTAACCAGCCTTCGCCATTTATCATCTGTGCATATTCGCCAATAGTCATTCCGTGAACTACCGGAATAGGGTGCATACCTACGAAACTCTGGTTTTCGGGTTCCAAAATTGGGCCGTCAATATACCGTCCATTAGGGTTTGGACGATCTAAAACAATCACAGGAATACCTGCTTCAGCGCAAGCTTCCATAACATAATGAAGTGTTGAAATGTAGGTGTAAAAGCGTGCGCCTACATCTTGAATATCAAAAACCACAACATCAATTCCCTTCAATTGCTCTTGTGATGGCTTTTTATTGCTACCGTAAAGCGAAATTAGGGGAACGCGAGTTTTAGAATCCACGCCATCTTTTACATGTTCACCAGCATCTGCGGTGCCACGAAAGCCGTGTTCTGGGGCGAAGACTTTTTTTACTGTAATACCGCTTTTTATAAGATGATCAACCAAATGAAATTCCATATGTAATGTAAGTTGAGGTACTGTTTGATATTCTTCATCAGCAATATCTTCAAGCATTGATGTCTGATTTGCAACTACACCAACTTTCTTTCCTTTCAATAGCTTGTGATATTCCGAAAATCTATTAGCTCCAATTACAATCTTGTCATTTACATAAATTACATCGTCCATGCTTATTTCTTCGGATTCGATACTTTCTACTTTTTCTTTGTTCTGACTTCCACAAGAAAAACATACGAAAAGCGTTAAGAATAATGTATTTTTGAAAAAAGTTAAGCCCATAAAATCGTAGTGAATTTCGAATTTTTCATCGCCCGGCGCATCATTGCTTCCAAGGACTATAAAAGTAGTATTTCGGCACCGATAATAAAAATTGCAATCACCGCAATTGCGCTCGGTATTATTATGATGCTAATTTCCATTGCCACAGGCGTTGGACTTCAAAAAAAGATTCGCGAAAAGGTTTCTGCCTTTAATGGCGATATAATTATTACGAATTTTGACACCAACTTTTCCAACGATTCACAAAACCCAATTTCGAAAAATCAGGATTTCTATCCAACTTTTAAAAATATTGAGGGAATAAAACATGTACAAGTTACCGCATCCAAAGGCGGCGTAATCCGTACCGAAACAGATTTTGAGGGCGTTGTGGTAAAAGGCGTGGGCGACGATTACAATTGGGAGTATTTCAAAGACTATTTAACGGAAGGAAAACTGCCCGATTTTAAAGACGATTTAAATTCAGATATTTTAATTTCAGAATATTTGGCGAATCGGCTGCATCTGAAACTGGGCGATAAAGTGACCACTTTTTTTCTGAATGATGAAGTGTCGAAAACCCCGCGAAGCCGTGGTTTTGATATCGTGGGAATATATAACAGCGGTTTTCAGCAGTTTGACGAACAATTTATAATTACAGACATTCGCCACATCCAACGCTTGAACAAATGGGAAGCCGACCAAATTGGCGCCTTCGAGGTTTTTGTGAATGATTTTGATGAAATAATTCCGATTGGCCAAGAGGTTTACAATGAAACTGGAAGCACGCTGGACACGCAGACAATTCGCGAAAAATACGCCTCCATTTTTGAGTGGCTGGACCTTTTCGATTTCAATATTATAATGATAATCGGGATAATGATTTTGGTGGCAGGCATCAACATGATCACCGCTTTGTTGGTCCTGATTTTGGAACGCACCCAAATGATCGGCATCCTAAAAGCCTTGGGCAGCAGCGACTGGAGCGTGCGCAAGGTGTTTCTTTACAATGCAATGTACCTAATTGGCGTTGGTCTTTTTTGGGGAAATGTGATTGGCATTGGATTGCTTTTGGTTCAGAAATACGGCAAAGTATTCAAGTTAAACCCAGATACTTATTATGTAAACGAAGCCCCTGTTTACTTGCATTGGGACTACATTTTAATATTAAACGCAGGCACTTTTCTACTGTGTCTACTTATGCTTTTGATTCCTTCTTTTATAATTGCTAAAATTTCTCCAGTGAAGGCGATAAGGTTTGAGTAATATTTAAACCTAAAGTCAATAAAATTATATTTTTGTAAACGTGATTGACGCACTTGCATAATTGGCTTTTGATTTTTCTAACCAATTCCCGCCGCTAGAGCCAAATATTGAAAATTCACGCTCTTGTTTAAATTGACTATAGAAGTTTTTATTATCTTGAATTATAGCTTTTACATATGGCCTAAATAAATTTGAATCAAGGTGTTGCTTTAATTTTTCGCTTGCTTCATCAAGGGTCATAATATCTTTTGGCTCATAAATTATACATATTAGAATTTTACCTTGGCTTATATCGAGTTCCTTTTCTGTAACTTCGGTGAAGTAACTTATTGTGAAACTATCTTGATTAACAATTATCTTTTTAAACTTCTGCTTCATAATATTAGGATTTTAATTAAAAAAATATAGGATAATATTATAATTATTAACTTTAGCATAAGAATAATTTATCAACAGATGTGTTGATAACTTAAATCAAATCAGTTAGGCTGCCTTTAACATATAATTTTTTATACCTTCGCGCCGAAATATCTTTTTATGGAATACGCAGAAAATATATTAGGAACCATCGGCAACACCCCAATGGTGAAAATCAACAAGATAATTGGGGATATCCCCGCTTTGGTGCTCGCCAAATACGAAACTTTTAACCCTGGCAACTCGGTAAAGGACCGTATGGCGGTAAAAATGATTGAAGATGCAGAAGCCGATGGCCGATTGAAACCCGGCGGAACAATCATTGAAGGCACTTCTGGCAATACAGGGATGGGCTTAGCATTGGTCGCGATTGTTAAAGGCTACAAAATGGTCTGCGTAATCAGCGACAAGCAGAGCAAGGAAAAAATAGATATTTTGAAAGCGGTGGGAAGCAAAGTTGTGGTTTGTCCAACAAACGTTGCGCCTGAAGACCCGCGTAGTTATTATTCTACATCGAAAAGATTGGCAGAGGAGACACCCAATAGTTGGTACGTAAATCAATACGATAACCCCAGCAATACCAAAGCACATTACGAAAGTACCGGCCCAGAAATCTGGAAGCAGACCGATGGCAAAGTAACACACTTTGTTGTTGGCGTTGGCACTGGTGGAACCATTAGTGGCGTAGGCAAATATCTAAAAGAACAAAACCCGAACGTAAAAATATGGGGCATTGATACCTATGGCAGTGTTTTCAAAAAATATCACGAAACAGGAATTTTTGACGAAAACGAAATATATCCTTACATAACCGAAGGGATTGGGGAAGATATTCTACCGAAGAACGTAGATTTCAGCGTAATCGATGGGTTTACGAAAGTGACAGATAAAGACGCTGCAATCTACACCCAAAAACTCGCCAAAATGGAAGGTTTCTTTTTGGGGAATTCAGCTGGAGCAGCGATAAAAGGCTTGCTGCAACTGAAGGATAAATTCACAAAAGATGATGTGGTAGTAGTTCTTTTCCACGATCACGGCAGTCGTTATGTTGGAAAAATGTACAATGACGAATGGATGCGCGAACGCGGTTTTGTTGAGGATCAAGCCAAAAACGCTTCCGATTTGATAAAGGAGCACGAAGACTTGCCTTTAATTACGGTAAAGACTGAAGAACTTGTGGGCCATGCCATCGAGCGAATGAAAAAATACAATATAAGCCAAATCCCAGTGGAAGACACAACAGGTTTTGTGGGCGCTTTGGATGAAACAGATTTGCTTCGGAAATATCTTGAAAACAAAAACGTGGCAGATCTTCCCATTAAAGAAGTGATGCACAAACCATTTCCAATCGTTAAAAAGAGTACGCCAATAGAAGAAATTTCAAAATTGATCCACAAAGAAAACAACGCCGTTTTGGTTGATTTGGGCGACGGCAACTATAATATAATCACTAAGCACGATATTATCCGCGCATTGTAGTTTCTGTGATATTTAAAATATTATCCCGCTTCCCTTTAAATGGAGCGGGATTTTTGTTATTTTTAGGCTACTATGAAAAATGAAGCTAAAAAACTATTTCGATTTCTACGCACCAAGCCCTTGCCAGCAAATACCAACGAAATTTTGGCTTTGGAACGCACAAAATTGGCTAATGAACGCACGTTGCTTTCTTATATTCGCTCTTCGCTGTATTTGCTTTTGGGTGGCATTGCTATTCTTCAGCTCAAGGATTTTAGTGATATTCATTACTTGGGCTATCTAGCACTCGTTGTTTGCGTCATCTTTTTGATAGTGGGTATCTTTCGCTACGTTATACTTTCCAGAAGACTCTATAAATGGAACCGCATTCTTTTTGTGGATACTATTTCAGAAAAAGTAGAGAAGCAAGCTGATATGCAGGAGAAATTGCAAAAGGAAGAAGCCGAAGCATAATATTTTTCGCTATATTTACGTCACACTTTTAAGACTCCCCCTAAATTTTATTTCTAATGAAAGAAGATTTTCTGCACTATGTGTGGAAATTTCAGAAGTTTGATGTGGGCAGTTTTTTCACTTCAAACAATGAAAATCTCCACATAAAGAACCAAGGGAGCCATAATTTAAATTCAGGGCCTGATTTTTTTAATGCCCAAATTGAGCTGGACGGCCAGCTTTGGGCGGGCAATGTTGAAATCCATATTAAATCTTCAGACTGGTATGCGCATGGCCATGAAGCCGATGTTGCTTATGATAATGTGATACTGCATGTTGTTTGGGAGCACGACGCTGAAATTTATAGAAAGGACGGCACGGTGATTCCCACGTTTAGTATAAAAAAACACATTCCCAAACCTACTTTAGAGCAATATCAAAAGTTGTTTTCAAAAGAAAAAAAATGGATCAATTGTGAATATGATTTTGATGCTATTGATGGTTTTACTGTTGAAAACTGGCTAGAACGCCTCTATTTTGAAAGGCTTCAGAAGAAAGAAAATATGTTTCTCAAAGAACTGAAAGATACCAAAAACCACTGGGAAAGTCTGCTTTTCAGGATGCTTTGTAAAAATTTTGGGTTGAAGGTGAACGGGGATTCCTTTTTTAGCATCGCAAAATCAATTGATTTTTCCGTAGTAAAAAAATGCAGTCAAGAGCGGCAGGATTTGGAAGCGCTGTTGATGGGGCAAGCAGGTTTATTGGAGGGAGAAACAGAGGATTGGTATTTTAAAACCTTGAAAACCAATTATGGATATTTAAAGCATAAATTTGATCTGAACAACGTAAACGTAATTGTCCCCAAATTTTTCAGGTTGCGGCCACCAAATTTTCCAACGGTGCGGATGGCTCAGTTTGCGATGCTTTATTTTGAACGGGGCAATCTGTTTTCACAGATAATCGCTGCTCAAAATATTAAAGATTTTTATGAACTCTTCAACGTTTGCTCAAGTGAATATTGGGAAAAGCATTACAACTTTGGAATCTCTTCGCTCCAACGGAAAAAACGCATCACCAAAAATTTTGTGGATCTTCTGGTGATCAATACAATTATTCCCCTGAAATTCTGCTACGCTAGGCAGCAGGGCAGAGACGTTTCAGAAGAGATATTGCAACTTGCTTCCGAAATTTCATCTGAAGAAAACACGATTGTGAAGAAATTCAATTCACTTAAGGAAATTTCAAAAAATGCGTTTCAAAGCCAGGCATTGCTTCAACTAAAAAGTGAGTATTGCGATAAGAATAGGTGTTTGCATTGCGCGATCGGGAATTCAATAATTAGTTCCGAAGTGAAAATAACAAAAGCCAACAATCCTAAGACTGATTTATTCTTTTCATAGGCATACAATTTTAGACCGAAAAAGTGTAATTTGCGGGTATGTTGCAAGCTGTATATTCATTGCGCCATTATCTTGAAAAACGTGGCTTTTACGTGTCGTCCCGTTTCGCAGACAGGTTGGGGATGCGCGCTAAAAGCGTACGGCTGTTTTTTATTTATGTTTCCTTTGCCACTTTTGGGGTTGGCTTTGCGCTTTATCTTACTATGGCTTTTCTACTGAAGCTGAAAGACCTTGTGAATACCAAACGAACCTCTGTTTTTGATTTATGAAGCAATTCTTCAGCTCCAAAATAACGGTTGCAATTCTGCTCTTGGTCACGGTATTTATGGCCGGGGTTGTTGGTTTCCACTTTTTTTCTGAATACTCTTGGGTGGACGCTTTTTATATGACGGTAATCACTGTGACCACCGTAGGTTATGGCGAAGTAATGCCGCTGAGCCCCCAGGAAAAAGTTTTTGTCTCGCTTCTCATCATTTCCAGTATCTTTATAGTTGGTTATGCCATTTCGGTAATCACAGAATATATTTTAAGTAAGAACATAGGTATTTTAAGACAGAAAAAAGTGCAGAAAAAATTGGAATCCATGCATGGTCACATAATAGTTTGTGGCTATGGCAGAAACGGAAAACAAGCGGCCCAGAAACTATTAGCATACAATCGCCCCTTTGTTATCATTGAAAAGGACGAAGAAGTGATTGATCGGTATTCCGATGAGCATAATTTGTTCGTTTTGGGCAATGCAATTGAAGACGAAACTTTGCTAAAATCTGGGATTGAAAGGGCGTCAACACTAATTTGTGCTACACCAAATGATGCGGACAATCTTTTTATCGTGCTTTCTGCCCGGCAAATGAATAAAAAGCTTAAAATAATAAGCCGCGCCAGCGAGGAAACCAGTTACAAGAAACTGAAACTCGGCGGAGCAGACAATGTGATTATGCCCGATAAAATTGGTGGTGACCACATGGCTTCATTAGTGGTAGTGCCAGACCTTGTTGAGTTTTTGGACAATCTGACCGTCTCAGGCCAGCAGGACAGCATTAATGTAGAGCAGATACCTTTTGAAAACATGTGCCCACACGGAAAGGAACAAGCCATAAAAGATTTGGATGTTCGCAAAAAAACAGGCTGCTCCATTATTGGCTACCGAAGCCCAACGGGTGAATACATTGTGAACCCAGAGCCATCTTTGGTGTTGCAGAAAAATTCAAAACTGATATTGATTGGGCGTCCTGAACAAATAGAAAACCTTAAAAAGGAATACGGAGTTTAAGAAAGCGTTAACAAATTTCAGGCTATTTTTTTGAAATTGTAAATTTTTTTAAGCATCTTGCTTCGTTTTATTTTTTAAAACGTTAAATCTTAAAAACCCACTATGAAGAAATCTCTTCTATCGCTAATCGCTTTTTTAATTCCACTACTAAATTTTGCACAAGAAACACCTCCCGAAATGGGGATTGATGAACAAATTAATCAGGCTTTTCTACCTGTTTCCAATTTTTTCTCGAATGTAATTTTCTTTCAAATAGCAGGAATTCCTTTTGTACTAATATTACTTGTTTTCAGTGCCACTTTTTTCACATTATACTTTGGGTTTCCTAATTTCAGATACTTTTGGAGGGCAATACAGACTGTTCGGGGCAAATATGAGGATATAGAAAACCACGGAGCCAAAATTTTGTACGGAGAAGGTGGTATTGCCCAAGGTGTTGACATGAATAAGGTTGACGACTTTGTGGCGCACGTTGAGGCACTTGACGATGATTTGGCCATTGATGGCGATATTGTAGATACAATACGTGACGAAAGTTCTGCTGGAGAAGTCAGCCATTTTCAAGCGTTGGCAACAGCAGTTTCTGGTACCGTAGGTAATGGAAACATAGCTGGGGTTGCTTTGGCCATTGCATTGGGAGGCCCAGGAGCAACCTTTTGGATGGTAATCTGTGGGCTCTTGGGAATGTCCACAAAGTTTGTGGAATGTACCTTGGGGGTTCAATATAGAGATGTTGGCCCAGACGGTACTGTATATGGAGGGCCCATGTATTACTTGAGCAAAGGACTCAAGGAAAAAGGCTTCGCTACTTTGGGCAAAATAGCAGCTGTGCTATTTGCTATTTTTTGTATTGGGGGCTCTTTTGGCGGTGGTAATGCCGCACAGTCCAATCAAGCTACTATTGTATTGAAAGATTTGTTCAACCTACAAAGTACTGCTGCCGGTTTTTGGATTGGTGTAATGCTGGCTATTTTGGTTGGTATTATTATAATTGGAGGGATAAAAAGAATTGCTCAAGTAACTGAAAAGGTAGTTCCCTTTATGGCAGTTATGTATGTTGTAGCTTGTTTGTATATAATTTTCAGCAATTTTACCTTGATTGATGACGCATTTAGCTTGATTATCTCCGAAGCATTTAAACCAACAGCAATCGGTGTTGGTTCTGTTATAGGCGTTTTATTGGTTGGGTTTAAAAGGGCCGCATTTTCCAATGAGGCAGGTGCTGGTTCAGCTTCTATCGCTCACTCTGCAGTGCGTACAAAATATTCCGCAAGTGAAGGTTTGGTGGCATTGCTTGAACCTTTTATAGATACTGTGGTTATTTGTACAATGACCGCTTTGGTAATTATTATCTTTAATTTTGGAGGTTTCTTTGAATATGGGGACGTAACAGGCCACGGCGTAGCGATTATAGATGGGGTTTCTTACGAAGGCTCAGGAATTACGGCCCAAGCTTTTCACGAATTTATCCCATATTCCAATGTTTTCTTGACAATAGCGGTATTCCTGTTCGCTGTGTCCACAATGATTTCATGGTCATACTATGGATTACAATCTTGGAAATATCTATTCGGAAGAGGTAAAACGATGGACTTAGTTTATAAAGTTCTTTTTTGTATCTTTATTATCATTGGTGCAGCCGCAAATATGAAATCAATCTGGGACTTTTCCGATGCGATGATCTTTGCGATGATTTTCCCAAATATGATTGGATTGTTCTTCCTTTTTCCAGTTGTTAAAAAACAATTAAGAAGATATCTGGATGCAATAAAGATGAAGAGAGAGGCCATATCTGATTAAACTTTTTTCAAATGAAAATAAAATCCCACTTCACGTTCAACAAGCAACAACGAAGTGGGATTTTGCTTTTGTTGCTGCTCATCGTTTCATTGCTGTGTGTGTATTGGTTTGTGGATTTTTCGGAAGAAGATACCTTTGATACCTCTTCTGCTGAAATTGTTTCCATGCAGAATGAACTGGATTCGCTCCGTCTCGTTGAAGCTGAAAACAGAAAACCAAAAAAATATCCCTTCAACCCTAATTTTATCACAGATTACAAAGGCTATGTTTTGGGAATGTCCAACGATGAAATAGATAGATTGCTTCAATACAGAAAGGAAGGCAAATGGATCAATTCCGCAGCAGATTTTAAAAGAGTTACGGGCGTTTCAGATTCGTTGTTGAATGAATTGAGACCATACTTCAAATTCCCAGATTGGGTTACAAATCCAAACCCCAAAAATGATTTCAAAGATTATAAAAGCGAAAAAGGTTTTGCCGAAAAACCCTTCGCCCAAAAAATTGACTTAAACAAAGCCACCGAAGAGCAACTGCAGCAGGTGAGCGGTATTGGCGAAGCGCTCAGCCAGCGCATAGTATCCTATCGGGAAAAGTTGGGCGGATTTTCAAATGATCTGGAATTGAATAGCGTGTATGGGCTAAATCCTGAAGTTGTGCAGCGAACCCTAAATCTTTTCACTGTAAAAACTCCGAGGAAAATCACCAAAATCAATGTGAACAAAGCCTCCGCTTCCGATATTGCAACCATCCCTGGAATCTCTTTTGAAATGGCGAAGAAAATCTGGGAATACCGAAGACTTCGCGAAAAAATAACCAACATTCAAGAACTCGACAAAATTGAAGGAATGACGGAAAGAAAGTTACAGCTAATTCAGTTATATTTGTCCGTTGAATAAAATTTCAAAATCGCCGAAAGGCTTATAAATATTAGTTTCATACCCCGATGAATAAGATGTATTTTACAGAAGAACACGAATTTTTCAGAAAGAGTTTTCAGGATTTTCTTCAAAAAGAAGTAGTGCCCCATATTGAAAAGTGGGAAAAAACTGGACATATTGAACGGTTTATTTGGGAGAAATTTGGCGAAATGGGTTACTTCGGCATCTATCAACCAGAAGAATATGGCGGACTGGATTTAGACCTTTTTTATACCGTAATTTTCCTTGAAGAACTTCAAAAAGTGAATAGTGGCGGTTTCGCAGCGGCAATGTGGGCACACGCTTATCTTGCAATGACACACCTTAAAAAAGAAGCCAATCACGAACAAAAAGAAAAGTATTTAGCGCCGAGCATTACAGGTGAAAAAATAGGCTGCCTTTGTATTACCGAACCTTTTGGTGGTAGTGATGTTTCGGGAATGCGAAGCACTGCGGTCAAAAAAGGTGATCATTACATTTTGAACGGTTCAAAAACATTTATTACCAACGGTATTTACAGTGATTACTTAATAGTAGCTGCCAAAACAGCTCCCGAATTGGGCAACAAAGGCATTAGTATCTTTGTGATTGATCGCGATGCAAAAGGTGTTTCCGCAACCAAGCTGGATAAACTTGGCTGGCGCGCCAGTGACACTGGAGAAATAGCTTTTGACAATGTTGAAATTCCTGTCGCAAACTTAATGGGGGAGGAGAACAAAGGGTTTCCATACATTATGCAACATTTTGCTTTGGAACGTCTTATAATGGGTGTCAATGCCCATGCACGCAGCGAGTTCGCTTTGGAATACACCATTCAATATATGAAAGACCGTTTTGCTTTTGGAAAGAGCATTTCCAAATTTCAGGCATTGCGCCACCGTGTTGCGCAAATTGCCAGTGAAATTGAGGTTTGCAAAACATTCAATTATGTTACCGCAAAACGCTTAAACGACGGCGAATATGTGGTGAAAGAAGCCACGATGAGCAAGCTTATTTCCACCAAAGTTGCCGACGAGGTAATGACCGAGTGCCTTCAGTTTTTAGGAGGTTATGGCTATATGGAAGATTATCCTTTGGCGCGTTTGTTGCGTGACAGCAGACTGGGGCCAATTGGCG
The DNA here is from genome assembly GCA_026646335.1 of Aequorivita sp. Lineage (GTDB taxonomy): Bacteria > Bacteroidota > Bacteroidia > Flavobacteriales > Flavobacteriaceae > Aequorivita. The sequence goes on along the minus strand of JAPKFY010000050.1, from coordinate 1,526 downwards.
GCGGGACTTCCGAGATTCTTAGGGAGATAATTGCTAAGATGGTTATAGAAGGGAAAGAGTATAAGCCAGCGACTTAATATAGCTCTTCATTCTTTTAAATTTATAAATCTAATTGCGAGAAATGAAATACTTCAGCAGAAAACAACTTTTTACCCTACTACTATTTTTTATCAGCGCGACCACCTTCGCCCAAACAGAATTGAGAGGAAAGGTTGCCGATTTCTTAACCTATCAACCCATTGAAAGCGCCAGTGTTTATTTAGAAAATACAACTATCGGCTCCATAACCAACGCGGATGGTAATTTCGTATTAAAAGTGCCTCAGCAACATTTACAGGACACGCTGGTTATTTCTTCCATCGGGTACAAAAGCTTTAAAGTTGTTATAAGTGAATTTGAAAATGGCGCTGATATATTTTTGGAAGAAGACGTTGCTTCTTTGGATGAGGTAGTGATAGTCGCAGATCCGCGACCCAAAACGGGCAACGGTATTGTACAAAAAGCCATTGAAAAGCTACCGAGTAATCTACCCGAAACAGCATATCTTCAAAAAGGATTTCTGCGCCACAAAGAGCGCAACAAAAAGGAATACAAATGGCTTATTGAAAGTGCCATCACTTTGTATGATTCCAGTTATGCCTCCGGCGCAAAAAACAATTTGAAAATAAACGTTGACGAAACCCGAAAAAGCTATGATTTAAGAGATGTTGATAGCCTTTTCACCTATTCGGCCTATCTTAAAAGTATAGGGTCCAAAGCAGGTAATTTAAGTAGAAACAAAATTAAAACTTCATCTCTGGTTGAAGCCATAAAATGGAACGACAGCCGCGTGAATGGTCTGGAAAATCTTTTTAAAGGGAAGCTCAATTTGGTAAGAAATTCAAACGCAACGGGTGCTTTGTTTGGAAAAAACATACTGGAAAAACAACAATTTGATTTGGACACTATTTTGGTTGATAACGGAAGAAAACTCTATAAAATCAAAATTTCAAAAGGAAAAGATTTTGTTGGGTTGAATACGCCAAACATTTATAACGAAGGATTTGAGCCTAAAGGTTGGATCTATATTTATTATGACAATTATGCCATAAAAAAAATAGAGTATGAATTGGTCGCAGCATCCGATGTTCAGAAAAAACGAAGCAAAAGCCTTTTTGACACACAGACCATCCACAAACTTATAATGACCTATATTGAATATGACGGAAAGATGTACCCGAACTACATTTATTACGAAACTCCTAAGTTGGTCAACACTGGCGATAGGTCTTCCGATAGAATAAAAACCGAAGCTGAACCAGGCTTTGATAAGGACGAACAATATTACTACACCATTCAGGAAATATTATTCAGTGATATAATCCAGGATCCAGAATTAATAAACCAAGAATTGCAGCAAAATGATTGGTCTGCAGATATTTTCGAAGAGAGAATCTCGCCGGTATCCGGATCGACTTCGCGTATCACGCCGCCCATGCCTTCGAGGATGTAGAGCCGGCCGTCAATGAACTCGATGCCCTTGGCCC
>JAPKFY010000005.1 GCA_026646335.1 Aequorivita sp. | reverse complement strand
CCAATCTTCGGAAGAAACAAGTATTAAAATTGCTTTGCACATTTCCGGCGAACATTCCGAAAGTGTAATTATTGAAGAAAAAATTTCTGAAGGTATTCTTTCAATAAAAACGGGATTTGCTCCATTTTTTATTTTGGAAAACGACAAACTGGCCGCCCATAAAGTAATGGCTTTGGAAATGAAAATAATCCTTCCGAAGAAAATGGGTGTTGAAATCAAATCGAAATTGGCAACTGTAAACGCCAATGGAGCATTTAAAAATCTCAACATTTCATTGGAGAATGGCAGCTGTGTATTAACTGGGTTTAAAGGGGATGCACACTTAAAAACAGTAGCTGGAAACATTGCCGTTCACGCCCAAAATGGTGTTTCGGGCAAAGCAACATCAAAGCACGGAACTGTAGAAAACAATCTATCCAACACCGGAAAATTCTTTGTTGGGGCAGAGAGTATCAATGGTAGTATTATGCTGCTGCAAACCAAATAATATTGCTATTTTTGCCTTCGTTCTCCGAAGCTTTAACGAAGGAGAGCCTTCGCCCTCCAAAACGTTGTTGAAATAGAGCTACTCTATTTATAAAAAGTTTTGGAATGAGAAATCTATCTTTTTATGAGCCTAAAAAAAGCCACGATTATTATAATTCTGATTCTTTTAATAGATCAGATTTCAAAATATTATATCAAAACACATTTTGTTTTAGGTGAAGAAATCCGCGTTCTGGACTGGTTTCGAATTCTTTTTGTGGAAAATGAAGGTATGGCCTGGGGGGCAAAAATTCCCGGCACATACGGGAAGTTATTTTTAACCCTTTTCAGAATTGTTGCAATCTGCGGGATTGGGTATTGGCTGTGGGATTCAGTGCGAAAAAACATGCCGAGTATCCTGATTTTTTGTGTTGCTTTGATTTTTGCGGGTGCTTTGGGCAATATTATCGATTCTGTTTTTTACGGCATTATCTTCAATGATAGCCATCACCAAGTGGCTACCTTGTTTCCCGAAGGTGGCGGCTACGGAACACTATTTCACGGAAAAGTAGTTGATATGCTGTACTTTCCATTGTATGGCGGCACTTTGCCAGAGTGGTTTCCTTTTTGGGGTGGAACATATTTCACTTTCTTTGACCCTGTTTTCAACATTGCCGACTCTTCAATCAGTATTGGGGTAATTTTGTTACTTCTTTTCAACAAAAAAGCATTTCCGAAGAAAGAAATTGAAGCATAGCATTTAGCTTGAAGGAGCAAGTAGGGTGAAGGGATAAAAAGATAAATTCCGTAGGATCCAATAAAGGATTGCCAGCCCAAAATACCCAAAAATAAAGAGCTTGCTGTAAAAAAGCATAAACCGATAGCTCGTGCCAAAAATCCAATTGGCAGCTGTAATTCCCAATCCGTAGATTAAAATGGGCAAGGTCAATACCATCAATGGATTGAACCTAAAAGCTCCAATTAAATCTCCGTGCAGCAACAAATGAATTGCCCGCTGCGAGCCACAACCAGGGCAATAAAAACCTGTTATATAATGAAGAGGGCAGGGGATAAAAAAGGTTGTGGAAGGATTGAAGAAATAATAAATAAGAGCAAAGCCCCCAAGCAATGTTGCAATGAGGGCTATTTTTAAATGCTTAGTTGAACCCTGCAAAAGCTCCACCTAAACCAATTACCATAAAAAATATTACGTAAAGAACCCAAACTATCGCTGCTGCTGCGGCACCCCAAATAGCATATTTCTTAGCGTCATCTGCTGCTTTTTGGGCGCCAATAGTATCTCCTTGTGCCCAGAGTTCTTTTACTTTTGTCGATTTAATTATTGATACGATGCCCAATGGTAGGCAACATAGAACGGTACATAGAATTGCCCATACCAGGTTGTTGTCCGGTGGCGTTCCCATAGGTTGGTTGGTTGTTTCCATTTCTTTAAATGATTGGTTAATAATGTTTAAACCTCATAAAGATAAGTGGTTATTTTTAAAATCTATTATTTTTTTTGGAGTGACACAAAAATTTAAAGGGACATCAGTAGTCTCAAAAAATATTTTTGGTTCGGGTTCAAAAAAGGAAAGTCCCACAAACACTGTGGTTGCATTGCATTTTTCCAAAAATCGATCGTAAAAACCTTTTCCATAACCAATGCGATGACCGTTTTGGTCATACCCCAATAATGGAACAAAAACAACTTCCAGCATTTCGGGTGAAATTTCAATGCCCGAAACAGGTTCGAGAATTCCGTATTCAGAAGTTTTTAAAACTGTATTTTCCTGCAACAAAAAATGTTTCATTTCGCCAGTTGAAAAATCGGCTTTTGAAACAACGATGCTTTTGTCCTTTCCTTGTAAAATGTGCATCAGATAATCAGTATTCACTTCTTTTTTAGCAGCAATGGAAAGAAAGATATGGTAATATGTTTTGTTCCAAATAGGAAGATTCAAGGCTTGGTTTGCAATCTGAAGACTCATTTCTTCAATGGAATCATCAGGAAGGTTTTCGCGAAGTTTTTTATATTTTATTCGCAGTGTCTGTTTATCAGCCATATTACTTCAAAAATGAGCAATCGTTAATCTTCCATTTCTTCAGCTTCCATATTTGCCGTATTTACGGTTGAAATATGAAAAATAGCATCACCTTGATTGACAATAGGAGATTGGTTCACATTAATAATATAGCCTTCGTTGGGCGAAGTAACCTTAAAGCGCATTTTCCCGTAAGGGTCTGTAATTGTTGCCAAAAACTCCCCTTTTTCCACGTGTTTGTTGCAATCAATTTTCACGTGAAGCAAGCCACTTCGGTAGGCGCGTATCCATTTGCTTTTTTCAATAATAACGGTTTTGGCAGCGGGAACTGGGGCAACATGCCTTTTGCCCAACATATCCAAATGTTCCAAAACACGCATAATGCCATCTACACCTTCCTTTGCAATATGTTTGTTGCTTTCAAGGCTTTTGCCACCTTCAAAAAGCAGCACAGGGATGCCCATTTTCTGGCAAGCTTTTCGGTATGATTTTTCAAGGGTATTGGAATATACTGTAAAGGGCGCATTGAAAACTTTTGCAAGTTCCAACAATCTTTCATCGTCTGGTTTTATGCGAATTTGCGGGGCGTTGAACCTGCTGGCACCGCCAGTGTGAAAATCGAGACAATAATCTGCGTGTGGCAAAACTTTTTTGGTGAAATGATAGGCCACACGGCTCGCCAAAGAACCCGATTTGGTCCCTGGAAAAACTCGGTTTAGATCGCGCCCATCGGGAAAGAAACGGTTGCCGTTCAAAAACCCAAACACATTCAAGATTGGAATACAAATAATGGTACCCCGTTTGGGCTTGTTCAATTTTCGGGCAATGAGCTGGCGCACAATTTCCACTCCGTTTATTTCATCGCCATGAATGGCAGCGGTAATCAATACCGTTGGTCCCGGAATTTTGGACCGTTCAATTATGATAGGAATTTCAACCTTGGTAGAAGTATAAAGTTTTGCGATGCTGAAATCAATAGTCTTGCTTTCGCCAAGCGCTACATGTTCATTCAATATTACGATATCGCGTTCTTCCTTTTTGGCCATATTTATACGTTGCGTTCAATGTATTTTATGATGGTGTTTGCAATGTCTTTTCCAGTGGCTTGTTCTATTCCTTCCAATCCGGGAGAGGAGTTTACTTCCAAAATTAGGGGTCCCCTGGCAGATTGGAGCATGTCTACCCCCGCAATTCCAAGGCCCATCGCCTTGGCGGCTTTTAGGGCTGCGGTTTCTTCCTCATCGGTTAGTTTTATTACCGAAGCAGTTCCGCCACGATGCAAGTTACTTCGGAATTCGCCTTCTTTTCCTTGTCTTTTCATTGCGCCAACCACCTGTCCGTCCACAATAAAAGCGCGAATGTCAGCGCCACCGGCTTCTTTTATGAATTCTTGAACAATAACACGGGCCTGCAAATTGTTGAAAGCTTCAATCACCGATTCCGCTGCTTTTCTGCTTTCCACTAAAATAACGCCAATACCCTGTGTTCCTTCAAGCAATTTAATAATTACGGGCGCACCACCTGCTTGGTCCACGATTTCCTTAACGTTTTTGGAATAGTTGGTAAAAACGGTTTTTGGCAATCCCAATCCCGCACGGGAAAGGATTTGTAAACTTCTCAGTTTGTCGCGCGAACGAACCAAGGCTTGCGATTCGGTAGTAGTAAACACGCGCATCATCTCAAACTGGCGCACCACGGCAGTTCCATAAAAAGTTACAGAAGCCCCAATTCTTGGAATAATTGCATCCACATGGTCCAACTTATGGCCTTTATAGATAATTACTGGGTTTTTCTTTTCGATTACAATATCGCACTTAGCGTGGTTTATAACTTCTACGTCGTGTTTTCTGGCCTTTGCCGCTTCCACAAGACGTTTGGTGGAATATAAATTTGCGTTTGCCGATAATATCTTTATGTTCATTTTTTGGTTTTTAGTTTAAAGGAGAGGTTGGTTTTGTTAATATCCACCATGTATTTATTGCTCAAAAAGTTTCTTCCCAAAAGTACGGGAAAACGCATCTCCTCGCGATCGTTCAATGTTAAATAAATTGGGTGTGTTTTTCCGAAAAGGATAATTTCCGTTTTAATTCTATATCTGGCTTCAGATTGCCCATTGCTGCTTTTAACCACTTTCACGTCATATTCGTCAAATATAATTTCTTTTTCGTGGTAACTTGGGTGTTCTTCGTCCAGAAAGTTGCATTTCAAGTAGTTTTCTTCCACTTTCATGTTTTTGCAATGGATGGAGGAAGTATAGGCCCCTGTGTCAATTTTCACTTCAATATCGAACAGATTCAGCAATGGAAAATCTGCTTTGTCTATTCTGCCAATGTTTCTTTTCAATGTTTTAGAGATTTTGTTGTTGCAAGATATGAAATCGAAATCGAAACTGGACTAAATGATGAATACTTAAGCCTACTGACTACTGTGAACTGGCTACTTTTTCCTACTCCTCTCAATAAACCCAATCACACTTTTCGACACATTTTTACCCGAAGTATTTTCAACGCCTTCCAATCCCGGCGTACTGTTGATTTCCAAAACCAAAGGGCCATTTTTGGATTGCAGAATATCAACTCCACAAAACCCGAGACCTATTGCTTTGGCGGCTTTTATGGCCGTTTTTTCTTCTGTTGAGGAAAGAGTGATACTTTCTGAAGTACCGCCACGATGCAGATTGCTTCTAAAATCGCCAATCTTGCATTTCCGTTTCATTGCCGCAACTACAACGCCGTCCACAACTATGGCTCGAATGTCTGCGCCATTGGCTTCTTCTATATATTCCTGAAGTATAAATTTAACGCCAGCGGCATTCAAGGTTTCAATGGTTGCCAAAGCATTTTGGGGACTTTCAGAAAGAATTACACCTTCACCATGCGTACCTTCCAAAAGTTTAATTATTATTGGCTTTCCTTCAAAACTTTTCAACTGTTCCTCAAATTCAAAAAACGATGCATAAACGGTTCTCGGTACGGGAATTTGATTTTTTGCCAATATTTGAAAGCACGTCCATTTGTCACGGCTATTTGTAATTCCTTCGGAAGAAACCACAGTAAAAACGCCCATGGCCTCAAAATGGCGCACTACATTGGTTCCAAAATAAGTGTTAGAAGCACCGATGCGAGGAATGATTGCATGAATGTCATCAATCAATTCATCCTGAAAATAGAGGACTGCTTTTCCGTTTTCCACGGCAAGACTGCAGTAGGATGGATCCAAAACTTCCATAGTGTGGTTTCGCGCTTCGCCGGCACTTAAAAGACTCTTTGTGGAATAAAGCGCTTCGCCGCGCGATAAAATGGCAATGTTCATAGTTGGTTATTCTGTGTGCAATTTAACCAAAAAGAACATTGCCCATAAAATCATTAGTTAAAAATTAACGGTTACTTTCCCTTTTAAGAAAAACGGGGTTCCAGGCGTGAAGTGTATTTCTTCAACAGGTTCGGGTTCGTCAAATAATCTGCTTTCGGTTGCAAATTGGGTTTCGTTCCATTCCGTGTTGAAAAGGTTTTCAATGGCGATTCCAAAAACAAAATTCCTAAACGTATAGTTTATGTTGAAATCGGTCATAAAATAACCCTTGGCAACAATGCTATTGTCTTCATTTGCGGGTCTATCTTTTATATAGCGATAACCCAATCCGCCAGAAAAATTTGAAAGATTTTCAACAGCAATTCCACCCGTTGATGTCAACTCTGGTGCGAGCGGGATATAATCTTTGCCTTTAGGTTCTTCGGTACTTCGAGCATAAGTATAATTTATGTCGCCATAAAAATAGAGCCAATCCATTGCTTCGTAACGCAAACCGAAATCAACGCCCATTCTTCTGGTTTTTCCGCTGGGTTCCACAATTCCTGCATCACCAACATACACAAATTCCTGCTCTAAAAACAGAGTCCATAAGGCTGTATTGACAATCAAATTGTCCGTCAATTTATAGATTCCGCCTAAATCTGCGCCATAAGCTGCGGGCAAAATTTCTTCGCCACTATTGGCAATAACAACCCGTGTATCGTTGGAATGGAAACCGATTCCCGTTTTCAAAAACAACTGGAAATCGCGGTTTGGGCTGTAAACAAAGTTCAGTTTTGGGCTGGCGAATACTTTGCTTTCACTTCGATTGTCGTAGGTTGGCGACAATTTGTTTTCGTAATCAAACTTGAAATAATCCAGGCGCAACGCAGGATTTATTTTGAAATCGCCCAATCCAAATTCTGTATTCAAAAACGCAAAACTGTTTATTTGATCAACATTTCCGTAAGCAATTCTGTCTAAAATTTCGTAGCGGTTTTTGGTGTGTGAAAGTTCAATATTATTCACATCGTCATAGCGCACGCCAATTCCCGCGGTGTAGGAGAAATCAAGGGTTTCATTTTTTATCTTATCTGAAAATTCGGTTTGGAAACCCATGATATTTCGCTTTTCACGTTGTGCAATTTGATCGCCGTTCACTGGATCTTCCAAGAAAAAAGTAAAGTTTGAAAACAGTTCAAATTCATAGTGTGAAAAATATGCGTTTGTGGTTACCCTTTTGTTATCCGATACCTGTTTTGAATGATTTATAATGAAATTTGTTCGGCTTGTATTTCCGCCTTCGGTATCGTCAATGGCGCCAAATCTGGTAATCAATCCCTCATCAATTGCACGTTGTGGAATTTGCCCCGAAGCATCCCACTTGCTCTGAAAATGCGAAGCAATGAGTTTCAGTTTTTGATTGTTGGGCAAATTCAGATTATACTTCGCCATCGTATTAAAACGGTTGAAATTCTGTGGCGACTCAAAAGGGCCATTGAATGAATTAAGTGAAGCGGCAACATAGGCATTGCTATTTTCAGTGTCCAAAAGATTGAAAAGACCAACGGTTCTAAAGGCATCAAATTGACCATATTCTAAAGAAACATAACTTTTGTCCGGCTTGTCCAAAGTTTTAAAGCCTACGTATCCAGCAGTAGCAAAGTCTCCATATTCTGCGTAGTACGGCCCTTTTCCAAAGGAAATTTTATCAATGGTTTCTGGGATTACAAAGTGCAGATCGCTATACCCTTGCCCGTGCGCGTGCGATACCATGTTTACGGGCATTCCGTCTACGGAAAGATTAATATCCGTTCCGTGGTCAATATCGAAACCGCGCAGAAAAATTTGTTCTGCCTTTCCACCGCCAGCATGCTGACCAATGAAAAGGCCAGGAACTTTTCGCAATATTTCCTGCGAAGAGTTCACGGGTGCGGTTTTTAAATCTACGGCCACAATCTGGCTGAGTGCGTTCACTTCAGGCGTGATGGTTACTTGCTCTAATGAAACGGCAGCTTCGTCCATGGTAATGTTTATTGCTTCTGAAAAACTTTGAGCTGAAACTAAATACTCAAAGGTTGCGTAACCTAAAATGGAGAATCCAATGTTATCGTTTTCCTTTACGTTTTCAAGTGAAAATTTTCCAGTGGAATCGGTATGCGTGTGATTTCCGGAATTCCGGTCAAAAACCGCTACGTTTTCCAATGGTTTGTTATTTGGGTCTGTTACTTTTCCCTTTAATGATTGCGATTTCGCAATTCCAAAGCATAGCAACAAGCCCCATAAGATTATTCTTTTCATGGGGATTGGTTTAAAATATTTAAATAATAGAATTGGAATGAAAGAAGATTTCTTCCATTAAAAAATTATGAAAGGAAAATTTCCGGAGGCGGACTGGGAATGGTTTTTACGCTCTTCGGAATTTGAAAAGAATAGTAAAAATTGTGTTTTGTAGTAGTTTTAATATTGAAATCAATTGTGGGATATTCCTGTGCAAAGTGTTTGTCTAAAGTATAATCGAAAAATACGCCGTTATGGTCTTTGGGGTTTTCTTCCGAAGTAAATATTTTGGAGAAAAACGCAATAATTTTGTGTTCATGTGTGTGCTCGTGCCCTAACAAATGGTCTTCATCATGATGTCCATAATCAGTATGTGCCATCACATGCGAAAAAGTGTGCATTCCCTCCGCAATTTGTTTCTGCATAGGATTGAACAGATACAAAGCCGAAAGGAAAAGCACGAAAAGCTTTTTAAAAGAAATGGAAAAATTGGTTTTGGGCATTTTTATTCAGTTGGTTGTAATAGATACGCAAGTTTCACAATCTTAGATTTTAAAAATTCTCTTTTTAACCCTTTCTTAACTTTTATTGCTTCAAGAAAAATTCCTTAAAAAACAAAACATCAAGTATCTTTGAGGCTATGGCCAATGCTTCGGTAACACTTCAAATTGCGACACTTCCCGATTCGCCCGGCGTTTATCAATATTATGATAAAGAAGGGAAACTGCTGTATGTGGGCAAGGCAAAGAACCTAAAAAAAAGGGTAGCTTCCTATTTTACCAAACAGCATGACAATGGCAAAACCCGAATTCTCGTAAAAAAAATTGAAACCATAAAGCACATTGTCGTTAAAACCGAGACCGATGCGCTTTTGCTGGAAAACAATTTGATAAAAAAATATCAGCCGCGCTACAATGTGATGCTGAAAGACGACAAAACGTATCCGTGGATATGCATTAAAAACGAACGTTTTCCGAGGGTTTTTGTTACTCGGCAGGTAATACGGGATGGGTCAGAATACTATGGTCCCTATACCAGCATGAAAACCGTACATGTCTTGTTGGATTTAATAAAAGGCCTTTATCCGTTGCGCAATTGTGTTTATGATCTTTCGGCGAAAAACATAGCAGCTGGAAAATTTAAAGTCTGTCTGGAATATCATTTGGGAAACTGTTTGGGTCCCTGTGAAGGTCTGTTTTCCGAAAAGGATTATCTGGAAAACATTGAAGCCATCCGAAACATCGTTAAGGGAAATTTTAAGGAATCACTCAAAAAGTTCAAAAAGCAGATGAAAGAACTTGCGATTGCCTTAAAGTTTGAAGAGGCCCAGCGCATCAAGGAAAAGATTGATATTTTGGAAAATTATCAAAGCAAATCGACCGTTGTAAACCCGAAGATCAACAACGTTGATGTTTTTTCCATAATTTCTGATGAAAGTTATGCGTATGTTAACTTTTTGCAACTTTCGCATGGCTCCATTATACGGTCGCACACCTTGGAATTAAAAAAGAAATTGGACGAAACCAATGAAGAGTTGCTACAGCTTGCCATTGTTGAAATCAGACAGCGGTTCAATTCGCTTTCAAAGGAAATATATGTGCCTTTTGAAGTTGAGGTTGGCGAGGATGTAAAGGTGCACGTCCCGAAACTGGGCGATAAAAAAGCGATTCTTGAACTGTCGGAACGGAACGCTAAATATTTCCGGATGGAGAAATTCAAGCAGTCAAAAATCGTGGATCCGGACAGACACGAAAAGCGAATTATGGCGCAAATGAAAAAGGATCTTCGCCTTTCCGAAGAACCGCGACATATTGAGTGTTTCGACAACAGTAATATTCAGGGCACAAACCCCGTGGCGGCCTGCGTGGTTTTCAAAAATGGAAAACCGAGCAAAAAGGATTATCGTAAATTCAACATAAAAACCGTGGAGGGACCAGATGATTTCGCTTCGATGGAAGAAGTTGTTTATAGGCGTTACAAAAGATTGCTTGAAGAAGAGCAACCATTGCCGCAACTCATCATCATAGATGGGGGAAAAGGGCAACTTTCCTCGGCTTTGAAAAGTTTGGACAAGCTGGAATTGCGCGGGAAAATCGCTATTATAGGAATTGCGAAAAGGTTGGAAGAATTATTTTACCCAAACGATCCCATTCCTTTGTATTTAGATAAGAAAAGTGAAACCCTGAAAATAATTCAGCAATTGCGGAACGAGGCGCACCGTTTTGGCATTACCTTTCACCGAAGCAAACGCAGCAAGCAAGCGTTGAACACCGAGCTTGAAACCATTCCTGGCATTGGCGAAAAAACTGTTGTGGAATTGCTGAAACATTTTAAAAGCACAAAGAGCATCGCTTCTGCAAGTTTTGAAGAACTTTCAACGGTTGTTGGCACAAGCCGTGCGAAAAAATTGCTTGAACATTTTCAAAATATAAAACTGACGGGGAAGACCAAAGAAAAAAATAGAGAATAGAGAATAATGAAAAAACCACTTTTAATAGTATTCCTGCTAATTTCAACCCTTTTCTTTTCACAGGAAAAGGATGGGGAGGACATAAAGGTTGGATTGGTTTTGAGCGGCGGAGGCGCCAAAGGCCTGGCGCATATAGGCGCTTTAAAAGTGATCGAGGAATCTGGTGTACGCATAGATTTCATTGGCGGGACAAGTATGGGTGCAATTATTGGAGCGCTATACGCTTCGGGATATTCAGCAAATCAGTTGGACAGCATATTTCGGCAAACAGATTTTAGCACCTTAATACAAGATAATATTCCGCGAAGCGCAAAAACCTTTTACGAAAAAAATGAAGCTGAAAAATATGCTTTGGTGCTTCCGTTTGATGGCTTCAAAATAGGTTTTCCTTCAGGGCTTTCAAAGGGACAGAATGTTTATAATCTCCTTTCAAAATTGACCAGCCACGTAAGTACGATTTCAGATTTCAGTGAGCTTCCCATTCCTTTTTTCTGCATTGCCACAAATGTTGAAACTGGAAAAGAAGTGATACTGGATCACGGGTATCTTCCCCGAGCAGTCACTGCCAGTGGAGCCTTGCCCTCACTTTTTAGCCCAGTAATTATTGACGACAAACTTTTGATTGATGGTGGGGTGGTAAATAATTATCCGGTGACCGAAGTAAAGGCCAAAGGAATGGACATCATTATTGGGGTGGACGTGCAAGACAGCCTTAAAACCCGCGAGAACCTAAAATCTGCTCTTGACGTTTTGGTGCAGATAAATAATTATCGAACCATTAGGGATATGACTGAAAAGCGAAAACAAACGGATATTTATATTCAACCGAATATCAAGAATTTTTCGGTAGTGTCTTTTGATGCGGGAAAGAGTATTGTGGAATCTGGGGAGACTGCCGCAGAAGCCTTTAAGGAGCAGCTTTCCGAGTTGGCCTCACGGCAAAAACATACTAAAAAAAAGAAAATAATCTTTAAAAAACTCAATACTATTTTCATAAAAAACGTAGAAATTGAGGGACTTAATAATTATACGCGAAGTTATGTTTTGGGCAAATTAAAAATTCGCACACCAGACAAGATTACCTATGAAAATTTTAGCGAAGGCATCAACAATCTTTCGGCTACAGGAAATTTTCAGGACATCAGCTATAGGCTGATTGAAGATGAAAATAATGAAAACACCCTGTTGTTGCAATTACGGGAAAGCAATTCCTCTATGATGCTGCGTTTTTCGGCACATTATGACGATTTGTTCAGAACTGCTGCTTTGGTGAATTTTACAAAAAAGAGACTTTTCACCAATAATGATATTGCTTCATTAGATTTGATTGCTGGAGATAACCTTCGCTATAATTTTGAATACTATATAGACAAAGGGTTTTACTGGAGCGTGGGCTTCAATTCAAAATATCACTTTTTTGAAACGGATGTCCCCCTGAATTTCATTGATGCCGATTTGGATGCCGAACTTTCATTGCCTATCAACAAACTGTCCATAAAGTATAGCGATTTTACCAACCAGCTTTACTTTGAGACGCTCTTCCGCAGAACTTTAATTTTTGGTTTGGGAGGGGAACATAAATACCTACGTTATCTTTCGGAAACGATTGGTACGGATGAGAACAACCTTCCACGAACCATTTTTGAAAGCACCAATTATTACAGCGCTTTCGGTTTTATGAAATATGACAGCTATGACAATAGTTTTTTTCCGAAGAAAGGGGTTTATTTCTCAGGCGATTTTCATTGGTATCTTTTGGCCAATGGCCGAAACAAAGACTTTGAGCCCTTCTCACTGGCAAAGGCCAAATTAGGATATGCCTATACTTTTTTCAATACAATTTCAGCAAATTTAACAACCGAGGGCGGCTTTAAATGGGGTGGGCCAGAAACCACTTCCCTGGACTTTGCATTGGGGGGTTATGGTTTTAAGGAGATGAACAACATTATTTCGTTTATGGGGTATGAGGCCATCTCGCTTCGTGGAAATACCTATCTGAAATCTAAACTTACCTTAGACTATGAAATATTTAGAAAGAACCACATCAATATTTCGGCTAATATTGCCAACGTGGGCAACGATCTTTTTGAAACCGGTCAATGGATAGATGGAGTAGATTATTCAGGTTTTTCGGCAGGTTATGGTTTAGAAACCGTTTTGGGACCGATGGAGATTAAATATTCCTATTCTCCCGAACGGGATCAAAGCGAATGGTATGTGGCGCTGGGCTATCGGTTTTAGCATAAACTTAAACGTTTAGCTCCAATATTTTTCCGATATTTGTGGGAAGCTTGATTTTAGGGTATTTTGTTCCTAAGAATCAATAAAAAATAAAAATAAGCAATAAAAAATAAAAGATGCCTTTCTATCACAAACTGGGCAAAATACCGCCCAAACGCCATACCCAATTCCGCAAACCAGACGGTAGTCTATATTCAGAACAGCTTTTTGGAACCGTTGGTTTTGATGGAATGTACTGCAATATTTACCACGAAAACCGTCCCACGCAGGTAAAGGAAATCAAGAAACAATACAGCGTGGCTCCAAAGATTGTAAAATCGAACAATTTACATTCGCTTCGCCTTAAAGGATTTGATGTAAAACCTGAAAAAGACTATTTGGACAGTCGAAAAACGGTACTTACCAATAGCGATTGCAGTATTATCCTGGCTGCACCCCAAAAATCATTAAAAGATTATTTTTATAAAAACACAGATGCCGATGAACTTATTTTCATCCATAAAGGCACTGGAAAATTGCGGACTTTTTTAGGGAATCTCGATTTTAAATACGGTGACTATCTATTGGTTCCCCGTGGAATCATTTATCAAATAGATTTTGACACAGAGGATAACCGGCTTTTTATTGTTGAATCGCGAAGACCAATTTACACCCCAAAACGCTATAGAAACTGGTTTGGACAGTTATTGGAACATTCGCCTTATTGTGAACGAGATATCCGCAAGCCGCAAGAACTGGAGACCCACAACAAAAAAGGGGAGTTTTTGGTAAAAGTGAAAAGGAAAGACGATATTTTTGAAATGGTCTATGCCACACACCCTTTTGATGTGGTAGGCTATGACGGTTACAACTTTCCGTATGCCTTCTCCATCCACGATTTTGAACCCATAACGGGCCGCATCCACCAGCCGCCACCAGTGCATCAAACTTTTGAGACCGATGCCATGGTTATTTGCAGTTTTGTGCCACGCCTTTATGACTACCATCCGGACAGTATTCCCGCCCCATACAACCACAGCAATATTGACAGTGATGAAGTATTGTATTATGTAGATGGCGACTTTATGAGCCGAAACGATATTGAAGCTGGGCAGATAACGCTCCACCCTGCCGGAATAGTTCACGGGCCACACCCGGGCGCTGCGGAAAGAAGTATTGGCAAAATAAAAACAGACGAACTTGCCGTAATGGTAGATACTTTTAAACCATTACAGGTTACCGAAGACGGAATGAAACTGTCGGATGGAACGTATTACCAAAGTTGGCTTGAATAAAAAACATTCAGTAAGCAGTTGCAGTGAGCAGTTACCATAAGTATAAACTTTGAGTTCTCTGTTCGATTAAAATTTAATAGATACAATATTTAAATTATGAGCAAAGAAGTAAAATCAGTCGATTATGGACTGGAAAAAATATTTGAGGGAGCAGAAGATTTTTTGCCGCTATTGGGCACCGACTATGTAGAATTCTATGTCGGTAATGCAAAACAGTCCGCACATTTCTACAAAACCGCTTTCGGGTTTCAATCATATGCCTATAAAGGTTTGGAAACCGGTTCAAGAGATTCTGTTAGTTACGTACTTAAGCAGGACAAAATAAAACTTGTTTTAACAACACCTTTAAACAGTAAATCGCCAATAAACGACCATATTGTAAAACACGGTGATGGCGTAAAAGTTATTGCCCTATGGGTAGATGATGCCACAAGCGCTTTTGAAGAAACCACCAAACGCGGTGCAAAGCCGTACATGGAACCAACCGTTGAAAAAGACGAACACGGCGAAGTGGTGCGCAGTGGAATATACACTTACGGTGAAACCGTGCATATCTTTGTGGAACGTAAAAACTATAAGGGAACTTTCCTTCCGGGTTTTAGGGAATGGAAAAGTGATTACAACCCAACCCCAACTGGTTTGAAATACATTGACCACATGGTGGGCAACGTGGGCTGGGGCCAAATGAACAAGTGGGTAAAATGGTATGAAGACGTTATGGGCTTTGTGAATTTCCTTTCCTTTGACGACAAGCAAATTCATACCGAATATTCAGCCTTGATGAGCAAAGTGATGAGCAATGGCAACGGACGCATCAAATTTCCAATAAATGAACCGGCAAAAGGCATAAAAAAATCGCAGATTGAGGAATATCTTGATTTCTATGAAGATTCAGGCGTACAGCATTTAGCTGTTGCCACAGATGATATCATTAAAACTGTGGGCCAACTCAAAGAACGCGGCATAGAATTTTTACCGCCACCGCCGGAAGCTTATTACGACGACATTCCACGACGTTTGGGAGACCACATGAAAATGATGAAAGAAGACATCAACGAGCTCAAAAAACTTTCAATTATGATTGATGCCGATGAAGATGGCTACTTGCTTCAAATATTCACGAAACCTTTGGAAGACCGGCCAACCCTGTTTTTTGAAATCATCCAGCGTATGGGGGCAAAAGGTTTTGGAGCTGGAAACTTTAAAGCGCTTTTTGAATCCATAGAGCGCGAACAGGCGCAAAGAGGAACCTTATAATCTTGTAACATTATGCAGGCCCCACCGTCTTAAGAAGGTGGGGTTTATTTTTTGGAATGGTAGTTGTAATTTTAAAACCCATAAACTCCCTAAGTCTCAATCTATGAAAAAGCTGTTCACGCTTTTATTCCTTTTTTGCAATATCTTTTTCCTTTCCGCACAAGAAAGGGCTTACGGCGATGGTGAATTTTTCAAATTCAGGGTCCATTATGGTTTTGTGACTGCGGGCTATGCAACACTCAATGTTGAGGATGCCACTTTAAAAGGGAAGGATGTTTTCCATGTGCTCGGATTTGGTGAAACCGTGGGGGTGTCAAAATGGTTTTTTAAAGTTAAAGACGATTACCAATCCTATATAGACAAGGAAAAAGATATTCCTTATCGCTTTATCCGGAAAATTGATGAAGGCGGTTATACCAAGGATATTCAAATTGATTTTAACCATTCCAACAATAAAGCTACAGTAAACGACAAAAAACACAATGAAATTACTGTGTTTTCATTCCCTAAAGAAACGCAGGATATGATTTCGGCGTTTTATTACCTTCGGAACAAATTGGACACCGAAAACATTAAAGAAGGTGATGTAGTGGAGATGAATATGTTTTTCGATAAAGAAAATTACAAATTCAGGTTAAAATTCCTTGGAAAAGAAGTTTTAGAGACTAATTTTGGCCGCGTTCGCACCCTGATTTTTAGACCTTACGTTCAATCGGGCCGTGTTTTTAAGGAAAAGGAAAGTCTAACTGTCTGGATAAGCGACGATAAAAACAAAATACCATTGCTGATAAAGGCAGATTTGGCCGTGGGCTCTTTAAAAGCGACATTGACCGAATTTAAGGGATTGCAACATTCCTTCAAAATATTGGCAAAACAATAAAAATATAATACTGAAAACTTCCCAACATTGAAAAATTTTATTTTAATCGCATTATCGCTTACCCTACTTACCACCGCTTGTGAAAATAAGAAAGAAGATTTGGCTGATGCCAATATCGCAGCCGAAGAAAAAATAATTGAGCAATATGGTTATGTTTTAAATGATTTTAATGTAATTCGGGATACCATTCGAAAAGGCGATACTTTTGGCGATATTCTTTTCGCTAATGGCGTTTCACAGGAAAAAATCATGGAGGTGGCCACCAAATTCCGCGACAGTTTTGATGTTCGGAAAATTGGAGTAGGAAAACCTTATGTGCTGCTTAATTCCAAAGATTCACTGAACATAACCCAGGTTTTTATTTATGAAACCAATAATGTTGACTTCGCCGTCGTGGATTTTAGGGATACGCTTTCCATTTTCAATAGTCAAAAGCCTGTTCGGTATGAAGACAGAGAAGCCTCGGGGGTTATTACCAGTTCGCTTTCGGCAACTATGGAGGAGCAGAATCTAAGTCCTTATATGACTGATCAATTAGCAAATATCTATGCCTGGACCATCAACTTTTTTAAACTACAGCCAGGGGATCGTTTTAAGGTAATTTACACTGAAAAATTTATAGACGATACTATTCCTGGAGGATTGAAGGAAATAAAGGCGGCCTATTTTGAGCATCGTGGCAAACCACTTTACGCCTTTAAATTTTCTTCGGATTCTTTGGTGAAAATTTCTGGTTATTACGACGAGCAGGCCAACAACTTAAAACGCGCCTTCTTAAAAGCTCCCGTTCAATTTAGTAGAATTTCTTCCCGATACAACCTAAACAGACGCATAAAATATTACGGGTTCAAACTTCGCCCACACCGAGGGACAGACTTTGCAGCACCTGTGGGAACACCCATCTTGGCGACAGCAGATGGCGTGGTGACCAAATCAGAACACAGAGGAGGTAATGGAAACTACGTTAAAATACAACATAGCGGCACCTACGAAACCCAATATCTTCACATGAAAGCCCGAAACGTTAAAGTGGGAAATCACGTAAGCCAGGGAGATGTAATAGGCTGGATAGGCATGACCGGAAACACCAGCGGACCACACGTGTGCTATCGCTTCTGGAAAAATGGAAAAGAAGTAGATCCATTTAAAGAAGACACACCTTTTTCCCAACCCCTTCCCAAAGAATTGCACGAAGAATATTTTGCAAATATGCTTTTCATGAAGGAACAATTGGATTGTATTTCATTTTAAACTTTTCAACAATCGGTTATGTTAATAACCTTGTTATTAACTAACATTCGATTTTTCAAGGTTTTAGGCATTAAATTTTATCTTTATTCAAGAGTAATTTTATTTAGATTTATTAACTGATTTTATTGGTTATAACCTATCTAGGATTGTACTTTTGCCGAAATTTTTAAACCTAAAATTTAAATTCATGAGAAAACTTTTACTTCTTGTTTTTTTACTGGGCGGTTTTGCCGCTTTTTCACAAGCAACGGTTACTGGAACAGTAATCGATTCTGAATCAAACGACCCTTTGGCAGGAGCCAATGTGGTTGAAACTGGCACGACTAATGGCGCCATTACCGATTTTGACGGAAACTTCACATTGACAACTTCCGCCAAAACGGGTACACTTACCATTTCATACATTGGGTACACAATTGAAAAAGTACCATTCAAAATTGCGAATGGAACTGCAAACTTGGGCACAATAAAAATTACAGTAGATTCTGATGCTCTTGAAGAAGTTGTGATAGTAGGGAAAGGAATTATAGATTTGGCGAGAGACCGCCAAACTCCTATTGCCGTATCAACCATTACTTCTGCTGAAATTCAAGCGAAGGCTATTGGTAACGTAGAATTTCCAGAGGCTGTAAAAAGCACCCCGAGTGTCTATGTTTCTAACCAAGCTGGAGGTTTTGGGGATTCACAGATGTTCTTGCGTGGTTTTGACCAAACAAATACTGCCTTCCTTTTGAACGGACAACCAATCAACGGAATGGAAGACGGAAGAATGTATTGGTCCAACTGGTCTGGTATGTCTGACGTTGCAAACGCAGTACAGGTTCAGCGTGGTTTGGGTTCCTCAAAATTGGCCATTTCTTCAGTTGGGGGAACTGTAAACATCGTGTCTCGTGCCGCTGGAAGAAAAGAAGGGGGTTTTGCACGTTTTATGACAGGTAACGATAGCTATTTCAAAGGAACACTAAGTTATGACTCTGGTCTTAAAGGAAAATGGGCCTATAGCTTTTTGCTGGACCATTGGCAAGCACATAGAAAATATTCAGACGGAACAGCCGGTCAGGGCCAAAACTATTTTGTTGGGATAGGCTATGTTCCTAATGACAAGCACGCCTTCAACTTCTTGTTAACTGGAGCACCGCAATGGCACGACCAGAACTTCTCAGATTCATTGGAAGATTATGATCTTTATGGCAAACGCTACAACGCAAATTCTGGATTTTACAATGGTGAAAGATTCACCTTTAGAAGAAACTATTATCACAAGCCTATAGCAAACCTTAACTGGGACTGGAATATTAGCGATAAAACAAGCCTGTCTTCTGTGCTTTATGCCTCATGGGGTCGCGGTGGAGGAACAGGGCCTGCCGGAAGTTCAAGAAATATAATTCGAGATAGCCACGGCGAAGTTGACTTTGATGCTATTGAAGAAAACAACATTGCTGGCGCTGAAAACGGAATCGGTAGCTTCGGTCAAGGTTCACTTGTTAGAAGAATGTCAGTAAACAACCACAACTGGTACGGTTTTCTTTCGAATCTTGAAAGCAGCGTAAGCGATAATTTTACAGTAAATATTGGTGTTGATACTCGTTTCTACAAAGGAAGCCACTGGTATCAAATGAATGACCTTTTGGGGCTTCAAGGCTATGCAGACAATCGTGGATATGGTGATGCAAGAGATGGGGATTACGTAATTAGCGATACTTTTGAAGCAAATCCTTGGGCGGCATTGTTCAGTTCTGCAGACGAGGGCCAACGTTTCAACTATGACTATTCAGAAAACATTAATTACATCGGTGGTTTTGGACAGGCTGAATACAAAACAGACCAGTTTTCTGCCTTTGTACAAGGAGCTCTTTCAACCCAAAGCTACCAAAGAGAAGGCCGAGCTGAAGGATCAGAAATTGAAGGGGTTAACGGTCTTGGAAAATCTGAGAAAGTAAACAAATTGGGCTACAACGTTAAAGGAGGAATGGGTTATACTTTTATTGAGAATAATACCATTTTTGCAAACGCTGGATACTATTCGAGACAACCTTTCTTGGACAATATTTTCTCTGATATCAGAAACTCAAACTATATTCTAGAAGGAGAAAACGAAATTGACAACGAGGAAATATTAGGTGTTGAAGTTGGGTATAGACTTCGCGCGGGAGCATTTAGTTTAGATTTGAATGGTTACTACACCAGCTGGGGTAACCGTTTTCTTTCTGGAGGCATAATTGATGCCGATCCAACTTCTTCAAACCCTATTGAGCAGGTAGATCGTTACCAAAGATTTACTGATATTACTCAAGTTCACAAAGGATTTGAATTTGAAGGGAAATATAGATACTCAAGCGCGTTTATGCTTAGAGCTTTTGGAAGCATCGGCAACTGGAAATATGACGGGGAAACTCCATATCAAACCCGAGAAGATGAAACCAATGTATTGTTAGAAGAAGGAACGGTAGACCTTAACGGCACCAAAGTGGGCAATGCGCCACAGACTTCCTTTGGATTTGGTTTCAATTACAACATTTTTGGAGGTTTGAGCGTAGATGCAGATTACAACATCTATACAGATCTTTATGGCTTTGTTGACGCAGAAGATGTGGTTGATGCAGCTCAGGCCGGTGTTGTTTATCAAGCAGAGCGCTTGCCGGCATACAGTGTTTTAGACGCTGGTATTACTTACAAATTTGACTTTGGAGGTAATAACTTTACAGTTAGGGCAAACTGTTACAACGCAACAAACGAGATGTATTTAGGCCAAAAAGATTCTTTCGGCTACTATTACGGTAACGGAAGAACTTGGAATGCAAGTCTTCGTTACGATTTCTAATAAACCTGCTATTGTTTTAAAAATTGCCCCAAAAGTTTGGGGCAATTTTTTTATTTATTAATCTTATCTTTGGAACACTTATAAAAAATAAACACTATGGTTACTTCTTTACAATTCATTCACTCCTATTGGGCATATTTGGTTCTTTTGATTGTTTTGCTCGCAACATTCAATGCGCTTGCGGGGCTTTTCTCAAAAAGGGAATACGGCGCAAAAGATTTTAGAATTTCACTATTCGCACTTATTGTAACACACATTCAGCTTCTCATTGGACTGGTTCTCTATTTTGTTTCGCCATTAGGTTTACAAAACATCACCACCTTAGGGATGGGGGAAGTAATGAAGAATTCAGAATTCAGGCTTTATGCAGTAGAGCACCCTTTCGTAATGATTTTGACAGTAATCTTTATAACAATTGGCTATTCAAAACACAAAAAGAAACTACTCTCAAACGGCAAGTTCAAAACCTTGGCAATATTCTATACCATTGCATTGGTATTGATGCTGAGCAGGATTCCTTGGAGTCAATGGCTTAACTAGTGATAAAAAGCTGTGAATATATTTTCACGGAATAACAATTATAATGTAGGTGCATGAGTAATCGTGCACCTACATTATTTTTTTGACATTAGTTCAATTTTCCGAAACCTTCTCCTTTATCAAATAAATATAGACTGGAAAGTGATCGCTGTAGCCTCCCGTATAGCCATTCACAAAACTTCGGAACGGATAGCCTTTGTATTGCCCTCGCGGTGTGGCCAGGTAGTTTTTATTAAAGATTCCAGCTTTATAAAAACGATAGGAAGTATAATCCTTTTTGGTCAACTCCGCAGATATTATTATTTGGTCAAAAAGGTTCCATGCATCACGGTAGGCCAGTGTGCCCATTCCCTTCTTGTACATATCTTCCATTGGGTTGTATAGTTCTTTCACCTTCATGTTTTCTCTTTTGCCCTTGGTTTTCAGTACATCCTTTATGCTTGGGCTTACGGGATCGTCATTCAAATCGCCCATGGTTATAATTTTTGCGTACGGGTCTTCACTGAACAATGAATCCATTATATGCTTGTTCAGTTCGGCTGCCTTTATGCGTTTTGGACGACTTCTTTCTTCGCCGCCGCTTCGGGAAGGCCAATGATTAACAATTACATTAATCTTTTCGCCGTCCAACATACCGCTAACCAATAGTTGGTCACGTGTATAGACGCGCTTGCTGCGATCTTGATCGTCATAAATTATTAACTCATAAGCTTTATAATTTGTGGGTGTGAAGAGTTTCTTTTGGTAAAGTAGAGCCACATCAATACCGCGACGGTCTGGGCTGTCAAAATGTACAATGCCATAATCTTTGTTTACCAATGTTTCTTGATTAAGAAGATCTTCTAGTACGCGACGGTTTTCTATTTCGCTTACGCCTATCAAAGCTGGAGAAGTGCTTGTAATGTCTTCTCCAATCTCAGAAATCACCTTTGCCATATTCATCAGTTTGGCCTCGTAAGTTTCCTTCGTCCAATGATCTTTGCCCTCGGGAGTACGGTCATCGTCAAAAGTAATGGAGTCGTTTTCGTAGTCAAAAAGATTTTCAAGGTTGTAAAAGGCAATCGTGTTTACTTTATATTCTTTTTCGGTTTGGGAAAATGAAAAAGTAATATAAAATAAGAAAAGAAAAAGTGGGTATTGAAAAAGCTTTTCCATTTTTACTGAAACCGTTAATCGCAAAAAGTTAACAAATATATTTCATAAATGATAATATTTTTATTAAATTTATACTTTCTAAGCAGAATTCTCCCCAGTTATTTTCTCCCCAATAAAATTCATATTTAAAGATGAAACGCTTCATTTTTATAGGGTATGTGTTTTTTTTGGCTGGGCTATCTTCATTTGCCCAAGAGGCCATTGTATATGGACGAATACTTGATATCAACTCCAGCGAACCCATTCCGGGTGTGAAAGTAAGCATCCGGAACAGTATTTTCAGTACCGTTACCAATGCCGAAGGAACATTTTCCTTTACGCAGGAAACCCTTCCGCAGGGCGAACAGATTTTGGAAATTTCAAAACTGGGCTACACCAGCTTGAAAATTCCGGTGACTATCCAAAATGATGCTCCTGTTAACTTAAAGCCCATTCTTTTGTCCGTTGACTTATTAGAAGTAGAACAACAGATTGGCGTTATCAGTCTTTCTGACGAACAACTGGACGAAGACGAAGGAACATCCTACAACGTTTCGGGCTTACTCCAAGCTTCCAAAGATGTGTTTTTGAATGCGGCTTCGTATGATTTCAGCACCACTTTTTTCCGCCCGAGAGGCTATGATTCTGAAGACGGGAAAGTACTCATCAATGGACTGGAAATGAACAAACTCTATAACGGAAGGCCACAATGGTCAAACTGGGGCGGGCTGAATGATGCTCAACGCAACCAGATGTTCTCAATGGGAATTTCGGCAAACGAGTATAATTTCGGGCACCTTGCCGGAACTACCAACATTATTATGCGTGCTTCGCAATATCGCAAAGGAGGCCGAATTTCTTACGCCAGCAGTAATCGAAGCTACCGTGGCCGTGTAATAGGCTCCTATAACAGTGGTTTGCTTCCGAAAGGCTGGGCATACTCGGTGTTGCTGGCCAGGCGTTTTGGCGAAGAAGGTTTTAACGATGGAACCTTGTATGATGCCAATTCATTCTTTGCTTCTGTAGAAAGAAAATTCAATGATGCCCAAAGCTTAAATCTTACAGCATTCTATACGCCAAACAGAAGAGGGAAATCTTCCCCAAATACCCAAGAGGTTTACGACCTGAAAGACACAAAATATAATGCTTATTGGGGAAAACAGGATGGCGAAATGCGCAACTCCCGCATCAAAAAAGTGAATGAGCCTGTAATAATGCTTAATCATTATTGGGACATTTCAGAAAAGACACATCTTAACACCAATGTAGGCTATCAGTTTGGAAAAACTGGAAACAGCCGATTGGGATATGACAATGCACCAAACCCAGACCCGTCCTACTATCAAAAACTGCCTAGCTATTTTTTGGCAGATCCAAATGGACCAAATTACGGAGGGGCCTATCAAGCATACTCAGAGTTTGTGAACGATGGCCAAATAGATTGGCAGAATATTTATGAAACCAACGTTTTCTACGGTGGTACTTCCCGTTATTATTTATACGAAGATAGAAACGACGACAAGCAGCTTTCTGCCAATACTATTCTCACTTCGCAGCTAACCGACAATATTGGTATTACCGTTTCTTTGAATTACCGAAACCTAAGCTCCAACAACTTTGCATATATGATCGATTTGTTGGGGGGAAATGGTTATTTGGATATAGATACTTTCACACATGGGGATGAGGCCCAAAACGATTTGAACAATCCAAACCGTGTGGTAGGCAAAGACGATACGTTTAAATATAACTATGATTTGGATGCAAGCGATTTCAGCAGTTTTGCACAGGCACAGTTTTCATACTCAAAAGTTGATTTTTATGTAGCAGGAAAAGTTGGCAAGACAACTTACCTAAGAAATGGCCTCTACAAAAATGGCAATTTTGCCGATAATTCCTTCGGAAAAAGTAAAGAACTCGATTTCACTACTTACGGCGCCAAAGCAGGTGGGACTTATAAAATATCAGGAAGACAAGCTTTTGAATTGAACACCGCCTACTTCACGGATGCACCAACATTGCGCAACTCTTTTTCCAATTCACGCCAAAATAATGAAACTGTAATTGGCTTGACAGAAGAGAAAAACATCAGCGTAGATGGAAGTTATATTTTCCGTTCGCCAATAGTTAAAGCACGTTTAACAGGTTATTATACCTTGATGCAAGATGCATCGGAGATTTCATTCTATTATGCCGATGGTATTTCTGTTCAGGGTGCTGATAGAGTTGTGGAAAACAGTTTTATCCAAGAAATCCTTACAGGTGTAAACAAAAAGAATATTGGTGCTGAACTAGGTATTGAAACCCAAGTAACTACAACTATTAAGTTGAAGGGTGCCGCTGCCTATGGGCAGAATTCTTATGACAACAACCCGAACCTGTACATTACTTCAGATTTTGGCGGGGCGCTTAATGCTGAAACCCTCCAAAGAATATCATCGGTAGATTATGGCCCTGCTTATTTAAAGGATTATAAAGTGGCTGGTGGCCCCCAACAGGCATACCAAATTGGCTTTGAATACCGCGATCCAGATTTCTGGTGGGTTGGGGCAACGGCAAACTATTTTAACAATGCCTATATTGACGTTTCACCGCTTTCAAGAACCAAAAACTTTTATTTGGACACAGACGGGATGCCTTTCAACGATTATGACCCAGCTGTTGCAAGGGAATTGTTGAAACAAGAAAAGTTTGACGACTATATGTTGGTGAACGTTGTGGGTGGAAAATCTTGGAAAATAAGAGATTACTACCTTGGTTTCTTTACAGCCATCAACAATGTTTTAGACAAAGAATACAAAACAGGTGGTTTTGAACAAGGAAGAAACGCCAACTACCAAACCCTTTCAGAAGATGCGGCCAACGAAACCCAAGTTTTTGGACCAAAGTATTGGTATGGATACGGAACTACATATTATTTAAACCTGTACGTTCGGTTTTAACGGATTGAGAAATTTAATTTAAGAAGCGATGAAAAATTTTAAAAATAGCAAACTTTTACTCTTCCTATTCTTTTTAGGAATGACTACTACTTCCTGTGTGCAGGATGATGATTATAACGTTCCGGAAATTAGCGTTGAAGAACCAAACGTTGCCGTTAATATTGATATTAAAACTGTAAAAGATATATATCGCGGTTATGAACCAAAAATAATTGAAGCAGGCAGCGGTTCCACTATGGAATTGTATTTACAAGCCTATGTAGTTTCAAATGATGAAGCAGGCAATTTTTACAAAACCCTTGTAATTCAAGACGCTCCAGAAAATCCAACTACAGGAGTTTCCATCTCTACAAATGCTACCGATCTTTATACAAAGTACGAACCAGGGCGTAAGATCTATTTCAGGGTAGATGGTCTGTATATAGGTGAATATGCTGGCCTCCCCACTATTGGTGTTCTGAATGGAGATGAGGTAGGGAGAATAGAAATTCAGGATTTTGAAACCAGAATGCATCGCTCTATTGAAAAGGTTGAATTAATTCCTGCAATTATTACCATAGACGAAGCTTCAGATCCCGAAAGATTAAATACTTTGGTCCAATTTGAAGACGTGCAGTTTCCAGAAGGACTTGCAGGGGTGGAACATTATGGAAACCTAACCAATACCTATGGGGTTAACAGAGATGTTGAAAATTGTGATGGACAAACCATTATACTAAGAACCAGTGGCTATGCAGATTTCAAAAATCTTAGACTTCCAGAGGGCAACGGTACTTTGACCGCTGTGTTGAGCATTTTCAACAGTGATGTTCAATTGTTTATTCGCGATATAGATGATGTGGTTATGGAAGGCGAACGTTGCGATTGAATAACTTTGGAAATCTTGAAAAACCGTTTCTTTATTGGAGGCGGGTTTTTATAGACCCCTGCTACCGCGCGATTGCATCGCGTGGTTAATCTGGTTGAAATAGGAGGCTTCCGCAACTATACAAGTTTCAATTTAACAAAAAAAAACCCCTGCAACATTCCACAAGGGGAATGGGCAGGGGCTCTTTTCTGGTTGGTTACCAGTTAATACTACCTTGTGGTTATTTCTTCACCACAATAAAGTCTGAACGTCTATTTAATTGGTGTTGTGCTTCGGTGCAGTTTGCACCACAATCCACGGCTGGTCTGCTTTCGCCAAAACCTTGTCCGCTGATGCGGTCTTTTGCAATTCCTTTTGAAATTACATACTGCACGGTACTTTTGGCACGTCTTTCTGAAAGGTCCATATTGTATGCATCGGTACCGCGGTTATCTGTGTGGCCTTCAACTTTGATTACCATTTCAGGGTTTTTCTTCATCAATTCTACCAATTTGTCAAGCTCGAAGGCTGCTTGTGGCTTGATGTTGTGCTTGTCAAAATCGAAAAGAATCGGGTTCAGTTTTACAAGATCGCCTTCCACAATTTCATCTATTGGGCGAAGCGCGATGCGAATACTCTTTTCGCCTTCTTTGGAAGAAGCAACAGTTTCGGCATTGCTTTCATATCCTTCCTTGAAAGCTTGCACAACGTGCTCTTGGTTGCAGGCTGCAGTAATTTTACCTATTCCGTTTGGACCGGTAGATTGGCTCTTCAGTTTGTTTTCAAGCTTGTCAAACAAATCCAAACGTGCGCCAGCTATTGGCTCGTCATTGCTTGCGTCAACTACAATTACGTTTATGATAACATCACAAATATCAAGTTTTTTGATTTTATAAATATCATCGCTTCCCTTTCCACCTTTTCTGTTGGAAGAAACATAGCCTTCCTGCGTGGCTGGGTCATAAGAATACGCAAAATCATCTTCGCTACTGTTCACGCCAAGGCCAAGGTTTTTGGCTTCACCAAAATCAGCTCCCTTTGCTTCGGCTGCAAAAACATCCAACCCGCCCATTCCTAAATGCGCATCGCTACAGAAATAAAGCGTTCCGTTGGCATCTACAAACGGGAAACCTTCTTTTCCTTCGGTGTTGATGTTTTCACCCAAGTTTATAGGACTTCCAAAAGAGCCGTCTTTTGAAATAGAAACTTTATAAATATCTGCCTTTCCCTTTCCTCCTGGACGGTTACTGGTAAAATATAAAGTGCTTCCGTCTGGGCTTAGCGCAGGATGGCTTGTAGAGTATTGGCGGTCGTTGAAAGGCACTGGTTTAATGTCTATCCATTCCCCGTTCACATTTTCGGCGTAATAGATGTTCAATTCGTTGATGCCCTCTTCGCTCTTTTTGTATTTTCCGTTGTAGTAATCGTTTCGGTCAAAATACATTCGCTTGCCGTCTGCCGTAATAGCAGCGGTACTTTCGTGGTATTTTGTATTTACGTCGCCTTTCAGCAGTACTTCATTCTTTTCAACACCGCCAACGATGGAAGCTTTGTAAATGTCCAAAAATGGTTCCTCGTTCCAGCCGTACTTTTTACGGGTTGTGTTGCGGGCGGAAGTGAAATAGAAATCGTTCCCCACAACCGTTCCCCCAAAATCTGAGAATTTAGAATTCAAGGCATCAAGGTTGGTGGCGGAATATTTCTGGTTGCTTTCATCCACAATTTTAGGAAGGTAATCTGGATTTTGCATAAATGCAACCGCTCTTGAATCGCTTGGTTTCATTTCAGCAAATTGCTTCATATAAGTATTGTAGTCACCAAACTTGCCGTTTGCCTTCAAGGATTGGGCATAGTTGTAAATGGTTTCTGGATCAACGTCCTTCTTTTTCACAACTCTTTTGTAATAGGTTTCGGCTTTTTTGGTATCGTTTATAAAGTAGTAGCTGTTTCCCAGACGCTCAAAAACGTAAGTGCTGCCTTCACCTTTTTTCAGCAATTTCTGATAGGCTTCAGCGGCATCGGTATATTGAAGTCGGTCGTAATATTGATCGGCCTTTTTTGTTTTACTGTTTTGGGCGGTAACCATTGTGGCACTTACCGCTATGAGTAAAAGGATTGTATATATCTTGTTCATCTTAAATGAAATTTGTTTGGTTATTAGAAGAATCTTGGTGAACGTAAAACGCGTGGCTTAAAGAACAGATCGAAGGTCAGCACTACTTCGTGCGAAGCTGGACCTACCGCTTTAAGGTCGGAAGTTACGTGGTCATAAGCATAGCCTACGCGGATGTTTGGCGTAATTTGAAACCCAACCAAACCGCTGAAGGAATCGTCCAATCTGTAGGAGGCTCCAAGCTCAAATCTATCGTAAAATAATGCGTTCAGGTTCGCGTCATAGGAAACTGGTGCGTCGAAAGCAGATTTCACCATTACGGAAGGCTTCAGTTTAAAGCTTTCTGAAACTTGGAAAACATATCCCGCAGTTGCGAAGTAGTGATTTGTTTCCGAACCATACTTTATTCCGTTTTCATCTAAATGAACTGATTTCAACATATTTGGAACGGACAATCCCAAGTAAAACTTTTCGCCATACAGAAAAGCACCTGCGCCAATATTAGGATAGGTTTTGTTTATGTTTTCTGAAAAGAAAGGGTCGTTAGGGTCTTGTAGTTCCAAACTTGAAAGCCCCACCTCGTGAAAAGTTGCCCCAGCCTTAAGACCCAAAGCAAGTTTTACAGTGTTTCCCAATTGAAGGGTGTATGAAAAGTCTGCGAAGACATTGGTTTCCTTCACAGGCCCCAATTCATCTTTTATTGCTGAAATACCCAAACCAATTTTTTCACTTATTGGCGAATCTGCCGAAAAAGTGAAGGTTACTGGATTGCCCTCCATACCGGACCATTGGGTTCTGTATAAGGCAGTAAGGGAAAGGCTTTCCTTAGATCCTGCATAAGCTGGGTTTATCACATTCATGTTGTACATGTACTGGGTATATTGAGGATCTTGCTGCGCCTGTGTTTCCTGAAAGAGCAGCACCGCCATCAATACTATTATGATATATATATGTTTTTTCATCTGTATATAATATTTGATAAATTGGAAGATGGAATGTCCCGATAACTCGTTCTCATTAATTTTGGAAATAATTGGTGGACATTTCATTTTTATCTATTTGGTAGTTAAAAAGTATTTAATGGGTTAGTTCGCTTTCTGGTTAAGATAAATCCAACCTGTGGCTTGTGAGCCATAGACAGCATCATTCCCTGCAAGGTCAATTACATAAAAATACGTTCCCGTTGGAAGTGCATTGCCATCATTGGTTTGGCCGTTCCATTGGTTGATGTAATTGTTCTGTTCATAAACCTGTGTTCCCAATCTATTAAAGATTTGAAGTTTATTGATTCCAGTTCTATCGTTTAGGAAGCTTAGGTCCAGCGTATCGTTGTAGCCATCTCCATTTGGTGAAAGCCCCTCAGAAATTACGCAATTTCCAACGGTGTACAAATTAACATCCACTGAATCTGTACCGGAACATCCGCCAACTAAAATTACAACGGTATAGGTTTGGGTACCCATAGTTCCCGCTTCAACCATAAAATTGAGCGTACTGTTTGTTTCTCCGGTCAATAAAGTTCCGTTCAGATACCACTGATAGGTTGCGCCTTCTTCAATGGTAGTTGCAGTTAGCGTTTGTGGTTCGTTTGGACACGTTAGGAAATCTTCGCCTAGTGTAACTTCAAGATCGTCTCTATATGAAACCGCCACGCTATCTGATGCAGTACAGCTTCCAACAGTTGCTGTTACGGTATAAGTACCAATTTCAGTGATTATTAATGTGGAATTTGTTTCGCCAGCTATAATGGTTCCATCAAGGCTCCACTGGTAAGTTGCATCTGGATTTTGAAGAGAAAGCATAGCTTCCAAAACAACTTGAGAATCAAAACAGGTTTGGAAATCCTCGTTAACAGTTACTTCCAGACTTCCCAAACCGACCACTATACTGTCTGTTGTAGTACAGGAATCAACAGTTGCAGTAACCGAATAGGATCCGGGCTGTGTAATATCGAGGGTTTGGTTGGTTTCGCCAGCAAGGATTGCACCGTTCAATCTCCATTGGTATGTAGCAAGGGTTGGGTCGTAGTCTATTGCTTCAGCGGTAAGGGTTACGGGTACTTCAAAGCAAGAAGCAAAATCATCTCCCAACGAAACATGAAGGTCTTTTTGCGAAATGGTTACTTCATCTGTAGTCAGACAACTACCCACTGTAACGGTTACACTATAAACCCCATATTGGGTAATATTGAGCGTCTGGTTAGTTTCGCCAACAAGGATTACACCGTCCAAGCTCCATTCATAGGTCGCTAGGGTTGGGTCGTAGTCTATTGCTTCAGCAGTAAGGGTTTCTGGTACTTTAAAGCAAGAAGCAAAATCATCTCCTAACGAAACATGAAGTTCCTGTTGTGAAATGGTTACTTCATCTGTGGCCAAACAGCCTCCCACAGAAACATTTACACTATAAACGCCGTATTGGGTAGCATTGAGGGTCGGATTTGTTTCTCCGGCAAGCACAACGCCGTCCAGGCTCCATTCATAAGTAGCATCGGCAGGGTTATAATTGGAAGGGGAAGCGTCTAAAACTACAGGCTCATAGAAGCAAGTTTCAACATTATCTCCCAGTTCAATCAGAGGAATATCGTTAAAGTTTATTACCACGGAGGCGGTAACGGTACAAGTGCCAATGGTTACTTCTACGGTATAGGTTCCAGAAGTAGTTACCGTAATGGTTTGTGTAGTTTCACCTGTGTTCCACAGGAAAGTAGCATCGGCAGGATTTCCACCTATTATTTCGGCAGTAATATCATAGCTTTGGGCCTCACAAAGTTCTTGGTCGCCGCCAAGATCTACTGTAAAGGAGCCTATTCTTGTTACAGTAACCTCATCAGTTTCCGTAACCACATCGCCGTTACAATTAGTGTAAACAGCTTGTGCAGTATATACTGTTGTTGTTTCTGTTGGACAAACATTTATTGTTGGATCGGTACCTATTACAGTTCCGCTAGAGTCCAACCAAGAGAAGACTACGTTTGAGGCGCCGTTTGGCGTAAAGCGCCAAGCTTCGTTTGAAGCGGCCCAATCTCCAGTGTTTCTTCCTGGAGCGGTATAGCCTACAGTTCCGTTTTGGTTTTGGATACCCAAGACAGCGTTTCCATCATTCCAACTACAGCCGTTTGGCCTATCCTGTACATATATTTCTACCACATTGGTGGTTTCGTAAATAACAACTTGTGATGTAAGTTTAAGATTGTTGCATGCCGATGAATAATATGGAATGTCTGGAAAATTAACCACCATCGTTCTACAGGGTGATTCTCCAAAAACGGTCCAGTTAATTTGGCCAGAGCCGCCAATGGAGGGATCCACATCCATGTAAGGTCCGAAGATTGTTGTAAAAAACAAGTTCGGGTCGGGAATTGATTCATCAAACGACCAACTGCAATAGCCGCCCGGTGGATTGTTGGCTAGGTCAAAGGAAACCACAGCGTTGGAGCCGATGACCATTTGCGAATATGTTTGGCCAAAAAAGCAGAAATCAAAAGGCAGTTGGATTGCAGAAGACCATACATCATCTGTGTTCACTGAAACAGGGGTTCCTCCAGTAAACGGAAAGGGTGGATCATAAGGAATGGAAGAAACAGCATAACTGGTGGTTTCTCCAGTGTCAAGATAACTTGCTGTAAGGTCTGTACAAGGCACACCGCAGTCCAGTTCCACATCTTCTCCAGCATAAACGTTTGGACATCCCGGTCCTTGTGCAAATGTTGAAAAAGTCAGTAGTAAGAAACTAAAAAGTGTGAGTGTGTGCGGTCTAAAGTTGACTTTAAAAAAATGACGACAACTTTGTAAATAGAGAGGTAATTTTTTATTCATAAAGTTTTAATTGGTGGTTATTATAATTGTAATCTGTTAACTTT
Source organism: Aequorivita sp. (assembly GCA_026646335.1). GTDB lineage: Bacteria > Bacteroidota > Bacteroidia > Flavobacteriales > Flavobacteriaceae > Aequorivita. The sequence continues at coordinate 23,298 of JAPKFY010000005.1, read as the reverse complement.
TTTTTAACATCGAAATATATAAAATTTCAAGAATATATTCTTGCACAAACCTAATTATCTTTTTAATGAAAAGATTGATTATAAAGGAATGGAATAGCTCAAACCATTTAGATGTTTAGATTCTGCATAGATTTTTATGGGCATAGCCTTCATTTTTAAAAAATGAAATATTGTTAATTGCTTGTAAAGTACAAAAAACTCTTGCTAAGTGTTTTGTACCTTTGCGCTATAAATTATTTTATGATAGAGCAAACGGACATTTCTTACGAAAAAACAGTGTTGATCGGACTGATTACAAAATTTCAGGACGAAGAAAAATCTGAAGAATACCTTGATGAACTTGAATTTTTGGCTTATACCGCCGGAGGCCAAGTGCTAAAACGCTTTACCCAAAAAATAGACGTGCCCAATCCGAAAACTTTTATTGGAACCGGAAAGTTGGAGGAAGTGAAAAGTTTTGTTGAAGAAAACGAGGTGGGTGTGGTTATATTTGATGATGAACTATCACCGGGCCAACAAAAAAACATCCAAAAAGAGTTAGACTGCAAAGTGTTGGACCGCACCAACTTGATCCTGGATATTTTTGCCCAAAGAGCACAAACCAGCTATGCTAGAACCCAAGTTGAACTTGCTCAATACCAATATTTGCTACCGCGTCTTGCCGGAATGTGGACACACTTGGAACGCCAGCGAGGGGGTATCGGGATGCGCGGTCCGGGGGAAACGGAGATTGAAACGGACAGACGTATTGTTCGTGACCGGATTGCATTGCTAAAAGACAAATTGAAAAAAATTGACCGCCAAATGGAAGTGCAACGCGGCAATCGTGGCGCATTGGTGCGTGTGGCTTTGGTTGGTTACACAAACGTGGGAAAATCTACATTGATGAACTCAATCAGTAAAAGCGATGTTTTTGCAGAAGATAAACTCTTTGCAACGCTTGACACTACCGTTCGCAAAGTGGTTATAGGCAACCTTCCATTTTTACTTACCGATACCGTAGGTTTCATCAGGAAATTGCCCACCCAACTTGTTGAATCATTCAAGAGTACGTTGGATGAAGTGCGCGAAGCAGATTTGTTGTTGCACGTGGTAGATATTAGCCATCCTTCTTTTGAACATCATATTGATTCCGTAGATAAAACCCTTGAGGAAATAGGCAGCGCAGACAAACCAACAATTATGGTTTTCAACAAGATTGATGCCTATCATCCCGAAGAAATTGAGGAGGACGATTTAATGACCGAAAAAACCAAAGCCCATTACACTCTGGAAGAATGGAAACAAACCTGGATGGCAAAACTGAATGGCGAGGCAATTTTCATTTCAGCATTAAACAAAGAAAATTTCAGTGAGTTCCGAAAACTTGTTTATGAAAAAGTGAAGGAAATACACACAACCCGTTTTCCGTACAATAGCTTTCTGTATGATGAATATACCGAGGAAGATTAAAAATTGTTTGTAATAAGAGTATAAAAAAGCTGCCAAGTAATAAAACCTGACAGCTTTTTTATTTTTGCCTAACGCCTAACGCCTAACGCCTAACGCCTAACGCCTAACGCCTAACGCCTAACGCCTAACGCCTAACGCCTAAAACCCATAAGTCACCCCAACCCCCAAAGCCTCACGAATCTGGAAGCCTTGCACGGCATTGTCATCATAAATTGCTTGAAAGGTTACGTTTGATGTAATGTATTTATTCACATTCATCACTAGGTTAAAAGTGTAATCAATATCAACATTTTGTGGATCATCAAGGTAATTTGAATAAAGATTCAAAATGTTTTCTGCGGAAATATTCGCCATAATATTAAACTTGGCATAGGCAGAAAGCGAAGCACCAAATTCAAAACGGGTGCTTTCATTGGCGTCAACCCCGAAATATTTGTTTTCGTTATATGCATCCAACGCACCAGGAACAGACTCATCTACTGCAGTAAAATCTTTGTCAACTAATATAAGTTTTGCGGTAGCAGGAGAAATATTCACAAACAGATTGTCGCTTTTTTTCCATAGCATACCAGGGCCAAACTGTATATAGGCAGGTGACAAGATATGAGTGGTTTCGGTACGATACCCTTCGTCGTCTGGGTTAAGGTCCGTATTAAATTCATAACCCGGAGCAAACTGGGTTTTGAAGTTAAAAAACAATGAATAATACCAATTTCTTTCTTTTATCTGCTGGCCTAAAATGGAGTTTAACTCCAAACGGTCGTTGGTCTTGCGGGAGTACTTATCGTCCTTATTTTTGGTTAAGCCATATTCTCCAGTCAAACGGTTGTTCCAAGAAATTTTATCGTGCTTATAATTGAAATCATAAGTTAGTGAAAGGTTTCCTGAATAGTTTGAAGTTCCACCACCAGTCCATTCGTGGTTAAATGCGGCTTGGTTGAATAATAATGAAAGGTTTCCGGCACGAGTCCATCCATTGGGAATAGAATCTTTTGGAGTTTCTTCTTGGGCAAACATAGCCAAAGGCACAGCAAAAAGAATTGCAAGAAATAAAATATTTTTCATCTTTATAAGAGGTTTTGTTTTTGCAAAAGTACTTACTCTTTTAAATATATGGCAGTGACAGAGCCAAAAACAATACTTTTTTTGTGAATTCTTACTTTGAAATTTAAATTTTTCTACTTTCTTTTAAAAAGTGGAACAGAAGAACAAGCCTCGCCATACATAATGCTTTTTGCGACAGGCTGAAGTTTTTGCGCCAAAAGAACATAGGCATTCTGTGGAATGGGTTTATGGGCGCAACCTTTAATAATAACTGGTTTGTCTATGTATTCTGAAATATCAATATTCTGAAGCAATTCAGCAAAAAGAATGCTTTCCAGTTCGTCTAAACTACCAACGGTCACTTTCTTGGCTAAGGGCGCCAAATGAAGTGATAAAAGCAAATACGCCCACCCTGGAACAATAGCATCCGTGCTGCAGAAAAGCGCAACATACTTATCCTGGTATTGTGCCCAATCGTGTTCCGAAGCTTTTTTCCGAAACTCACTTTCACGAAGCACGATGCCTTCCAGTAACCATTGCGAAATATCAAAAGAAACCCGCTCGCCCTTCGGATAGATTTCCTCAAGGTCAAAGGTTAAAAGCTTGCTGTTCGCTACGCGGTTTATGATTTCTTCAGACACTGAAAAGAGTTATAAGTAAAATAGTTAAAAGTAAAAAGTATTTTTCAGCCTACAGCCTACAGCCTACAGCCTACAGCCTACAGCCTACAGCCTACAGCCTACAGCCTTTTTAAAGCATTCCAAGTTCCAACTTGGCTTCTTCGCTCATCAGTTCTTGGGTCCACGGCGGGTCGAAGGTTATTTCCACTTCGGCACCTTTTACCATTTTCATTGATTTTACCTTGTCTTCTACTTCCATTGGCAAACTTTCTGCAACTGGGCAGTTTGGAGTAGTTAAGGTCATCAGTATTTTTACTTCGCGGTCTTCGTTAATAAAGACGTCGTAAATAAGTCCAAGTTCATAAATATCCACGGGGATTTCTGGATCGTAAATGGTTTTTATAACCTCAATTATTTTTTCGCCTAATTCGGCCATGTCAATTTCTGTATCTGCTTCCATTTGTTTAATTTTTAATTTGAGTCTGGTATGCCAAGGCATACATTTTCATTTGCTTTATCATTGAAACCAAACCGTTTGCCCGAGTAGGCGAAAGGTGTTCTTTCAAGCCAATTTCGTCAATAAAATCAGTATTAGCATCCAGTATTGCCTGTGGTTTTTGGTCTGAAAAAACCCGTACCAAAATTGCAATAATTCCTTTGGTAATAATGGCATCGCTATCTGCTGTGAAAATGATTTTACCGTCTTTCATTTCAGAATTGAGCCACACTTTACTCTGGCAACCCTTGATGAGCTTGTCATCGGTCTTTAAGTTTTCGTCAATCAAAGGAAGTGATTTGCCAAGCTCTATCATATATTCATAGCGCTGCATCCAGTCGTCGAACATAGAAAATTCGTCAATCAATTCTTCCTGTATTGCTTCAATCGTCATCGTCTTGGGTACTTTTTAATTGGTTTTGTCTTTTGTTGCGCTAAGCAAGACGCTTCTATCTGTTTTGGAATACAAAGTGAGTACGTTATTTTCCAAAGCATAGGACCCAGTGTTGTTTAGTGCGTCCAAAAAGTCCCGCTCGGTTTTCATAATGTTTTTATCCATACACATCTTTTCACTCACGGCAAGTTGGCCAAAATTGATTGCGTAGAGATCAATGGTATAATTGCCAAATACTGAATTACATCCCGTCGTTCCGCGGAAGGAATTGTCCAGAGCAGAAAGTGTAAATGTTGGGTTTGTGGTATTGACTAGTTTCTTTCCATTTATTGTGGAAACGGTATAATTGCCCGTTAGCTGAACACTTCCGGCAACGTCAATTACTTTTTTGGTTTCGTCACAACTTGTAAAGATTACTGCAAATATTAATAATGATAAGGTGGCAAGTGTTTTCATGTTTTTTCGTTTTAAAGTTGAACATTCAAAGTTCAAGTTTTAACTTTTAGTGATGGGTTAGCTTAACATCAATTTAGCTTTTTTTACGGCCTTTGCCAAAGCGTCCACTTCCTCCAAAGTGTTGTAAAAAGCAAAGGAAGCCCGAACGGTTCCGGGAATTTTATAAAAATCCATAATGGGTTGGGCACAATGGTGGCCAGTTCTCACGGCAATGCCCAATTTGTCAACAATCGTCCCAATATCGTACGGGTGAATGCCTTCAATATTAAAGGAAACTACCGAGGTCTTATCAGGGCCAGTACCGTAAATTTTTAATCCTTCTATTTCCAACAGTTTTTCTGTGGCGTATTTTAAAAGTTCGTTTTCGTGCTTTTCAATTGCTTCAAAACCGATTGCGTTTAGATAGTCAATAGCTGCTCCAAAAGCAATTCCACCACAAATGTTGGGCGTTCCTGCTTCAAATTTATGTGGAAGTCCTGCGTAAGTGGTTTTCTCGAAACTTACTTCAGCAATCATCTCGCCACCGCCTTGATAGGGTGGAAGTTTGTTGCCCCATGCTTCTTTCATATAAAGAATCCCCATGCCAGTTGGGCCACACATTTTGTGGGCGGAAGTTACGTAGAAATCTACCTTCAGCTTTTGTAAATCTGGTTTTATGTGCGAACAGGATTGCGCGCCGTCTATAAGCACTGCTGCTCCAACTCTGTGCGCTTTTTCAATAATTTTTTCTATTGGGTTTATGGTTCCCAATGCGTTTGAAATATGGTTTACAAAAACGAGTTTCGTTTTTTCGGATAGCAATTTTTCATATTCCGAAAAAATCAAAACCCCTTCCTCATTCATCGGAATCACTTTCAAAATGGCGCCCGTTTTTTCGCAAAGCATTTGCCACGGCACAATATTGCTGTGGTGTTCCATTGCGGAAACAATTATTTCATCACCTTTTTTAAGGATTTCAGAAAAACCATTTGCAACCAGATTTATTCCGTGGGTTGTGCCTGCGGTGAAAATAATTTCGTGAGCTTCCTTTGCATTAAAATGGGTTTGTATTTTTTTCCGGGCAGCTTCGTAAGCGTCCGTTGCTTCCTGTGAAAGCGTGTGCACACCTCGGTGGATATTTGCATTGTAATTGCTGTAATAATCCACAATGCTGTCAATAACCTGCTGCGGTTTTTGTGAGGTGGCCGCATTGTCCAAATACACCAGCGGATAGCCGTTCACCTTTCGGGAAAGGATGGGGAAATCGTTGCGTATTTTTTGAACATCAAACGACATAAGAAATTATTTTAAAGCTCAAACCCCAAACTAACCCCTATTTTATTGGCAATAAGCTTGTTGATCCTAACTTTCAATTCTGGAATTTTTACACTTTCCAAAACGGTGTTTGCGAAAGCGTACATCAATAAAGCGCGAGCTTCTTTCAGGCCAATCCCGCGGCTTCGAAGGTAAAATAAAGCTTCTTCGTCAAACTGGCCAATGGTACAACCGTGGGAACATTTCACGTCGTCTGCAAATATCTCCAATTGTGGTTTGGCGTTTATCGTGGCTTTATCGTCAATCAGGATGTTGTTGTTCTGCTGAAAGGCATCGGTTTTTTGGGCATCTTTTTCAACAACTATTTTTCCGTTGAAAACTCCTATGGACGATTCCGCAAAAAGACCTTTGTAATCTTGATGACTTTCACAATTTGGCGCAATGTGGTGTACCAAAGTGTTGTGGTCCACATGCTGATTGCCTTCCAAAATTGTAATCCCTTTTAATGTGGAATCACAGTTTTCGCCCTTTTGATAAAAGTTGAGGTTGTTGCGCACCAAGTTTCCGCCAAAGGAGAAAGTATGCACGCGGCAAACAGTATCGCGTTGCTGCGAAATATAGGTATTGTCAATCAGCGAAGCGGTTGCTTCATCGGTTTGGATTTTATAATAGTCAACGTAAGCGCGCTTTTCAGCGAAAATCTCTGTTACTGAATTGGTCAAAACTTCATTACTGGAAAGACTTTGGTGACGCTCAATGATTTGAACGTGTGCGTTTTCACCAACCACAATCAAATTTCTAGGCTGAAGAAACATTGCAGCTTCATTTCCAGTAGAAAAATTGATAATTTCAATAGGTTTTTCAACTTCTTTGTGCGCTGGAATGTTGATGTAAGCACCTTCTTTTGTGAAAGCAGTATTAAGCGAAGTCAAACTATCACTTTTGGCTGCTTTGTTAAAGTATGCCTCAATCACAGGCTTGTATTTGCTTTTGTTTAAAGCGGCAGACATTAAACAAACGTCCAAGGTGTCGTGCGTTGTTTCCGAAAGGAATGAATTGTAAACGCCGTCCACAAAAACCAATTTATAGGTGTCTATTTCGTGAAGGAAATATTTGCGAACGTTTTTCAGTTCTACATTCCGCTCTTTATTGGAATAGACGCTGTAATCTGGTTTCAGCAATGGATTCAGTGAAGTGTATTTCCAGGCTTCCTCTTTTTTGGTTGGAAATCCCTTTTCCTCAAAGATTTTAATGGCGTTGTTCCGAATATCATGCAACGGCGAATCAAACTCCAGATAATCCTCCAAGGCTATGTATGATGATAATAATTTGTCTTTAAAACTCATGAAAATATTGTTTCAAGTTTCTTGTTTCAGGGTTCAAGTTATTTGTACTTGTTGCCTTTAAATTCATTTTTGTTCAGATATATGATAAAGTTCGCTATTCGTTTACTTAGGTTCAAATATCTATTAATCAAAGAAGATAATTCTTCTTCTGAAATATATTCAGAATCAAAAATCCTATATAATTGCGAGCGAGATTCTCCCGCGGTACCTTTTGCAATTGATAGAAATTGTCTGAATTCTAAATTTCCGTCTCTTTCAAACCCTTCGGTTATTTTGTCCATTACGGAACCCGACGAGTTTTTTATCTGGTCTCTTAGTTTGTAATCGGTTTTTAGTTCAGTATTTTTTTAACAACTGGATTATTTCTTTGGAAAGAAGTCTTGCTTCCTTCCAAATATCTAAATCTTCAAACCGTTCAATTGTGGCCATAAATTTTTAGTTTTTTATCCAACCAGAAACCAGAAACTATTTTAAACGAGTTCTTCCTTAATCCAATCGTACCCCTTTTCCTCAAGCTCGTAAGCCAGTTCCTTGGTGCCGGATTTTACGATTCTTCCGTTCATCAAAACGTGCACGAAATCTGGAACTATATAGTCCAAAAGGCGTTGATAGTGTGTAATTACAACTACGGCATTGTCATCGCTTCTCAACTTGTTCACCCCGTTGGCAACAATTTTTAAAGCATCAATGTCCAATCCGGAATCGGTTTCGTCAAGGATTGCTAGTTTTGGCTCTAACATTGCCATTTGGAAAACTTCGTTTCGTTTCTTTTCTCCTCCAGAAAAGCCTTCGTTTAATGAACGTGAAAGAAATTTGCGGTCAATTTCCAACATATCTGCCTTTTCCTTTATCATTTTAAGCATTTCGGAAGCGGGCATATCATCCATCTTCTTTGCTTTTCTTGTTTCGTTGATAGCCGTTTTTATAAAGTTGGTCACTGAAACGCCAGGGATTTCTACAGGATATTGGAACGAAAGAAAAATGCCTTTATGTGCTCTTTCCTCAGGATCCAATTCTGAAATATCCTCGTTTTCAAACGTGATGTAGCCACGGGTTACTTCATATTCTTCTTTACCGGCAACTACCGAGGCCAGAGTGCTTTTCCCGGAACCGTTAGGCCCCATTATTGCGTGGACTTCGCCCGCTTTCACTTCAAGATTGATACCTTGCAGTATATCTTTTCCTTCCAGGCCAGCGTATAAATCTTTAATTTTTAACATCTTAATTCTTCTTTTCTGTTTCGTTTAATTTAATATCTACTTCGGAAGGTTTATCGGCAACCCTCATAATTTCTTTGATTGTTATTATTTCTTCCCATTCGCTTTCTTTGTCAGTATTTTTGGAAACGATTCCCTTAACAATGACGCCAATCATGTCATAATCGTTCACTTTTATTGCCGCCACTTGTTTTGAGAGTCCTTCAGAGAGCATGTCGCGTTTAACGCCATAAATAAAATTGGATCCCATCAGCACCATTGCTCCGTCGGAACTTATAAAATCTCCTTTGTAAGCCTGCATTTTTTCAACATTTTCAACAGTTATTTCTTCGTTTTCCGTGTTTTTTTCTTCTGAATTTTTACAGGAAAACACTGCTGCCGAGAGCATTAGCATTAAAATGATTTTTTTCATAATAAAAAGATAGTTTAGTTTTTAAAATAGTGAGCTGTATTATAGTTATCCAACCGAGCCTTCAAGGCTTATTTCCAGTAGTTTCTGGGCTTCTACAGCAAACTCCATTGGCAACTTGTTCAAAACTTCTTTACTGAAACCATTTACTATCAAGGCAATTGCCTTTTCAGTATTAATACCGCGTTGGTTGCAATAGAAAATTTGGTCCTCCCCAATTTTACTTGTGGTAGCCTCGTGTTCTATTTGGGCTGTTTTATTTTTCACTTCAATGTAGGGGAAAGTATGTGCGCCACAACTGTTGCCCATCAACAAGGAATCGCACTGCGAAAAATTTCGCGCGTTGTCCGCATTCGGCATAATTTTCACCAATCCACGATAACTGTTCTGTGATTTTCCAGCGGAAATACCTTTGGAAATAATGGTGCTCCGAGTATTTTTTCCAATGTGGATCATTTTCGTTCCCGTATCTGCCTGCTGATAGTCATTCGTCACGGCTATGGAGTAAAATTCCCCGATGGAATTGTCGCCTTTCAAAATACAACTGGGGTATTTCCAGGTTACTGCGCTTCCGGTTTCCACTTGCGTCCACGAAATTTTCGCTCTGTTTTCACAAATACCTCTTTTGGTCACAAAATTATAAACGCCTCCTTTTCCGGTTTTGTCGCCTGGATACCAGTTTTGTACGGTTGAATATTTTATTTCGGCATCGTCCAAAGCAATCAATTCCACAACTGCAGCGTGCAATTGGTTTTCGTCACGACTAGGGGCGGTACAGCCTTCCAGATAACTTACATAACTTCCTTCGTCTGCAATCAATAGCGTTCTTTCAAATTGTCCGGTTCCACCTTGGTTTATACGGAAATAGGTTGAAAGCTCCATTGGGCAGCGAACACCTTTCGGGATGTAGCAGAAAGAACCATCACTGAAAACGGCGCTGTTCAAGGCTGCGTAAAAGTTGTCGCGCTGAGGCACTACGGTACCCAGATATTTTTTAACCAATTCGGGATGTTCTCTTATGGCTTCGGAAATGGAACAGAAAATAATTCCTTTTTCAGCCAAGGTTTTTTTGAAAGTGGTTGCTACAGAAACAGAGTCCATAACTATATCTACAGCAACTCCCGCAAGTTTCTTTTGTTCGTCTAAAGAAATTCCAAGTCTTTTGAAAGTATCCAAAAGCTCTGGATCTACTTCGTCAATACTGTCGTATTTTGGTTTTTTATTAGGGGCGGAGTAATAGGAAATGTTCTGAAAATCTGGCTTTTCGTAATTCACATTTGCCCAATCCGGTTCCACCATTTGCAGCCAATAGCGAAACGACTCTAAGCGCCATTCGGTCATCCACTCTGGTTCTTCTTTTTTTAAGGAAATAGCTCTAACTACATCTTCATTCAATCCAACAGGAAAGGTATCGGATTCAATATCGGTATAGAAACCATATTCGTATTCTTTGGTTTCAAGTTCTTTTTTTAAATCGTCTTCTGTGTACTTGCTCATCGTCAATATTTTTAAAGTGAAAAAGATTCCCCACAGCCACAAGTGCGGTTTGCGTTGGGGTTGTTGAAAACAAAACCTTTTCCGTTAAGTCCGCCGCTAAATTCTAGGGTTGTTCCTACGAGATACAAAAAACTCTTTTTATCCACGGCAATTTTTACCTGCTCTTCTTCAAAAAGTTTGTCGTTTTCGCCAAGGCTGTGGTCAAATTTCAGTTCGTAGCTTAAACCGGAACATCCGCCGCTTTTTACGCCCACGCGAACATAATCTACCGCAATGTTGAAACCTTCCTCGGCCATCAGTTGCGCTATCTTGGTTTTTGCACTTTCACTTACCTTAATCATATATAGATTAATTCTAAATTAGAGGGCAAATATACATCAAATAGTACTTTTAACCATACCGAAGTGGGATTTAAAAACTATCGCTCCATAGTTTTAAACAATAATTAACAGTGCCGTTTTATTGGGGAATCAAAGTGTTTGAAATGAAATAAAGCTTAGTTGGGGTCGTGAAAATCAGGGTTGTTGATAAAGGAAGGATCTGAAAGTGAAAGCAAGAAGGCTTTTAGGTCTGCCTTGTCTGATTCAATCAAATGCACCCCGCCTCTTGAAATGGCTTTCATTAATGGGTCAATGGTGGGAGAATAGACCAATCCTTCGCTGTAATGGTTTATTACCTCATCAAGAGTGGCGAAACGACCGTCGTGCATGTAGGGAGCGGTGTAGGCCAGATTTCGTAAAGAAGGTGATTTAAACTTGCCATCGTCATTAGGGTCTCCTGTTACAATGCCCAGACCTTTGTCTGTAATAATGGCGTCAAGCCCATTGTTGTGGAAAATATTGTCGGTCCACAATGGGCTGAATTCATTTCCATGGCAGTGGAAGCAGTCTCCGCGAGCTTCGTCCATAAAAATGGCAAACCCGTTGATTTCTTGGGGCGTCAATGAATTTTCGCCCAACAAATACCGGTCAAAAGGAGAATTGGCCGAAATAAGGGTACGCTCAAACTGTGCGATCGCTTTTGCGGTCAATTCTTTGGTAATATTGCTGGTTCCAAAAGCTTTGTTGAAAAGTTCGGGATATGCACTATTGCTTTGTAAACTTGCTACGGCATTTTCCCAAGTATTGTGCATTTCAATGGGATTTTCTACTGGGCCAAGGGCTTGTTCTTCAATACTTGTGGCGTGGCCATCCCAGAAAAATTTATTGTTAGTGTTCCAGGCCATATTGAAGAGTGGCATAGAATTGCGAGTGCCTTCAAAACCATCGATGCCTATGCTGAATTGATTTTCGTCCGTAAAGGAATTGGCTGGTTTATGGCAGGAAGCACAAGCTTGTGTTCCGTCGCCAGAAAGAATTGGGTCGTAAAATAATTTTCTTCCAAGTGCTATTCCTTCCACAGTTTGTGGATTATCAGCAGGAATGGAAGGTGGGGGCAATAATTGCCCAAAAATTGAAGGAACGGTCAATGGTTTTGGTGTGGGAACATAATCCTCATTAGGTTCAACGGGGTCTGGGTCATTAGAAGAACAAGCAACCAGAAGGCTGATTGCCAAAGCCCCAATCAATAATCTGAATATTTTCTTAGACCGTTCCATCATTCATAAAATTTTACTGGGTTATATTGCCAATGCTGAAAACAGTAGGCCCGTTTTCATGCATATGTTTTTGGGCCGCATAATTCATCATTAAGTCTGTGTTAAATACGTTCAAATCCCATAGATATGGGTTTTTGTACCATTCGGAAATGTTCATTTTTATTTCAATGGTAGCATCATTGGTAATGGTAAAGTTTTGGTTAAAATTCAAGGCGATGAAGTTTTGCTCAAACACACCGTCACTAACTCGGGCAGTACCGTTATGGTAAGCATACGGTTGTGGCGCTCCGTTTGTGTCGTCATACATTCCTTCCATCTGCATAAAATGATATCCACCACCTAACATAGATGGCCAGTTCCAATTAGCGGCGTTTAGATCGGGATAGGCACCGCTCCTATTGTCTAACTCATTAAAACCATATACAAATGAAATACCTGTATAATCTCCCGTTGTCGCCATTATTGCAGGCGTAAGGTCCAGGGAAGCTGGGTCTTCTAAATCAATTAACTTATATTCTTCAAAGTCAACTGTGGAACCGTCTGCTTTGTGAAGTGATATTCTGGAAATTAAATACCGCAGCTTTGAAATATTTAAAGAATTTCCAAATTCATTCGTGAAAACGGTAGTGTTGAAATCTGCAATAGTTACAGACTGGCCGTCCCAGTTTTGGGTAAAATTAAAGGTAATATTCTTATTGAAAATGCAGGATCCATCATCCGTATTGGCCAATGGATTAAAGTTTACAGAGGCTGGATCGGTACATCCAAGAACTTCTGGCTGCGAATCATCATCGCTGCCACAAGCAATGGCAAAAAAAGCCATGACAATTAAAAAAAAGAATTTCTTCATAGGTTAAATAAGGGGGTTATATTTTTAATTTAATTAATAAAAAGTCTTTTGAGCCTTTGTTTGAAGGGATGTCTATATCATTGCTTTCAGTATTTCCAACAACCAATATTTTGTTATCTGAGATTTCAATTGCCTCCGAAGCAAAGTCAAGACTTGAGCCTCCCACACTTTTCTGTCCTTTCAGATTTCCGTCTTTGTCCACCATAAATATCCATGCGTCGTTAAAACCGTTGTTGCTTGTCAGATCAACATCATTGCTACGGCTGTGGCCTGAAAGAATATAATCTCCATTTGAGCGCTGAATTATACTGTGGGCAGTATCAAACTGTGAACCGCCATATGATTTTTGCCAAATCTTGTTTCCGTTGCCATCGAACTTTACCAACCAAGCATCGGCATTTCCGCGGGGAGAAGTTACGTCCTGGTCACTACTTCTTGAGTCTCCAACCATAAGGTAATTGCCATCGTTGGTTTTTATTGAAGCGTAGGAATTGTCAATTTCCGCACCTCCAAAAGACTTGGTCCAAACCAAATCGCCATTGGCCTTTAGCCTAACGGCCCAATAATCATAGCTTCCTTTTGGGTCTGTTTTGTCAAAATCTTCACTTTCTGAGGTGCCTGTCATTAAGAAACCACCATCTGCAGTTTCGAGTGCGTCATAGCTTCGGTCGTTATTGGTGCCGCCAAAATAGCGACGCCATTGTTTGTTTCCATTGGCATCTAGTTTTATACCCCAAAATTCACCAACGCCGTGTAGCACACCTCTATGCGCACCTTTTTGAAGGTCGTTCCCGCCGCCGCCACTAGCAGTAACGTCAAAAAATCCAGTTATGAAATATCCGCCGTCTGAGGTTTGGAAGGCTTTATAGGCCTGATCACTTCCTGAGAAGCCAAAATTTTTGTCCCAAACTTTGTTTCCAGAGCTATCAACTTTAAGAATCCAGTAATCCTGAAATCCTTCGTTTCCAGAAACATCGCCGTCATTACTTGTGGTATAACCGGTCAATAGATAACCACCATCGTTGGTTTTGGTTATTCGAGAGGCACTTTCGTCATCACTGCCGCCAAAGGTTTTGCTCCAAATAATTACGCCTTCTTTTGAAATTTTCAGAAGCCAAAAATCGCTGTCATTACCACTTCTTCCGGCTAAATCTCCATCAGTGCTTCGCGTAGTTCCAAGAATTATGAAATTGCCATCTATTGCTTCAATTACAGAAACAGCTTCGTCTATTCCACTGCCACCATAGGTTTTTACCAGTTCTACCACTCCAAAAGCAGGTGGGTCTGGGTCTGGGTCTCCACCGCCCGGAGGATCATCGTTTCCACAAGAAACACAAATGAAAATAAAGGGCAATACCAGTAGAAAAAAAGTTATTTTTTTGATTTTAGGGAGTTTCATAAGGGGAGCTAAGTAGGTTCTTTTTTTATTCAATCAGTAATCGCTTTGTTGTTGTTGAATTAATTTTCAAAACATACATGCCAGTTTGTAGATTGGAAACATTTAAATTTTCAGAAAGGTTTTCGGAAAACTTTGCGTCCAATACTTTTTGACCGAGTAGGTTGAATACTTCAACACTTGTGATGGGCTCTGCTTTAGAAGAAATCGTCACAATATCTTTTGCTGGGTTTGGAGCTACGGAAAAGCTTGTAATCAAGTTGTCTCCAATACTCAATAATGGGTCGTGAACAATAAACAGACCTCTGTCAATATCACTGATTACGATACTTCCGCTTGCAAAATATGGGTAAACACTCCACGCCCCGTCAAAGTTTGCTGAATTGCTTCCTGGGTAAGTGTCAAAAAATTTGGTTTCGACCATATTTTGGTTTTCAATATCACTGATGTCCATGATTCGTAAACCCGCGCGGTAGCTAGAAAGATAAAAATCATTGCCAACTACATAGCCATTGTGATCAATTGCTTGAACATCTGCTTCATATTCAAAATGGACTACAGGATTGTCCAGATCACTCACGTCAAAAATGATGGTCCTTGTATTAAACCCAAAACTGGACTCATCCAATTCATCACCAATGATAAAGTAATTTTTGTCATCAGTTAACCAACCTTGGTGTGTGTAATCTACACTGCCATAAAAACCATTTGAAATACTAATTGGATTGTTTTTATCGGTAACATCCACAATTGAAACCCTGTCTTCATTACTTCCAAAGAGAATCTCACGGCCTGCATAATCTGCATCAGGACCATCGTAAATCACTACTTGTGCATCGTGGCTATAGTTATCTCCACCAAAACCACCTGCAGCCACAGGGCTCAATGGATTCTGGATGTTCACAAAATGTGGGCCGCCGCCAAAAGTACTTGTTCCCACAGCATAGGCGTAACCAGTTTCTTCATTGATAACAATATTGTGGCAGTGCCCAAAACCGTTATAATGTGCATCTTCTGTAAAAATTTCAGGGGCGTTGCTAACGCTGCGCAAGCGGGTAAGGTCAAAAACCTGCATTCCATGGCCGCTAGCTTCGCTAACAATAAAGGCGTAATTGTTATATACTTTTATATCCCTCCAAATACTGGAAACAGTATGTGTTGGCAGTTTGCCAAGATATATTGGGTTTATTGGGTCTGAGATATCAACAAATGCAGCTCCATTGTTCAAGCCCATAATAGCGTATTCTTTCCCATCCTGTGGGTCAGTCCATCCCCAAGAATCATTCCCTGCACTGGCATTCATAGCACTTAGGCTAATACGGGATAAAAGATCAAGACCGTTGCAAGGATATTGTCCGGCCATGCCGTTTACACAAGGAGTTTGGGCTATTGATAATGTACTAAATAATAAAATTAAGACTTGTAATAATACTTTCATATATAGGTGTTAAGATTAAAAAACGTGCTAAAATAACAATATTATAATTGTTATTACAAACGTAATAGGTTAAATATTAGTATAATGTTAACGCTATAAACGGATATTCGTGCCTTTAATTCGAAATAACTATTAAATTGAAGTTTCACTTATTGAATTTGAAGGTGTATTTTTGCAAAAAATAACTATAAACAATACAAATGTTCGAAAATAAAGACAACTCTGGCACAAGCATTGAAAATTTGGGCGAGTTTGGCCTTATAGACCACCTGACGAAAAACTTTAAAATAAAACAAAAATCAACCGTGAAGGGCATAGGCGACGATGCCGCGGTAATTTCCTGCGATTCAAAAAAAGAAATTGTTGTTTCTACGGATTTTCTTTTGGAAGGCGTGCACTTCGATTTGAGTTACGTTCCTTTAAAGCATTTGGGTTATAAAGCTGTAGTTGTCAATCTATCTGACATTTACGCCATGAACGCAGAGCCTGCACAGATTACAGTGAGTATTGCAGTTTCAAATAGATTTCCTGTGGAAGCTTTGGAAGAGCTTTATACAGGGATTATGGCTGCCGCAAAAATCTATAAGGTTGATGTTGTGGGCGGCGATACCACTTCTTCCACAACGGGTTTGTTGATAAGCATTACCGCTCTCGGAACCGTAAATAAAGGCGAAGCAATATACAGGAGTGGTGCCAGAGAAAACGATCTGTTAGTTGTAACGGGTGACCTTGGCGCAGCATATATGGGACTACAGGTTTTAGAGCGCGAAAAGGAAGTTTTTAAGGTAAACCCGAATTCACAACCAGATTTGGAGCCGTATTCCTATTTGGTGGAAAGGCAATTGAAACCCGAAGCGCGCAAGGATATTTCAGGTTTGTTGGAGGAATTGGGCGTGAAACCTACTTCAATGATTGATATTAGTGACGGTCTTTCTTCTGAAATTTTACATATCTGCAAGAACTCAAAAGCTGGCTGTAATTTATTTGAAGATAAAATCCCGCTGGATCCTCAGGTTATTTCAACTTGTGAAGAATTCAACCTCGATAGTACTACAATCGCTTTAAGCGGTGGAGAAGATTATGAACTGCTCTTCACTATTAAAACCGAGGATTACCCAAAAATTAAGGCGAATCCACACCTAACGGTAATTGGCCATATAACTGATGAAAAAGAAGGAGTCCATTTAATAAGCCGCGCGGGAACAAAAATACCTTTGGTTGCAAGGGGCTGGAATGCGCTAAAAAATAACGGATAGATTTTATAAAAAGGCACTAAGAACCTTGTTCCTTAATTTTTAGGAAGAATATTCTTAAAGAAAATTGCTGCTTTCTAATGGATAGAAAGTCTTTTCTTCTTTTTGAAAAAAGAAGATAAACACTCATTTACTTCGCGTTGCTTGCGGGTAAGTGCTTCAAATTTACCTGAATAACTGTTTGAAACCTCTCTTCCGCAACAAGCGCATTTATATTCATAAATGTGGTCGGTAATTTTGCGGGTTACGATGTAATCATGGCCAAATGCAGTGCATACAAGGCTCAAAATTGGAGGTCGGCTTTGGGGCGTAACTTTATCCATCTTTGTCAATTTAATTGGGGTTGATGTTTCAATATTAGCAATTATTTAGATAAAGTGCAAGCTTTATCCGATTAAATGCAAATATTTAGCAATTGCATCCCGATTTTCTATCACACTCATATGGCCTCCTTCAATAATTTTTACAGAACAACCACATTGCTCGGCTAACTGTTTTGTCTCCAAAATAGGTAAAATAGGATCTTCTTCAGCTAAAATCATAAATTTCCCTTTGTTGAAATCCTTCAAAATTTTTGTTCGGCCCTTTCGGTCACGCATTCCTTTTATTGCGGCTTTTACGCCTTCCACTGGAAAAGAATAGGCTTCCGTTTTTAGGGTTTCAATTTCTGAGGCAAACTTTTTACGGGAAGTTTCGGCTAACAGATTTCCAATAGCCATGCTAATATAGGCCCGTGGATTTAGGTCTATAACTTTCAGCGCACGATCGCGGTTTTGTTTGCGCTCTTCAGAATCAGCTACAGGTGTTGAGTTTAGAAGAACCAATTTATCAACTTTTCCGGGAAACATTTCGGTATAGGCCAAAGCTACATAACCCCCCATGGAATGGCCGATAAATGTGGCCTCTGGAATTTTAAGCTGTTGCACTATTTCATTTACAACTTCCGCCATCAATTCCATAGAATGAATTTCAGAAATCACTCCACTTTTTCCGTGGCCGGGAAAGTCAATTGTAATTACAAAATGATTCTTTGATACCTGTGGAATCAGCGGTTTCCACATGGTTGAACTTTCCAGAAAACCGTGAAGCAGAACCATTGGCTGCCCTTTTCCGAAGGTTTCGTAATGGATTGGAATGTCTTTATAATTGAAAGTCATATTATGTAAAGGTCCCAAAGGTATCAGAGACTTTAGGGGCCTGAAAGGGCCTAATTTATTTTTTATATTCCGAAGAATTGGATTTTATCAAAAGAAAAACAACGCTTCCAATTATTATGGGGAAAAAGATGTAGTTTACTATCTCTGGATTTTCAAAATAGGAGTTGGCAAAACCCATTGCAATTGTTGCTATGCCCATAAAAGCAAGAACGTTTCTCATCAGAGTGGCTACTTTTTCAATCTTTACTTTTTCCTTTTCGGCTTTGCTCATGGTGTTGTAGCCAGCGATTAGGAAGTAAAGCTTGAAATGTTTTACCACGATTCCGAGAAGGATGAGAAAAATGCCAATATAGATATATGAAGTTTCCATTAATGTTGTTTAGGAAAAAAAGACTTAAAAAGAAATTCTCTTTAAGTCTTTTTTCTTGGTTCTTTATTCTTTGCTCTACTTGTTCATAATCTCCTCAATCTCTTCCGCTTCAATGGGAATATTGCGCATCAGGTTGAATGGTTCTCCCTTTTTCTGGATAACCACATCGTCTTCCAGACGAACGCCGAAGCCTTCTTGCGGAATGTAGATTCCCGGCTCTACGGTAAAGACCATGTTTTCGGTCATCTTCTCCCAAAGGATTCCATAGTCGTGAGTATCAAGCCCCATATGGTGACTGGTGCCGTGCATAAAATATTTTTTATAGGCTGGCCAGTTTGGATCTTCGTTTTTTACATCTGCTTTGTCAATCAGTTTTAGGTCTAAAAGTTCCTTGGTCATCAACTTACCCACTTCTTCGTGGAATTCTTTCCAGTAATTTCCGGGAACGAGCATTTTTGTGGCATCGTCTTTCACGCGCTTTACGGCGTTGTAAACCTCGCGCTGACGCTTGCTAAACTTTCCGCTCACGGGAATGGTTCGGGTCATATCACTTGCATAATTGGCGTATTCAGCACCAACATCCAAAAGAAGAAGATCCCCTTTTTTGCACTGTTGGTTGTTAACTATATAGTGCAATACGTTTGCATTGTTGCCACTGCCAATAATAGGCGTATAGGCAAAACCACGGGAACGGTTTCGTAAAAACTCGTGCATAAACTCGGCTTCAATCTCGTATTCCCAAACGCCGGGTTTTACGAAATTCAAGATCCTTCTAAGGCCTTTTTCTGTGATATTACAGGCTGTTTGAATCAAGTCAATTTCAATCTTGTCTTTCACGGCACGCAATCGCTGTAAGATTGGATTGCTGCGCTCCCATGTGTGCGCTGGAAATTTTTCTTTGGTGGTTTTGATGAAACGATCCTCGCGGGTTTCGGTTTCCACACTTTGGCGGTAATGTTCATTGGTGTTGAAATATACGCGCTCTGCTTGGGTCATTACTTCATAAAAAATCTTGTCGAATTCCGTCAGCCAGTAAACAGATTTTATTCCGCTAACCTCAAAGGCTTTTTCTTTGGTAAGTTTTTCACCTTCCCAAACGGCAATGTGGTCGTTGGTTTCTCGCACAAAAAGCATTTCGCGATGGTCCTTGTTTGGCGCATCAGGGAAAAGAACAAGTATGGTTTCCTCCTGATCGGCCCCGGTTAGGTAAAAAATATCCCGCGCCTGCTGGAAGGGCATGGTGCTATCTGCGCCAATTGGAAAAATATCGTTACTGTTAAAAACCGCAACGCCCTTTGGCTTCATCTGGGCCATAAAGTTTTTGCGGTTTTTTATAAAGAGTTTGCTGTCAATTTGATCGTACTTCATTGTATTGTTTTATTTAATTAAAGGCATTAATTATTGAGCTTTTGAACTTAAAACCCATCCCAAATCCCAATAGCTTTGAAATAAAGGTGGCTGAGTGGTCCCGTCCTGATAGTTATCGGGATTGTACCGAAGTCCAAAATTAAATATTATAAAGTTATCTGCGGATTAAGAATGGTTAAAAGTGTATTAATTCAATTGGTTTAATTCAAATCTTAAATTTTCTTTTGCTTGATTTTCATATTCTTGCTTAAAAAAGTCAGTTTTATATATGGAATCTAATTCCAATATGCTTTTTAGGACTTTTATTCTTCCTTTGCGATACATAAAATCAGGATAAATTTTATATTCCTTTCTTATGTCTTCACAGTACTTTTTATATTCTTTAGGGCTTTTTCCCAAAATGGAAAGGTCTAAATCCAAAAGGATGTTTGTGTCATTATCCGTTGCCAATTTATGTTCCTTTGTTGCTTCAATTTGAGCCATACATTCCCGTAGATTGGCAAAGGAAGTTTCAGAGATTCTTTTTTTAAACAGCAAGGCACTTTGATGTTCATTGTTGCTTTTGGTTGGCTTATAAATTAAGTCGTGATAATAGATTGCGAATAATAAAGTGTCCAAATTTTTAACTTGTGATTCAACATTCTTCAATTCAACAATCATATTTTCCAAATGTTCAAGGTTATGGTAATGACGCGTTTTGGAGGAATAATTTTTTTCAATTTCACGCCAACATTCCAAATTGTAATTTTCGTTATCTGAATATTTTCTAATTAAATCCAGGAATTTTTCTTTTAGCATCTCGGGTTTCTTGGTATTGCCCACAAGTTGTTTGTGTATGGTTAGGCACTTAATTTAGCAATTTTCGCAAGTAAGAATGTACTGGCAATTAATCATTAGGTCACTTTGTTGTGGGTAGTTTTTTCACAATGTCATTGATATTCCCAAACCATATTCCTTTCCATTATAAAAAGGCATAACAATTCCATTCGCAATTTCTTTGTCTTTAAAAATTGTTTTCTTTATCAAAGGATGAATCCAATATGCAATTTTAGTGCTCAATATCCCAATGCCAGCACCTGCCGCCACATCAGTTAGCCAATGTCTGTTATTGTACATTCTAAAAAGGCCGGTACCTGTCGCTACTAAATATCCTGAAATTCCGTACCAAACAGAGACATCTTTATATTCTTGGTATAAAAATTCCGCTCCCATAAAAGCTGTTGCAGTATGTCCAGAAGGAAAAGAATTTTTGGACGAGCCATCTGGTCTTTCTACATTTCCCGTTCTTTTTAAAATAGTTACTGTTCCGCCCATAATTAGATAGGCAGTTCCTAAAATTATCGTTCTGTCCTTAAAGTTATTTTTTCCTTTGACTCCAAAAGCATTTAATCCGTAAACTGCAAGAAAGGGACTGTATTGGGAAAAGTCATCGATGGTAAATTTATCATCAATGCTTTCAATTATTTCATCTCTTGATTCTGTATTGAGAAGCTGAAGCGTATGGCTTTCAAGACCTACAACTCCATACCCAATCAAGACTGTTGGAATGATTAGAGCTTCGTATTTAAATTTAACTATTTTATTATTCTGTATGGAGTCAATTTTCGTGTTTTGTCCAAAGACTTGAAAACTTCCTAAAACTAGGAAAAGCATTATTTTTGTTATTTTCATATTTTTGGTCAAATTACGTAGAACGGGATTTGTGCTTTTCATAGAACACGGTGTTAGCAGCTGTTTTTCATTTCATTTTATCCGCTTTAATAAACTCGTCCAAATTTTCAAGCTTTCCCGGAAAAGGTATTCTATTGGTCAGATTAGTCCAAATTTCTGATTCCGCTAATTTGTCCGAAATTCCCTTTTCGAATACATAATAAGGATTAACACTTTCTCCAGATTTATTTACTTTATCGCAATAAATTTTGGTTTTTTCTGGGTTCATTATTTCAATTTGCTCAAACTTATTTGTTAGTTTTCTAACGCCAAGAAATTCCTGTCCACCAATTAAGGACAACATTCCTTTATATTCTACAATAAAATGATTTCCATCGTCTTCAAAGTTGGCAATTTTAATATATCTGTCAATATTTATTTCATTAACTCTTACAACTCCATTTTTAATTACTTTTTCTTTTTCCGCTAGAAATTTTGGTAGGTTTAATAAGTGTGGAATGTCAATATATATTGACCAAATAATGAAGAAAGTAATTATTGCTAATATTGTAATTAACCAAATTTCAGGAAAATAATATATAATTATTGCAAAGCTAATTATTATTAATGTCTGAAGAATTATCAGCTTTATTTTTTTAGGAACTACGGCTTTTGCTTCGTCAATATGTTTTTTTAAAATCCTTTTCTCGGACTCCGATAATGCTCTTTCGTATTCTTTTGTCAATTCCTATTGAGTTGGTTGGTTTAGATTGCTGTTAAAGGTCTTGTGTATGGCTCATTGCGTGAAAATGAGCGACCATTTTTCCGCCGCAACCGCAATGAGCTATACAGAGTGTTGTAGCCATTTTTTAATTTTTATTTGTTATTTCTTTTCCTATTCGGATATAATTTTCTTTTATGTTTTCTGGCATATTTCTCGCACCAATTGATTCTGGACTATCAAAACCACTTGGCCAAAAATAACCTAATATGGCAATAGTTTTAGGTTCTGATTTTGCTAATTCAAAATAACTATTGGCTACTACGTCCATTTCATTTAATGCTATTCCTCCAAAATCTCCGTGCAATGAACTGATATAATGTGTATCCATAATAATTACTAATTTTTGTTCAGCATTTGTGAATTTTGATTTTAGATTATTCAATTCGCTCAAATAATCAAGATTTGAATTTGGGTCTTTTATAAAATAGTGGTCAAATCCAATCCAATCTACTGAATTTGGGATTTGTAGCTGGTCGATTATTGGATAAGCCTCAATTATCATTATTGGAATTGTTGGAATTGCCGACTTCACATAATCGGTTGCAGATTTTAATTCCGAAAATGATATTCCGTTCCAGGTTGGTTCTTCTCCGATATAAAATGATTGTATTAAATCCTGATTGACTTGTAAATTATTCACATTTATAAATTCGTCCCATCTTGATTGAAAGTCTGTTCGCAAGTCATATTCAACTCCGGAAGGACTTGAAGTACCCACTATTTCAAAAAATATTTCCGATAAATGCAAAATACTTTTCACTTGAAAATCGTTCATTTCAGTCATTCTTGCAACAATATTATCAGAAGGATTTACAACTAAAATATCGGCAATATTTGAGAACCCGAAGACTTCATCAATATAATTTGTTTTCGTTTGATTATCGGTTGGGTCGTCCCAATACGTGTCAATCAATGTAAATCCAAAATATTTTATATGTGAGGAATTGATAGTCTGGTCAGATTGATTTTCCTTGTGGCAGGAAACCAGTAAAACAATAGCAAATATTAATGTTAATCTATTCATTTTGCGGTTTTCTCAAATTGGAGACAACGTTTATGTATATGAGCTGTGGCGTGTGTCGGCACGAACCTTTCCAAGTGAGGACAGACCAAGCCATAGCTTATATACTGCTTAAGTTTGATTTTCTCTAAATCATTTAACTTTAAGTATTAATCAGAAAGAACAAAAGAGCGGAGTAAGGTTACTATACACGGTGAAGCTTTAGACTTCGGCAACATTGATAATCCCC
>JAPKFY010000049.1 GCA_026646335.1 Aequorivita sp. | reverse complement strand
TTCCTATTAAATCTATGTTGTAATGAACGGTTGCATTTTTCCCTACCGAATTGGCAGGCAAGTGCGAAAAGAATTTGACGAGTTTGGTGTAAAAAGCTTCGGAAAGAAACGTAAGGTTGAAATAGATGGAAGCCGTTTCAAACGGGAAATCCTTAAAAACGGTTCTCGGATCAAAATCTTCTGCGGCGGTAAAAATTATTGCCTCTGCACCTCTCTCCAATGCATCCAGCGCAATATTGTTCGCTATTTTTTCATCATCTATAAAAACTTGTTGCGCGATGCCCCAAGCTTGTGGCTGACCGCGAATGGGCTGAAAATCTTCTTTAAAATCGTCTTCGTGATAGAAAGGTTTTACGTTTATGCCTTCGGGACTTTTCCAGACTAAGGTTTCGTTATAGTCTGCACCTTTTAGGTCATACTGTATTTTTTGTTTCCATTGTTTTGCGGAAACTTCTTCAAAATCCTCAAATAGAAATTTACTCATCGTTTTTCCTCTTTTTTGATGCTGTCTTCGTGCTCAACTATATAAATGTCTTCGTTTTCTTTTTTCAAATAATACTTTTCGCGGGCAAATTTCTCCATCTGGTTGCTATCCTCCATTTTTTTGATGAAGCCTTTATCACGGTCTATTTCCTTTTGATAAAACTCGGCATTGTCTTCCAGGGCATCAATTTCGTCTTCCAATTCGTTATGTATAAGATATGAATTGGTGTCAAAAAAAATCATCCAACCAATAAACAATATAAGGATCAGCACATATTTATTGCCCACAAACCTAACCCATTTGTTCCTTTTTATTTCTGAGAGCTTCACGATTCGGTATAGCTTATTTTTTGGTGAATAATACTTCTTATTACGTCAACGGCAACGGTGTTATATTTATTTGTTGGAATTATAATATCTGCAAATTCCTTGGTCGGCTCTATGAATTGTTGGTGCATAGGTTTCAAGGTGGTTTGGTACCGGTTTAAAACCTCTTCCAAATCACGGCCACGGCTGGCGATGTCGCGCTTCAAACGGCGAATTAGTCTTTCGTCGCTGTCCGCGTGAACGAATATTTTTATATCAAACATTTCACGAACGTCTGGATGCGCCAAGATTAAAATTCCTTCAACAATAATAACCTTTTTTGGAAAGGTTGTAACTGTTTCTCCCGTTCTATTATGCTCCACAAAAGAATAGACAGGTTGTTCAAAGGAATTTCCCTTCCTAAGTTCCTTCAAATGGCTTACCAATAAATCAAAATCGATGGCTTTTGGATGGTCAAAATTGATTTCGGTGCGTTCCTCAAAAGAGAGATGGCTGGTGTCGTGATAATAGGAATCTTGCGAAATAACACAAACTTCATCTGCGGGAAGTTCCGCGACTATCTGGTCTACCACTGTTGTTTTGCCGCTCCCGGTGCCGCCGGCAATGCCAATTATGAGCATATTTTAAAGGTTTCTACAAATGTAGGGAAAAAAGGTTTCACGTTTCTTGTTTCAAGTTTCAGGTTCTAAATAGTGTCGAAGAGTTTAGAAGTTTAGCAAAACGCACATTTCACTAAACTCATCGGCTTCTCTGCTCATCAACTTTCTATTTGATTTCTTTTTTCTTTATTCTTTTCTCTCTTTTCTTTCCTATTTTTGAAGTCTTTAATTTTCAAATGAAAACAATCCTCCTGCATCCCTCCTATTTTCCGTCCATTGAACAAATGGCCGCAGTGGTACAGGCTGAAAGAGTGGTTTTTGAAGTTGAGGACAATTACCAAAAACAGACGTATCGCAACCGTATGTTTATTGCACACAGCAACGGAAAGCTGCTTTTGAACATTCCTATAAAACACAACCGAACCAACAAACGTCAAAAAACAAAAGAGGTGCTTGTTGAAAATGATTTTCCGTGGCAGGAGCAGCATTGGAAGAGCTTGCAGAGCGCTTATCGCACTTCGCCCTTTTTTGAATTTTACGAAGATGAATTGGAGCAATTGTTCACTGAACCGGTTGGAGGTTTAATGGCACACAACATTAAAACATTCGAATTGCTGTGTGAATTGATTGGGATTGAAGTTGAAGTTTCTAAAACTGCTTCCTTCGAAACAAATCCTGAAATGGAAGATCTCCGGATTTTGATTGATGCCAAAAGAAAATCAGATTTTAAAACGGAGGAATACACACAGGTCCACCAAGCAAACCATCCCTTTTTGCCGAATCTTTCGGTCTTGGATTTACTTTTTAATGAAGGACCGAATGCGTTAAGTTATTTGGAAAGACAAAATCTTGGTTGAAAGTTGCAGGTTTAAAATTCGGAAAACAAAATTACCAGCCAATCGTGGCCCGCACAGCGTAGTGGTCTGAAAATGTTTTCTCCATGGTATCAAACGAAATAATATCCAATCCTTCGGAAGCGAAAAAATAATCTATCCGCATGGGGAATTTTTCAAATCTAAATGTAGTTCCCAAACCGTTGCCGCGTTCGCGGAAGGCGTCTTGCATATCGTTTTTTAATTTTCGATAGCTATACGAAAATGGCGTATTGTTGAAATCGCCGCACAGAATTATAGGATATTTTGTTTTCTTTTTGTGGGCAATAATGGCTTCCACTTGATTTTGCTGCATTTCAAAAGCACGGGAAACCCGCTTTCTGAGTTTTTCGTTATCGCTTTCCTGTAAAAAACTTACCCGCGGAATAATGCCAAGGGACTGTAGATGCACGCTGTAAATACGAAGGGTATCCGTATCTTTTACGATATCTGCATAAATTGTATTGTTGTAGGTCTCTTCAAAGTCAAATGCTCCAGTATTGATAAGCGGATATTTTGAAAAAATGGCGTGGCCAAGTTTTGCTTTTTCAGATTTGAAGTGGATATATTTATACTTATAGACCGAAAAATCTATTTTGTTGGGTTTGTAATATTCCTGAACACACACTACATCTGGAACTTCCTCTGTTAGTATTTCCGAAATGATCTGTGAGGCATCCGCAGTCGGATTTTTTTCATAAGCATTGAAAAGACGGACGTTGTATGAAAGTACATTCAGCGTGTTTTTATACTGTGAAACATCGCCTTCCGAAGACACTTCATAAAAAACATTGAAATAAAAATAGGAAATAAAAAGCACGGCGAAGGATATGAAAAATCTGCGTCGCAGCTGTATAGCCCAATAAATAGCGAAAAGAATATTCAAAATTATTAGCAACGAAACCACCAAACTGAGCAACGAAAGTGTGGGAAATGTCTTGGGTGGTAAATAAGGCAGAATAAAGCAAATCAACAACAGAAATGCCACAAACAGATTGCCCCAGTAAATCAATTTGTTGATAGATTTCCGCATTGCTTAGTCGTCTTTTCCGGCTTTAAACAAAAAGTCTTTTTCCTCTTTGGTAAGACTTTCGTAACCGCTTTTGCCTATTTTATCCAAAATGCCGTCCACCTTTTTTTGATGGTCAGATTTTGCCTCTTTGGGTTTAGAACGCTTTGGGGCGGGTTGTGTTGTACGGTGTACTGTCTTGAAAGGTTTTTGGGTGCGGGGTTTAAAAAAATTGGCAATCCAGTCCATGAAATTTTCAAACCATTTGCCGATGTCGTTTCCTTTTGCAAGTTGCACTGCATAAATGTAGCCGAACAGCGCCCCGCCCACGTGCGCCATCAAACCGCCGGCATTGCCAGAAGTTGGGATTCGCACCAAATCAAAAAGAAACAGAAAAAGGGCAATGTGCCAAAGTTTTATGGTGAAGGTGAAAATGCGCACTTCGGTATTGGGGGTGTAGGTCGCAATAAAAATCATAACGGCAGTTACCGCTCCCGAAGCGCCGATTAAATAACCCCGGCTTTCTTCAAAAACCGGAAACAGATTGTAAGCCAAAACAAACAACAATCCGCCAAAGAGCGCGCCCAGTAAATAAACCGTCAGCAATCGTTTTCCAGTAAAAAGGTTCAACACGAATTGCCCAAACCAATACAACCATATCATATTGAACAGAATATGGAAAAAACCAAAATGTAGAAAACCATAGGTAATCAACGTCCACGGACGAAAAAGGAGTGTGTCAAAATCATCGCTTAAAACAAACCAACGGGAGAAGTACTGCTGACTTACACTTAAAAAGAAAGCGCCCAGCCGAACCACCAAAAACACAGCGGCATTGATAATAATAAGCTTGACCAAAACGCTGGCCATTTTATATTTATATGAAAGGCTTGTGGCTGCCATAGTTAATTCCAGCGATGGTTATCGAAACTCTTTTTCTTCCAGTACCAAGCCATGATGAAGCCGAAGATTGCTCCTCCAATGTGTGCAAAGTGAGCGATGCCTGTTTGCGCTCCAGTAATTCCGAAAACCAAATCGAGTATTATAATTCCAGGAATAAAGTACTTTGCTTTTACGGGAATTGGCAAGAAAATCAACATCAGTTCCACATTTGGGAACATCATTCCGAAAGCCACCAAAACGCCATAAACAGCTCCCGAAGCACCGAGCGCAACGCCATTATATGTGTTATACATACCTTGGATGGTGTCCTGGGAAACATAATCTAAGACTGCGGTATTATATTTTCCCGTATTTAACAGGTCCATAATTTGCTCATGGCTCATTCCAGCATTCATCAAAGCGTCCATTCCGCTGTGAAGTTGATAGTAATTTACCAAAGTATAAATCAAAGCAGAGCCAAGGCCCGCAGAAAAGTAGAAGAACAGAAACTTTTTTTGTCCCCAGCGCATTTCCAAAGGTGATCCAAAGGCCCAAAGTGCATACATATTAAAAAGTATATGGAAAAAATTGGCGTGCATAAACATAGATGTCAATGGTTGCCAGAGCTGAAATCCGGGATTTTCAAAATAATACAAAGCGAAAAGACGCTCTGCTACCCCGTTTAAAAATTGTGATCCTATAAAAAAGATCACGTTCAGTATTAAAAGAAATTTTATGGTATCGGTTATTCTTCCCATTTACATAAATTTTTTATCCAGATCACTCACGTCCAGCGTGGTGAAAACTGGTTTGTTGGTCGGACTCACTGTTGGTTCTTTGCAAGCAAAGAGTTGATTTATTAAATGTTCGCGTTCTTCTCGGTTCAATGAAACGCCCGTTTTTATCGCCATACTTGCCGCCATTGATTTTGCCAGCATATCGTTTTGGCTGAAACCATTATCGGGCACTTCCTCTTTTATGTCGTGCACCAGTTGGTGGAGCAAATTTACAACATGGCTTTCTAGTATCAGCACGGGAATACCGCTAATCTCGATAGTTTCACCTTTCAATTCCGAAAAAATAAAGCCTGTATGCTCCAATTGCTCGCGTACCTTTTCAATAATTTCTATATCGAGTTTTGAAAAATGAAGCTGCAAAGGAAACAATAATTGCTGGCTCACAGCTTCTTTTACAGTGATATTTTTGAGCAATTCTTCGTAAAGAATCCGTTGGTGTGCAAGGTTTTGATGGATTATCATCATCCCGTTTTTTAGCGGACTCACGATGTATTTATTTTGAAGTTGAAATGTGGTTTGTCCAGTTTCTGTTTCGGCATTTTCAAAAAGACTTCCGGTTACTTCCTCACTTTCAAATTCAATATCACCCAAGCCAGGAACTGCAGCGGTTTCATCTTTCAACCCAACATAAAGTGATTCCCACGACTGGGTCTGCTCTCTTTTAAACGGAAAATTGATATTGCCCTGTTTCGCTTTCTCTTTAAATGGATTGAAATCCCTATCCACTTCTATTGAAGGCGCAGTTGGTTGTTTTTTACTATAATCATAAGGCGTATCAAACCCTTTGTCTCTTTCAAAATCGAGCACTGGAGCAATGTTAAACTGCCCCAAACTGTGTTTTACCGTCGCGCGGAGCATGGCGTAAATGGAATGCTCATCGTCAAACTTTATCTCGGTCTTTGTGGGATGGATGTTGATATCGATGGAATGGGGGTCCACTTCCAAAAAAAGGAAATATCCCGGATGCACATCATTCTTCATCAAGCCTTCAAAAGCCGAAGAAACGGCGTGATGCAAATACGGACTTTTTATAAAACGATCGTTTACAAAAAAGAACTGCTCTCCCCTACTCTTTTTTCCGTATTCAGGCTTCAAGACGAATCCTTCTATTTTTAGTATTTCGGTTTCTTCGCTTACAGGAACCAGTTTTTCATTGGTTTTACTGCCGAAGATATTTACAATCCGTTGGCGCGAATTTGACGACGGAAGGTTAAAAACATCGCTCCCATTGTGAAGCATTTGAAAAGCTACATTTGGATGCGCCAAGGCCACTCGGTGGAATTCGTCAATGATATGGCGGGTTTCCACGGGATTACTTTTTAAAAAGTTTCGCCTTGCGGGAATGTTGTAAAAAAGATTTTTTACTGAAATAGTCGTCCCTTTTGGAACCACAGCAGGGTCTTGCGAAATTACTTTGCTGCCTTCAATAGTCAAATGTGTTCCAATTTCAGAATCTTCAGTTTTGGTCTTCAGTTCTACGTGCGCAATAGCCGCAATGGAAGCCAATGCTTCCCCGCGAAAGCCTTTTGTGTGAAGGTTAAAAAGATCTTCTGCAGATTTAATTTTTGAAGTGGCGTGGCGCTCAAAACTGAGCCTGGCATCGGTAACGCTCATCCCTGAACCGTTATCAGTAACTTGGACTAAGGTTTTTCCGGCGTCTTTTATCACAAGTGTAACGGAAGTTGCCTTTGCATCAATGGCGTTTTCCAACAATTCCTTTACCACCGATGCTGGTCGCTGAACAACTTCGCCAGCCGCAATTTGGTTTGCAACGTGATCCGGTAATAACTGAATAATGTCTGCCATTAAAATTTATGCGTAGAAAATAGATAAATCGAATTCAATGATAAATAAAAAAAGAAGTACCAATATTGCTACAATTACAATTAGTCTTCGGTTTGCGTTTCTATCGGAAGATTGCCTCAAATCTGCCCAAGCGGTTTTAAATTTTCCCTTTAAACCTTGGTTTTCCCCAACGGTGGTTCTGTATTGGTCAAATTTATGGCCCATTGAAAACGGACTGCTTTCGCCATCAAATTCATAATGACGTGGTTTGTAACCGTACTTTTTGTTTTTTCTTTTGCCTATTAGTCCCATAATTGTCGTGCATCAAAGTTACTGAAAATAGTGAGTTTTCTAAAGTCTTTTGGAAGCTTGTTTTAAACAATTACCGTACCAATGAAGTGTTCAGTATTCAGTAGCAGTTGGAAGTGGTTTGGAATTTGGGATTTGGTCCTTCGACTGCACTCAGGATAACAAAATTGGTCTTGGGATTCGAATATTAAAACTTCGAATCTTTCCGAAGCTGTGCCATTTTTATGGCAGCAATCGCAGCTTCCGTACCTTTGTTGCCGTGTTTGCCACCGCTGCGGTCTATGGATTGCTGCATGTTATTGTCTGTAAGCACGCAGAAAATTACTGGAATATTACCGTGTACATTTAAATCTTTTATGCCTTGGGCAACGGCCTCACACACATAATCGAAATGTTTTGTTTCGCCTTGAATAACACTTCCTATGGCAATTACAGCATCCAGCATATCATAGCTTTGTGTCATTTGCTTGCACCCGAAGATAAGCTCAAAACTGCCGGGAACGTTCCATCGGACTATGTTTTCATTGATGGCCCCACAATCCTTCAAAGCATCAAAAGCGCCTTGGAACATGCCTTCGGTGATATCGTGGTTCCATTCTGAAACAACAATCCCAAACCGAAAATCTTTCGCGTTTGGGATTGTTGTTTTATCGTAAACCGATAAATTTGTATTTGCTGTAGCCATTATTTTTTCATTGCTTCCGCGCGGCCGGTATAGATTTCAGCCTTGGTGGCTTCAGTAGATTTTGGATATTCGTCCATTATCTTTTTGAAATGTGCCAACGCCTTATCGTTTTGGTTCAAAGACATTGCAGCAATTCCAGCTTTCAAAAGAAAACGTGGCGTTGTGAAATCATTTGTACGCATTTTAGCGGCTTCTTCGTAATATTTCAAAGCATCCTCATTTTGTCCCAATTGTGCAAAAGCATCGCCAATTGCGCCTTTTGCCAAAGGCGCCAGCATATCGTCATCACTTCTGAATTTATCCAACTGAGCAATAGCCTCTTGATATTTGTTAGTGTTCAAATAAGCCATTCCAGCGTAGTAATACGCAAGGTTTGCAGCTTTTGTTCCACCGTAGTTTTCAATAATATCAATGAAACCGTACTTTCCTTCACCACCTTGCAGTGAAAGATTGTAAAGTGAATCTTTTGCCGGAGCTGTCAAAGCTTGCTCCCAATAGCTCTGTGCCTGGAACATTTCGTTCATTGCCTCAGTTTCTTTAGGACCTTTGATATATTGATCATAAGCAAAGTATCCCAAGACACAAACTGCCACAACTATAATAAAGCCCAAGATGGCTTTTTGGTTTTTTTCTACCCAAGCTTCAGTGCGCGATGCGCCTTCATCAAGCGTATTGAATACTTCTGCTGTTGTGCTTCCTTCTTCAATTTGAGCGTCTTTATCAGCCTTTGTAGTTGGTTTGCCTCCGCGTTTTTTGTACGTTGCCATAGTTTTAGGTTATAGTGGCGCAAAAATAAAATTTTAAATGGAATTTGAAAGGATAAATATTTCTTATTTTTTAATAATTTGCAAAGCGGCTATTCATTGCCTTTAAGCCGTTATTATTCAAGAAATATAAGGTTTTTAAAATTGACTTAAACCAAAAGGACTTAAGACGTAGGACAAAATAGTTCCAAACATCATATTTTTACAAACTTTTACAATACTTTCTATATTGAATTTTAAACTTTTTAATCTTACGTCATAAGTCTAAAAGTCTTATGTCTTTTTTTATGATTTTACAAAAACTGTCTTTACTCAACTATAAAAACTTTGAAGCCGAAACCTTCGAATTTGACCCAAAAATAAATTGTTTTGTGGGAAATAACGGTGTGGGAAAGACAAATGTGCTGGATGCCATCTACCATCTGTCCTTCGGAAAAAGTTACTTTAATCCAATAACGACACAAAATATTAAACACGATACCGAGTTTTTTGTGGTAGAAGGTTTTTACGAAAGAAAGCACACACCCGAAAAAATTGTGGTGAGCGCCAAAAAGGGACAAAAGAAGATTATAAAGAGAAATGGGAAGGCTTACGAAAAATTCAGCGAACACATTGGGTTTTTACCATTGGTAATCATTTCGCCTGCTGACCGCGATTTGATTATTGAAGGCAGCGAAACCCGAAGAAAGTTTGTTGATGGCGTAATTTCACAACGCGATTCAGACTATCTCAACACCCTCATTAAATACAACAAAGTACTGTCGCAGCGCAATTCACTTCTGAAATATTTTGTAGCCAACAATACCTTCAGCCAAGACACGATTGATATTTACAACGAGCAGCTTCACAATTACGGGACATCAATTTTTGGAAAGCGGAATGCTTTTTTAGAGGAATTTCTTCCTATTTTCCTAAATAGATACAAATCCATCAGCAGCGGTGAAGAAAGTATCAACTTGGTTTACGAAAGCCAATTGCAGGAAAATGATCTGTTGACGTTGCTTCAGAAGAATATATCAAAAGATAGAATTTCACAATACACCAACTTCGGAATACACAAAGACGATTTGGTATTTGAAATTGATGGGCACCCAATCAAGAAATTTGGTTCGCAGGGACAACAAAAGTCGTATCTTATAGCTTTAAAATTGGCGCAGTTTGATTTTATAAAAAGCCATTCAAAAACCAACCCGATTTTGCTATTGGATGATATTTTTGATAAATTGGACGAAACGCGGGTGGAGCATTTGATCACTTTGGTGGACAATGAAAATTTTGGACAGCTTTTTATTAGCGATACACATTTGGAACGAACCGAGGAAGTAATTAAAAAAGTGCATCAGACTTATAAGATGTTTCCGCTTTAGGAGTTAAGCGTTAGATGTTAAAAGTTAATTGTTATTGGTTAATAGTAAATATTGAACTTTGCGGCTTTGCGAGAAAAAAATGCACACAAAGGCGGGAAGAAAATTTGAAAAAAATGATTTATAGGATCACACTCTTAATTCTTACGTTTTTTATCGCTTCCTGCGAAAAGCCAAATCCAGAGGCACAAAAACAAAACCTCAGCGGTTACTGGGAAATAAAGACCGTAAAAATGCCCGATGGCGAAAAGAAAGAATTTGATATAAATACGATTATAGACCATATTGAAGTGAAGGGAGACAGTGGCGCACGAACAAAGGTATCGCCCAAGTTTGATGGTACTTTTACGTCGAATGGTGTTTCAGAAAAATTCATCTTAAAAATTGAGGTCGACAGTTTGCGGATTTATTACAAAACCCCTTTTGACGAATGGAAAGAAACCGTCATTGAGGCAAAAGATAGCACATTGACCGTGAAAAACAGAGACAATAAAATTTATACTTACTCAAAATTCAGAGAGTTCAATTTTGGTAAACCCACAACTGACAACTGATAACCCACAACAGAAAATGGCAAAACGACACGCAGAAAATATATCAATTGGTGATGCTTTAAAAGAATTTATTGGCACAAACCGCTTGGAAAAAGGTCTCGATAAAGTGAACGCCAAAGAAGCGTGGAATTCGGTGATGGGTGTAGCGATTTCAAAATACACAACAGATATTAAATTAGATCGCGACACCTTATACGTACAACTTTCATCTTCGGTTTTACGGGAGGAATTGAGTTATGGAAAAGAAAAAATAATCAAATTGCTCAATGAGGAACTTGGAAAGGAATTGATTAAAAAATTAATTCTGCGATAGGCCCCCTAACCCTCAAAGAGAATATTAGGTTCGAAATTTATTGTAAAATTGGATATTTAAAAGAAGTAGGCTTAAGATAAATCAAGCGCCAACCGGTTGCAAAAAGACCTGTTAGGTTTTCAAAGCCTGACAGGTCTTTTTATTAAGATTATCATTTCCCCCTTTGGGGTTCAGGGGGCTTTTTAAAACATTTCGCGTCCCGCAAAATGAAAAGCACCTTCAATAGCTGCGTTTTCATCGCTATCGCTTCCGTGAACGGCGTTTTCGCCGATGGAAGCTGCGTATAATTTGCGGATGGTACCATCAGCTGCATCAGCTGGGTTGGTAGCACCGATCAAAGTACGGAAATCCTCCACAGCATTCTCTTTTTCAAGAATTGCCGCAACGATTGGTCCGCGAGTCATATATTCTACCAATTCGCCATAAAAAGGACGTGCACTGTGAACTGCATAAAATGCTTGCGCATCCTGTGTTGTCATGTGGGTAAGTTTCAACGCTACGATTCTAAAACCGGAAGTGTTTATTTTGTCAAGAATGGCGCCAACGTGTCCTTTTTCAACTGCATCTGGCTTTAACATTGTAAATGTTCTGTCTGTTCTCATTTTTTTTTAAAATTTCGGCAAAAATACTATTTAATGTTTAAAGCTCAAAGTTAAAAGCTTAAAGATAACCACAACTTAAAAATCAAATTATAGCAATAGAAAAGACAGTATTCATAAAAACAATAGCAACTATTTACAGAATATTTAATTTTCAAAACAAAATCCCCCCTTTGGGGGTTAGGGGGCTTTTTGTATCTTCGCCACCTATGAATAAAGAAACTACCAAAATTGCTCAAAAACTCCTAGCTTCATCACAAAAAGTAGTAATTGTGGGCCATAAAAACCCTGATGGCGATGCAGTTGGTTCGTGTTTGGGACTTTCCTTTTTTCTGAAAAGTCTGGGCCACGACACAACTGTAATTATGCCTAATGATTTCCCTGATTTCCTAAAATGGCTACCTGGAGTTGAAGAAATTATAGTCCACGAAAGAGAAAGAGAAGCAAGCACCGAATTGATCAGTACAGCAGAGTTGGTGTTTACGTTAGACTTTAACAGTTTGGACAGGGTTGGCGAGCTGCAATCGGTTTTGGAAAGCTGTTCTGCCAAGTTTGTGATGATAGACCATCACCAGCAGCCTGCAGATTACGCAGTGGCAACATATAGCGATGTAAAAATGAGTTCCACTTCCGAAATGGTGTTTCATTTTATGGACGCTCTTGGCCAAACCGAAAAACTTTCAAAAGAAATAGCGATCAATCTCTATACGGGAATAATGACTGATACGGGCTCATTCCGTTTCTCCTCTACAACCCCAACCACTCACAGGGTTGCCGCAAAATTGATTGAAGCTGGTGCCGAAAGCGCCATAATCAACCAAAATGTGTATGACACCAACAGTCCTGAACGAATGAAACTTTTGGGCGTGGCCTTAAACAATCTGGTAATTTTGCCAGAATTGCACACTGCATATATAACGCTGACCCAAAAAGATTTGGACGACCACAATTTTAAAAAGGGCGATACCGAAGGTTTTGTAAACTATGCGCTCTCCGTAAAAGGAGTTGTTTTTGCTACAATTTTTATTGAAAACAAGCAGGAAAGTATTGTGAAAATTTCCTTTAGGAGCAAAGGAAATTTTTCAGTGAACGATTTTGCCCGTAACCATTACAGTGGCGGTGGCCATATTAATGCCGCTGGCGGAAAAAGTTCTCAAGATCTTAACAAAACCATAAACGAATTTATTAGTATCTTGCCCCGTTATAAAAATGAACTCACAGATGCTTCGTAAGCTGTTTTATTTTTTACTTTTTTCGGCAGTAATCATTTCCTGCAAAAGCCCTGAGGCACGGTCTCCAGTGCAAAGTCATTCAGGAACCTTCATAAAGGAATCTGCAGAACGAAACAAAAAGATCTATGATGAGGAGAAAATTTTCATCGGAGAAATCATAGCTAAAGACTCCATACACAACTATATTTCTTCCGAAAACGGATTTTGGTATTTTTATAACAAACGTGATACCGCAACCTCCGAAATGCCCGATTTGGGCGATGTGGTGAAATTCACCTACGATATTAAAGACCTCAACGGCAGCTTGATTCTTTCAGAAAAAGAGAACGGGCTGCAACACTACAAAGTAGATCAAAGCAACCAAGATCTTATTTCCGGCGTTCGCGAAGGCATAAAACTTATGAAAGAAGGCGAAACAGTAACCTTCCTTTTTCCTTCCTATAAAGCTTATGGCTATTATGGGATTGAAGAAAAACTCGGCTCCAATATTCCGGTGCAGAGCACTGTAACTTTACACTCAATTGAACAATCAAACGAAAATTAAATTAACACTCATGAAAAAACTATCATTTTTATTTTTATCCCTTACGCTTGCATTTGCGTCCTGTCAGGAAAAATATCCAGACCTTAAAGATGGCGTATATGCTGAATTTATTACCAATAAAGGAACTTTTGTTGCCAAACTAAAAAATGAAAGCGCACCGCTTACCGTTTCAAACTTCGTGGCTCTTGCTGAAGGAACCAACGGCATGGTAGATTCAATCTACAAAGGCAAACGTTTTTATGATGGACTTAGCTTCCACCGTGTTATCAAAGACTTTATGATCCAAGGTGGTGACCCAAAAGGCGATGGCTCAGGAAGTCCGGGCTATGCGTTCCCTGATGAAATTACGGATACCATCCGTTTTAACAAAAAAGGACTTTTGGCTATGGCCAACTCTGGTCCTGGAACCAACGGCAGCCAGTTTTTCATCACTTTGAAAGAAACCCCTTGGTTGGACGGCCGCCACACTGTTTTTGGTGAAATAGTAATTGGACAAGAAGTTGTTGACTCAATCGGAAATCTTGAAACCGAAAAACCTGGCGACAAACCAAAAGAGCCTGTTACCATTACATCCATAAATATCATCAACAAAGGCGGTGTGAAAGTTCCATATTTCACGGAAGAGATGGGCAAGATTGAAAAAGAAAAGAAGGAAAAAGAAGAACGCATCAATAAAATAGCGGCTGGACAAGCGGAAGAGCTTAATGCCATCCGAGCAAAAGCAGATTCCCTTCCTTCAGGAGTTAAAATTTATTTTAATGAAAAAGGAACCGGACCACAACCAAAACAAGGTGATAAAATTTTAATGAACTACGCCGGATATCTTACAGATGGACATATGTTTGATTCAAACATATTATCAAATGCAGAAAAGTTTGAAATGGTTGATGAAATGCGCAAAGCTGCAGAACAATACACCCCAGTACCGACGGATTACAGTACAGAAGCACAACTTATCCCAGGCTTCCGCGAAGGTTTATTGAACATGAAAGTGGGCGACAAAGCAACTGTTTTTATCCCAGCTCATTTAGCTTATGGCAAAAGAGGAATTCCGGGCGTAATCCCTCCAGATTCTGAATTGATTTTCCAACTTGAAATTGTTGAAATAGCGCAATAATTTCAGTTTAGTTTAAACATAAAAAGAGGAACCAGTTTTTAAATAGGTTCCTCTTTTTTTGTGAATCACGAATCACGACTAAAAAGACTCACGACAATTTTTATTTTAATTAGAAATATTGATATTTCATTCCCAATTAACCCAACTCAAATATTCCTGAATCTGTCTTGATTCGTGTAGCGGAGCGGTCGTGTTTCGTGGTTCTATTTCTTCGGAATGTTCTTTAAAATTTCAAGTACAAAATCCCAATACTTTTGGGAAGAAGAAATACTGGCTCGTTCATCAGGAGAGTGTGCTCCTTTAATGGTTGGTCCGAAGGAAATCATATCCATCCCAGGATAATTCTGCCCTAAAATACCACATTCCAATCCAGCATGGCAGGCCGCAACGTTGGCTTTTTCGCCATTTATTTTCTGGTAAAGGTTGTCCAAAACTTTCAAAATAGGACTGTCCATATTTGGTGCCCAACCTGGATAATCTCCAGCTAATTTAGCTTCGTAACCTGCAAGTTCAAAAACCGAAGTCAATGCGTTTGCCAATGCCTCTTTGGAAGATTCCACGGAGCTACGGGTTAAACATTCTATTTTGATATTGCCTTTATCAACCGAAACTTTTGCAATATTATTTGATGTTTCCACCAAATCCTCAATTTCTGGGCTCATTCGGTAAACACCGTTGTGGGCCGCATTCATCGCGTTCAAAAAGTTTGTTTGGTCGATATTGGTCATCACCTTCGAAAAAGTTTCATTGCTTTTTTCAGCAGCAATGGAAAGATTGGGCTCCAATGATTTGTATTCTGAGAGAATTGCTTGCTTCATCTTTTCAAAAGCAGCAAGAAATTTTTCTTCAGAAGTAACCGCAACCTGCGCCACACTTTCACGAGGTATCGCATTGCGAAGACTTCCTCCCTCCAGTTTTGCCAATTGCATAAAATCCTTGGTAGCGAAAAGCAAACGGTTCATCAATTTGTTGGCATTGCCCAAACCTTTGATGATATCCATTCCGCTATGGCCTCCGTTCAAACCTTTTACCTTTATGTTAAAGCTTGCTGAGTTTTTAGGAGCATCGGTTTCAGTGTAAGTTCCAGTTGCTGTAACATCTACTCCACCGGCACAGCCCACTCCTATTTCGTCATCTTCTTCCGTATCAAGATTCAAAAGAATATCGCCTTTCAGCAAACCACCTTTCAATCCTTTGGCTCCTGTCATTCCAGTTTCTTCATCTATCGTTAAAAGGGCTTCGAGTGCAGGATGTTCAATTTCGTTGCTTTCAAGAATGGCCATTATTGTGGCGACACCCAGACCATTATCGGCTCCCAAAGTAGTTCCCTTTGCACGCACCCAATCTCCATCTACATACATTTCGATTCCCTGTGTGTCAAAATCGAAATCGGTATCGTTATTTTTTTGGTGAACCATATCCAAGTGACTTTGCAAAATCACAGCTTTGCGATCTTCCAATCCTTTGGTGGCGGGTTTGCGGATTATTACGTTGCCCACTTCATCTTCCAGGGTTTCCAAACCGAGCTTCTTTCCAAAGTCTTTTATAAACGCAATAACACGTTCCTCTTTTTTTGAAGGGCGCGGCACGGCGTTCAGGTCTGCAAATTTGTTCCAAAGAGCTTTGGGTTCAAGCTTTCTTATTGCTTCATTCATCTTTTAAAATTTTAGGAATACAAAATTACGGTTTTGTAACCGCTATAAAAATTATGTGGAGAAAGAATTCCTTCGTAAGTTTGGATTATGCAAAAACGAACCTCGGCATTCCTCACTATATTCCTAATCGTGCAGATCATTGCACTTCAGGTTTTAAAGCATTTTCCGGAATTTGTAGAAAAATATTACAGCCAAGGCATCTATCCGTGGATTTCAAAAATCTCAAGATATATTTTTGGTTGGGTTCCTTTTTCGGTCGGCGATTTATTTTATCTACTCATAGCGATTGTAGCCATCCGATGGCTATATAAAAATGTGAAAAGGCTTCGGCAGAACGATCAAGTGGGATTTTTCGTGGATATTCTTGCGGCCGTTTCAGTAGTATATTTTATGTTCCACGTGCTTTGGGGGTTTAATTATTATAGGCTTCCCCTGCATAAATCCCTGAATATTAATAATGAATACACCACGGAACAACTGTTGGAAACCACCGATCGTTTTATAGAGAAAAGCAACGCCATGCACCGCGAACTTGGCTTTGCCGATAGTGTGAAAATAGAACTTCCCTACTCGCAAAAGGAAATGTTCAAAAAAACATTGAACGGTTATAAGAATCTTGAAAAGGAATTTCCGCAACTTGCACTATCGCCGCGGAGCATCAAAAAAAGTGGTTGGAGTTTGGGGCTTACCTATATGGGTTACAGTGGTTACCTGAACCCTTTTTCGGGCGAAGCACAGGTTAACAACCTGATGAAAACCTATAAGTTTCCTGCAGTTGCCTGTCACGAAGAAGCCCACCAAATAGGCTATGCCGCTGAAAACGAAGCTAATTTTATAGCCACGCTTTCCACGTTGCACAATGACGACCCCTACATGAAATATACCGGCTACATTTTTACGTTGCGATATTTAATCAATGAAGTAGCACGACGGGACGAGGCCAAATACGAAGAGCTCTTAACAACCATAAACCCTGGAATTCTAGAAAGCTACCAGGAAATGCGCGACTTTTGGGAAAGCTACCAAAACCCATTTGAAAATTTCTCAAAAATCTTTTGGGATAATTTTCTTAAGGCAAACAATCAAAGACGCGGGATCATGAGTTATGATTATATGGTTGCGCTTGTGGTGAATTATTATGGGGATAAACAATTGTGAATTTGTGAATTTGTGAATTTGTGAATCAATGATTCAGTGAATTGAAAAAAATGTTAATTCTTCTCAATACTCAATACTCAATCAATACTCAATACTCAATTCCAAAAACTATTTCACATACTCCGCTTCAGCAGGTTTTGAAAAGACAGAGGCATCGAGCATTGTTTCAGTGGCAGTAACTTTATCAAATTTAATATCCATCATTTTTCCTTTCGGCTTACCCTTTTCGACGTTGAACCAAACCATTTTTTCAGGAAGCAACAAACCGTTTACCTCTTGCCATTTATCATATTTTATATAGTGCCAGTCATCGCTTTTCTTTTGGTCATTAAAAGTTACTGTGTATGCCAACCAAGCCATTTTATTGGTTGTTGGATCAAAATATAAAATGTATTCATCTTCTGGGGAATCGCCTACGCCCTTGTTATATGAAACTTTAAGACCGTTGTACATTTTTCCGTCCAATTCAGTTGGTTCCACTGCAGTATAATTGGTTCCCGGATCTGCAATAACAAAAGGCATTGCGTAAAAATAGAACATCAAATTATGATAGAAAACGGGGTTGCCCTCATAGCCTAAATCGTGTTTTAAAAGCCAAACTCCCTTTCCGTCATAACCAATGGACCAATCCTTGGATTCTATTTTGGTTTTTCTATTGGGTAATGAAATGGTATGTGTTTCATCACCATTTTTTCCTTTCATCTCAAAACATAGATTGTTCATCTGTTTCCAATGGTCTAAACCACCGTGTGCGGTAAAAACAGCTCGAAGCGGCGCAGGAAGTTCTTTGGGTTTTTCAGCATCTTTTGTTGCGGAAGTTTGCGTAGAATCTACTTCCAATCCTTTTAGGTGAAGGTCTTCGGTAGCGTTTTCGGGATTTGTATTTTTATCATTTTTGCAAGAAGAAAGAGAAAGCAGAAGAGCGAGTATTAATATCAGTTTTTGCATAATGGTTGTTTTAGTAACCACTAAATTTAAAAAAGCTTCCCGGGTTTGGGAAGCTTTTTAGAAAGGTTTATGATTATTAAAAATTTAGCATTTTTATTTGACCCACTGATCTTTTTTCACTAATCTTACTTCATTAATATCTCAAATAATGAAGCTCCATTTATATAAAATCCTACTGTTTTCTGCAGTGCTATTATTTACAAGTTGCGAAAAGCTTGAAATAACCAATAACGAACGGCTCTTGGTAAAGGGAAAAGTGGTTGATGAAAATGGCAATGCCCTACCAAACATTTCGATAAAAACCGAAGCGGTCAACCGCAGTCTTGCCAACACCCGCAGTGACGCAAATGGTAATTTTGAGCTTACCTCACTTAACGCCAATACTGATCCCTTACATGTTTTGGTGAATATAGCGTCCAGTATCAATTTCGAAAACGAAAACCCCGATTACTCAAGCAAAGTATATACTTCTGAAGGTGCAAATAGCCAATTATTGTTAGATTTAGGAACTATAACCCTTAGTGGTCTGGGATCTTTCTCGCTGTATTTGAAAAATCTTTCAGGGGATAATAATTCTTTGGAATACACACTTTCATACACTTCAAAAGTTTGCCGTCTTTCTCTAGAATCCAATAGCAATCCTTTTTGCGAATTGGACCAAGTAGAAAACGGATTTGCGGATCCTACTTCAGAAAACCGCACCTTAAACCGTGAAAGCATTTTGGGTTCCGTTGCTGTTTTTGAATACAAGCTCAACAACGGAGCTACACAAACCATTGAAATTCCAGTAACAAATCCTCCAACAACTTATGTTTTTGAATATTAGAACGCTTTTGGTAGCCCTGCTTTTTTCAGCAACTACTTTTGCACAACAAACTGAAACCGAGACCGAAAAAAATACAAACCAAGAACAGCATACCTCTGGAACCAAAGTAGGGAGTATTACTGTTGGTGCTTACCTGCCGATTGCCTTTGGAGAAAATTTTGTAAACGACGGCATGGACTTAAAAATGGGTGCGCAGATGCAACTAAAACTGAATGTTTTGGGCGACTTCTACATAGGGCCAGCCTTGAGTTTCTTTTTTGCCGATGTAAACAACCGCGCTCTTGTGGGCAACTATGATGAAATGTCGAATATGGTGCTTGGCGGTGTGGTTGGCTATGAAAAACAAGTGGAACGCTTTGATCTGTCCATTGGTTTGGGTGTGGGCTATTCCGGCTATTTCAACAAAGGCTTGGGCGATAGTTTTGAAGACAATGGAACCGCACTTTGGTTACGGCCAGAAGTAAGTTATCGTTTGGCTAATTATGTTTCGTTTTATGTTGCCCCAGAACTACGCCACGATTTTATGAATATCGATGTGCCCTCAGAGCTGAAAGACACTTTTGGAGGCGTCAATTATTTCAATCTCGGCTTTGGTCTTCGCATCAATTTTGGCACTGGATATAAGTTTCAGTAGCGTATCTTTGCGCAATGCACAAAAACATCACAAGTTTTCATAATCCGCTGATAAAACAAATTGTTTTATTACAGGAAAAATCGCGCGAACGTCGAAAAACAAACCTTTTTATTATTGAAGGGTTTCGCGAAATTTCACTGGCAATAAAAGGCGGCTATCTTTTGAAAGCCCTACTTTTCTGTTCCGAAATCATTTCTGAGGAAGAAATTTTTATACTGAAAGAAACCGCAAACAGCGAAGCCGAATTCATTGAAGTCACTTCAGAAATCTACGAAAAAATCGCCTATCGTGGCTCTACCGAAGGCGTTTTGGCAATTGTGCATTCAAAACAATTAGAACTGGCAAACCTGCAACCTGTAACCCGCAACCCATTAATCTTAGTAGCCGAAGCCACCGAAAAACCAGGAAACATTGGCGCCCTTCTTCGCACTGCCGATGCCGCGAATGTAGATGCCGTAATCATCGCCAATCCAAAAACAGATCTATACAACCCGAACATCATCCGCAGCAGCGTGGGATGTTTATTTACGAATAAAATTGCCACTGGAAGCACTTCAGAAATCATTGCATTTTTGAAAGCCAACAATATCAATATTTACTGTGCTGCATTACAAGCTTCAGTGCCGTACCACACTTGCGATTTCAAAGGAAGCACTGCTATTGTAGTTGGAACCGAAGCCATAGGCCTTTCCGAAGAATGGCTACAAAACAGCACCCAAAACATCATCATCCCTATGGAAGGTGAAATAGACAGCATGAATGTTTCAGTAGCTGCGGGAATTCTTATATTTGAGGCGAAGCGGCAACGGAATTTTAATTAGTAATTAATGATGAATAATTAGTAATTATAATATGAAAGAAAATATAATTGCTGTAAGAACCTATATGTTTGCTATTGAAATAGTAAAACTTACTAAGGAATTGATTGCTGAAAAAGAATACGTTCTTTCCAAACAAATCCTAAAATCAGGAACTTCAATTGGGGCAAATGTAGAAGAAGCCATTGGCGGT
>JAPKFY010000048.1 GCA_026646335.1 Aequorivita sp. | reverse complement strand
AAAAGTCGTTAATTGAATTTCTTAATTATAAGAACCATTCTATAAATTTAAAGTTTACTGATAATGAAAACTACGATATTATTTTTTCAAAATATTTAGATCATATAATTGAGAAAAAACATCTAGAAGAAGTTTCAAATTTAAGAGACGAATTTTTGGTAAATTATAGAGCTTGGCTTGGAGAATCCAATTTTGTAAATCCAATGGATCCTATATTGATTGAGAAATATTATTCAAATAGTACCTTGGAAAAAGTGAAATCATTTGTGGAGGGAAATTCGCAAGAATTAGTTCCGATACTCCATGATGCGCAAGATATGCTTAGGAAATGGGAGGCTGGTGATAAAAAAACCTTAGCGCTTTGGAACAAGATGAATGGCTGGGTTTATGAAGGATTTGAAGAAACCTATAAATCTATTGGCGTAGATTTTGATTTTTATTATTACGAAAGCGATACCTATCTATTAGGAAAGGATATTATAGAAGAAGGCATAAAAAACGATGTTTTCTTTGTGAAAGACGATGGCTCTGTTTGGTGCGATTTAACTGAAGACGGCCTGGATGAAAAACTCGTTTTGCGAAGCGATGGCACAGCAGTTTACATGACGCAGGATATCGGCACTGCCGTGCAACGTGTTAAAGATCACCCAGACATTGGCGGAATGATTTACACCGTGGGCAACGAGCAGGATTACCATTTTAAGGTATTGTTTTTAATTCTGAAAAAACTGGGCTACAGCTGGGCCAAAAACCTGTTTCATCTTAGCTACGGAATGGTAGATCTGCCTTCCGGAAAAATGAAAAGCCGTGAAGGAACAGTGGTTGATGCTGATGATTTGATTTCACAAATGACTGAGACTGCACAGACCATTTCCGAAGAACTCGGAAAAATTGACGATTTTTCCAAAGAAGAAAAGGAAGCACTTTATCGAATGATCGGTTTGGGAGCGTTGAAGTATTATATCCTAAAAGTGGACCCCAAAAAACGAATACTTTTCAATCCCGAAGAAAGCGTCGATTTTCAAGGAAATACAGGGCCTTTTATTCAATATACCTACGCGCGGATTCAATCTATTTTACGAAAAGCGGGGGAGGTCTCGACTGCGCTCGATCTGACATCGTTAATGATGCAACCCAAAGAAAAGGAACTGATAAAGATTATCCAGCAATACCCTGAAACCATTCAGTTGGCAGCTACTAATT
Organism: Aequorivita sp.; assembly: GCA_026646335.1. Classification (GTDB taxonomy): domain Bacteria; phylum Bacteroidota; class Bacteroidia; order Flavobacteriales; family Flavobacteriaceae; genus Aequorivita. The sequence goes on along the minus strand of JAPKFY010000048.1, from coordinate 34,505 downwards.
ACAGTCCGGCGTTGATTGCAAATTACACGTACGATTTGGTGAAGGAATTCAACAGTTTCTACCAAAACGTACCCATTTTAGCAACGGACAACGAAGCCGAAAAAGCCTTTCGGGTAAAACTTTCTAGAGCGGTTGCTGAGGTTATAAAAAGTGCATTTGCGTTATTGGGAATTCAGGTTCCCGAAAGAATGTAACCTTTAAAACAAAACTTGAAACGAAAAATTTGGTGTCATTCCCAAAGAAATTTCTTCAATTTTATTTACCGAAATTTCATTGTTTTCGTCCCTTATCAGAGCATAGCGGATATTTAAGGTGTTTTCGGTATTCAGCAGATTCAAAAGCGCAATGTTTATTTTAGCATCAATGGAAGGGGAGATTTTCCAAAGATATTCCGCAGAGAAATCCGTCCGGAAGTAATCTGGCAATCTTTCATTATTTGGCACATCATACTGTATGGTAGTCAATATACCTTCCATTGTGGTTTCGGCACCTTCCAAAGGAATGGTATAAGGTTTTCCGCTGTGCCAATTCAGTCCCAAAGCAATCTTCAATGCATTCCACGAATAAGTTCCCGCAAGCGTTGCAGCATGTTGTATGTCTAGATTGCTCGGAAACGTTGAAGGGGTAAGGGTTTCAAATTCATAATCATTTTTACTGTACACATAACTGGCCCAGGCACTGAAGGATTTTGTTTTTTTGTTGATCACAATCTCGGCACCTTTCACAGTATAATTTCCTATGGCTCTTGAAAACTGGAACTGGTTTTGAAGTCCTTGGTTCGCACTATTTATATCTTCCACGATTTTATAAAATCCTTCCACATTCATAAAGAGACCATTCTTGCTGTATACAAAACCCGTTGAAGCTTGTTTGCTTTTTATGATAGGTGTGTTTTCCTCGTCGGCCAATATCCAGCGTCTTTTTTCAATACCTAGAAAATCACTTTCAAAATCGATCCTTTGTGTAGTACTTTGGCTTTTGAATTCACCCAAAACCTCAACAGCAAAACCGTTGCCTATTTTTTGATGTAGGCTCAGCCGTGGCTCAATTAAAATTTCTTCAAATTTATCGAAATAATTTCCCCGTAAACCTCCGCTAACAAAGGTTTTTTGATTTTCTGAAAGATAATTAAGTCCAGCAAAAAATACGTGTGTGCGCAATACATCTTTTTCATAATCGCGAAAGCGCGGCAGGTTAATATCCTGGGTATTTGCAATGCCAATTTCAGAAAAATGATAGCCTGTTTGAAGTTTTAGCTTTTCAGAAAGCTTGACGTTTGCATCAAGTTTAACACCAGTTTCCAAAACTTCATTTTGTTGAATTTGTTCCTGCGTAGTGAATATGTCTTTATTGATTGCGTCAAGTAAATAATAGGTGCCATACCCTAAAATGGTTGTTTCAATCTTATCATTCCACAAGCGATACCAAGAAACACCGCCAAGCAAACTGCGTTGGTCCAGCTCGCTGGTTTTTGATTGGGAAGTGGTTTCCAGAGATTCGGTAAAATCGAGCGAGTTATCGATGGTCAAAAAGTTGATGCGAAGCTTGTCTTTTTCTGAAATATCCCAAAGCAATTTGGTGCCGAAATCATAAAAACTGAAATTCTCGTCCGTATTTATCGCGATATTGTTTTGGCTGTTCTCAACATTGGTAATTTCGCTGTCCTGGAAAATCCGTTTAGTATAATTTTCATAAACGGGCGATTCCCAGAGATGGTTAATCGATTTTCGGGCAGCAACTTGAATACTAAATTTTTCCGATATGGGAACGTCCAAAAATCCGTTTCCGTTTATTAAATTGAAACCGATCCCTGCTTCGGTTTTTGGTAAGACAGAATTATTTGAACGCATATCCAGCACGCCCGAAACCCCATCGCCATAACGTATGTTAGTTCCGTTTTTATAAAGAGTTACCTTCTTTGTAATGTCTGGATTAAAGGCGGAAATAAGTCCAAAAAAATGTCCGCTTTGGTATATTTTTATATCGTCCCAAAGCAATAGGTTTTCATCGTGGGTCCCTCCGCGAATATTGATGTTTGAGATGGATTCATCCACACTTTCCACGCCCGGAAGCGCCTGTACAATCTGTAGCACATCGTTTTCCACTTGGCCAGGTAACAGTCCAAAATGTTGTGTTGAAAGCAAAATGGAGCCGTCTAAGTTTTTATCGATTCCCTTAGTGAAAATATTTTGGATCATTACGGGCTCCAGCACCGAAACGGAAGGAAACATAAGCAAGACTGGGCAGTCCGGTGATAAATTTGAAGTGTTTTTCGTGATTTTGGTATAACCCACAAACGAAACTGTGAAGGCTGTTTTTTTGTTTTGCGGTGGAATATAAAAAAAACCTTCTGCGTTCGAGATTGTTTTAAAGGAATTGTTTTCTGAAATAATGGTTGCGCCTTCCAGTGGCAACTGGGTTTCAAAGTCGATTATCCTTCCGCAAAGGCTGCTTTCATTTTCTTTGGAAGTAATGGTGATATAGCGTTCATTGATGCGGTGGTAAAGTAAAGGGGTGTTTTTCGTGTTTTTCCGAAGGTGGGAAAGCACATTTTCTATAGAATTGTTTTCATTTGAAAGCGGCTTCAGTGCAATTGGTTCCACTTCCTCTAGAACGTAGGAAAACCTTACATTGTATTCTTTCTCCAAAGATTTCAAATATGCCAAAAGAGTAGTTTCTTCGGTCTCTTGTGCTATGGTTTTTGCTCCAAAGGCACAGAACACCAAAAGTAAAATTAAGATTCTGTAGCTACTTGCTATTTTTGGCATCAATGGTTACTGCTCCGTTATTATTTATTTTATAATTCAACTGAAGGGGCTCACATATTGATTTTAATGCAAGGTCAAGATTTTTGTGGGTAAAGGTGCCTGTGAATCTTTTGGTAGAATCTATATTTTCCAAAGAAACATTGACCAGATATTTTCTTTTCAGTTCTTTTATAACCATTCGCAGTGGGGCATTTTCAAAATGGCTTTCATCGGTAAGCCATATGGGAGAAGGGTTTTCAGAAGGTTCATTAAAAACCAATTTTCCGTTTTCTATCTGTATCTTGTTTCCGGCGGGCACTTTTAAAAGCGTATCGTGGAAGGCTACGCTAACCAAACCTTCGTAACAGGCAACCGTAAAAAGTCCATCCCTTGCAAAAACATTGAACTGGGTACCCAGAACGCTTACTGTTCCTTCTAAGGTTTTTACACTAAATTTACTTCCTTTGTTTACTTTGAAATACGCTTCTCCATCCAAAGAAAGCTCGCGGGCATCATCCCAGTTTTTTTTGTTATATGTAATTTTTGAGCCAGAATTTAAGACCACTTCGGAACCATCGGGCAGTGAAAAGGTTTCGGTTTGTGCAATTTCAGTTTTTACCGAAGTGTCAAGCGTTGTGGTATAATAATATCCCGCAAGAAGCAACGCAAATACGGCAGCCACTTTCCAAACAATTGAAAAAACATTCGGTTTTTGTAATTGACGGACGGGTTTTATTTTATTCGAAATAGCTATAAAGTTTGCTTCTGAATTCATGCCGGAAACATCAAAACCCTTACTGGCATTGGCAATATGAACATAGGAAGCATATTCTGGATCAGCTTTTAACTGTTCCAGTTCTTCTGGAGAGGCTTCATTGTTTAGCCATTTGTGTAATAAGTGGTCTTTATCCATTTTCATTGTATTCATAGGTGAAACAGTTCAACAATCGATTACCCTACTTTAAAAATTTAAACATTCCCGATTTCCTTCCGAAGTGTTGCCAAAGCTTGGCTCATTCTTTTTTCTACTGCTTTTACTGAAATATTGAGCATTTCGGCTATTTCTGCATATTTTTTTCCATCAATACGATTTAAAAGAAAAGCGGTTCGTTGCGCCTCGGTAAGATTTTCGATGGAATTCTTGAGCTTTTCGCGAAACTGTTCTTCCTCCATCAAAAACTCTGGGGATTGGAAATTCGTTTTATCGGGCTGCCTTTTAGCATGTTTTAAAACTACTTTTTTGTGGGCCACCTCGTTCAAAAAAGCATTGTTACAAACGGTGTATAAAAACGACTTTGCCTTTTCTTTCGTAACTTTCGCACAGTTTTGCCATAGTTTTATGAAAGCCTCCTGCACCAAATCGTCTGCTTGGGCTTCATCACCACATTTAAAATAGATAAAACGCCAAACGGGCTTTCCGTGAGCCTCATACAGACGGTTGAAAGTTTTTTCGTCACAAACGTTTTCGGATTCTTTCATAAATGGATTGATGGAATTCAAATATATTTAAAAGTTTTTCAACTTAGTGGGTAGGGTAGATTTTAATTAGTTTGTTATTAATGTAAAGTAAAAATCTTGAATTTGAAAAAAATACACTTCTTCCGTTTTTTTATTTTGTTTTTTTTAAGTGTTTCTCTTTTTTCATGCCAAAAGGAAGAAGAGGAATATATTGATGAAACTCAAGATGAAGAGACTATTACCGCCAGTTCACCATTGACAGGGCTGTTGTTGCGCACGTCCCAAAATCCGGGAGCTTATGATGATATAATTGATGGTAATGGCTGTGCGTCGGTAGTGCTGCCTGTGACCGTTATTGCCAACGGACAGCAGGTGACCATTACCGCTCCGGAAGATATAACTATTGTCCAAGAAATATTTAATCTGTTTCCAAACGATACCGACACTTTAGAAATCTTATTTCCGATAACTTTAGAACTGTTTGATTACACTCAAATAACGGTGAACACCCAGGCCGAATTGGATGCTCTCGCTGCCACTTGCGGCACAAACGATGTTGAAATTGGCTGTTTGGATTTTGTATACCCTATTTCATTTTTTACCTATAATGCAGATCAGCAACAAACAGGAACGGTTACTGTTAATGATGATCTGGAACTGTTTGGCTTCCTGCAAAATTTGGGTCCAAATGATTTTATCAGTCTTGATTTTCCTATTTCTGTGACTCTCGAAGATGGTGCTACAATGCAAGTGGGTAGTAACCAAGAGCTTCAAACATTAATTGCTGATTGTGTGGCGAATACAAATGACGACCCTATAGATATTTCGCAATTTGAGGAAGACTTGACAAGCGGCCTTTGGTACGTTCAATACTTTTTTGATGATTATGACGAAACCGACAATTATGCCGGATATGAATTTACGTTTGCTTTGGACGGAACGGCACAGACCGTTAAGGCAAGCATAGTTACAGCTGGAACCTGGGCGCTTGTTGACAATTTTAAGTTTGATATTTTCTTCGGAACAAATGCCCCGCTGGATGAGTTGGATGAAGACTGGGAAATCCTTGAAGCAAGTGCAGACATCATTAAACTTAAGCACATTAGTGGAAGTGATGGAAGCACGGACTATTTGACCTTTGGCCGTAATCCAAATACGGGTGGAAACAATACGGAATTGAACATTTTTATTGAAAATCTGATAACCGGAAGTTGGTTCGTAAACTTGCTGGAGGAAAATGGAACTGACCACACGGCAAATTTCAATGAATATGAATTCACTTTTTTAAGAAACGGATCCGCGGTTGCCGTAAGCAGCAATAATACCATCAACGGTTTTTGGACTGCTCAAGTGGACAGTGGCAATTTGGACTTCATTATAAACTTTGAAACGGGAACCAATAGTAATTTTGCAGAACTGAACGACGATTGGGATGTTTTGGAGGCTACGCAAACCATCATCCGTCTTTCTGACGTGAGTGGTGGCGGCGGTGGAACGGATCTTCTCACTTTTGGTCGCGAACCCAATGGGGGAGGCGGTGGTGGCCCGGATCCACAAGAGCTGAGAGATATTCTTGAGGACGGCACTTGGTATGTAGATAAATTTCTGGACGATGGCGATGATGAAACTTTAGATTACTATGGGTATGATTTCAACTTTTACAACAATGAAACTGTATATGCTACAAACGGGGTTGAATATGTGTATGGTATCTGGATAATTACCGTAACAGGTCAAGAGCTCAATTTTGAGTTTGACATGGACAGTCCCATAAATGGTGCCGATAATAATGAATACAAGGTGCTGCAATACACGTCTACATTGGTAACTTTTATTACCCGAAATAGCCAAGGAGAAATTGAAGATACCTTGATTTTCAAAAAGAATTAAAGAAACATTCAGTAAAATTTTAAGCAAATACTAATTCTAAATATTTATTAAACTATGAAATTGATACTAAAAGGAATTCTCGTAATTTTTATTTACACAGGCTTGGCAATGTCTTGCGAGAAAGATGATGATAACATTTCACAACAGAATTCATCTGTCTCAGAAATTAAAGATGTTGCTGAAAGTGGAAATTGGAAAATAACCTATTTCTTTGATTCTGATCAAAATGAAACAGACCATTTTGTAGGATATGTATTTACCTTCAATGAAAACGGTTCTCTGCGAGCGGTAAATGGAAGCACAACAATTACTGGGACTTGGTCTGTTACAGACAGTAATTCCAGTGACGATGATGGAGGTTCAAGCGATGTTGATTTTAATATTTTCTTTGCTACGCCATCAGATTTTGAAGATCTTTCTGATGATTGGGAAATCATTTTTATAAACAATTCTGTAATAGAATTGACCGATGTAAGCGGTGGCAATGGCGGTACGGATTTCTTAACCTTTGAAAAAATATAAACTCTCCTTTTTTTGTTCCCCCTTTCAAGCCACGGTTTTCCGTGGCTTTTTAGTTTGAAAAAAATGCTACCCGAATTTTTTTTCTCAAGCATTTTTTTAAAAGAAAAGTAGGGTTTTCCTTTTTTGAAATGTTTTAATAATACTTACAAGGAAAAATAACAAATACCTTATGAAACGATATTCCCTGATCTTTTTTTCTTTTATGATAGCGAGCTGTACCACTAGTACCTATGATGATATTGAAGAAATTCAGGAAGAAAATCAAGGAGAGCTTGTAATCTTCCAGGATGTGGCTTTTATTTTTGAAAATAACTGTACAGCCTGCCACAGCAATCCACCGCAAAATGGAGCTCCGATGGCCTTGACCAATTATTCCGAAATAAAGAATGCCGTGGAAACCAGAGGGCTATTGGACCGGATCAGCAGAGACGAAGGCGAGCAAGGACTAATGCCTTTGGGAGGTCCACGTTTGCCCCAGCAACAAATCGATCTAATAACACAATGGAACCTTGATGGGCTATTGGAAAATTAAATAAAGATGAAAAATACAATCATTCTATCAATTATTTACTTGGCTTTTATGGCTACGGCAATTGGGCAGGAAAAATACGCCACCAAAACCGGGGAAATCAATTTTGAAGCTTCGGTTCCATCTTTTGAAGAAGTAAAGGCAAATAATACCAATGTGAGCGCTGTTTTAGAAACAGCAACAGGAAATTTTGCTGCACTCGCCCTAATGAAAGGATTTCGGTTTAAAGTGGCTTTAATGGAAGAACACTTTAATGAAAACTATATAGAATCTTCCAAATACCCCAAGGCCACTTTTAAAGGAACCATTCAGGATTTTAAACTTTCAGAAGTTTCGGGAAAACGTGAATATTTAATTAAGGGAACTTTCAACCTTCACGGGGTTGACAAAAACTTTGAGGTACCTGCAATTATTTCCGTTAATGGAGAAGTTGTAATGCTTACTGCCCATTTTGTCCTTCAACCAGAAGATTTCAAAATTAAAATTCCATCGATCGTAAGTAATAAAATTGCCAAGGACGTCAATGTTTCTGTGGTATTCAGTTTACAAAAACAATAATAAAAAAACCGATGAGCAAGCAAAGAAAATTCCTGATTCTGATTTTTATACTTCTAGTTGGAGGCTATATTGGCTATAATTATGTCTACCAAGATCATAGGGACATTCAATCGGAAACTTCACAAATTGAGATTACCGCACCCTATTTGCTGGAACGTTTCAAAACAAATGACGGTGCTGCACTGTTGAACAAAACCATAACCGTAACTGGGACGATAACCAATATGGAAGAAGGCGCTGTTACCCTCGATGAAAGTGTATATGCAAGTTTTTCCGAGCAAATTTCTGAGCTTAATACAAATGATAAAGTAGTAATCAAAGGCAGATGTATTGGGTATGATGAGCTTTTCGAAATTGTAAAACTCGATCAATGTTCACTTTTAAATAAAACCAATGATTAGGAAAATCACATTGTTATTGTTCTTTCTTCCATTGGGCTTATTTTCCCAAGAAGATTTACTGAACGATCTTGAAAACGAAACGGTTGAAGACAAAACTATCATCGCCGCATTTAAGGGGCTGAAAGTGGTAAATTTTGAGTCGACCAAACTAGCCGATAAAAAGGATTTCTATTTTGTAGTGGCACATCGCTTCGGTTCCGTAAAAAATGGGTTTGACGATTTTTTCGGGCTGGACAATGCCGTGACACAGTTAAAATTTATTTATGGTTTTAACGATTGGTTAAATATAGGGGTTGCAAGAAGTTCTTTTCAAAAAAAATACGGGATGCATGCTAAATACCGGTTGATGCCACAAGAGAAGGATGGTTTCCCTGTAACATTAGTAGGTTATAATTTGGTTACCATAAATAGTTCTTTGGAGCAGGGTCAATTCCCAAATCTGGAGTTTGTGGATAGACTTACGTACACTTCCCAACTTCTCATTTCGAAAAAGTTCAATGAATCACTTTCCGTCTTGCTTGCTCCAACATTTATCCATGAAAACTTGGCAACCCGCAGCCGGGAAATATTGGCTGATGGAACGACCTTAAACTATGATGAAAAACCCAATCAATATGCCATAGGGTTGGGAGGAAGGTATAAAATATCAAACCGAGTGAGTATAAATACAGATTATGGTGTTCATTTAAACCGAAACAAAAACTCAAATTTTAGAAATCCTTTGTCAGTGGGGGTAGATATTGAAACTGGCGGCCATGTGTTCCAAATGCACTTTACAAACGCACAAGCCATGTTTGAAGAGGGCTTCATTGTACAGGGGCAGGGCGATTGGGCCGATGGCGATTTCTTTTTTGGATTTAATATAAGCCGGGTTTTTTAAGAATTTTTTTATGGGATAAATCCCAGATTCGAAAATATTTGAGAGTAATAACAGTAATTATTTATTAACCTAAAAATTAAACATTATGAAAAAAACCAAACTATTTTTTTTAGCAGCGCTTACATCCTTAATGGCAACGGCGCAAACAACTTTTGATCTTGACTGGTTCGTGGGTGTGCCCAGTGGCAATGTGAGTATTACCGTAGCACCGGGAGATACCGTAAGATGGACATGGACAGACGAGGTTCCTCATTCTGTTACTAGCGACTCTGGGAGCCAAGAAGATTTTGATAGTGGAATCCTAACTGGTAATGGAACGCAGTTTTCGTTCACTTTTACCCAAATAGGCGTAAATGATTATGCGTGTGATGTCCATTCGAGCATGCAAGGGACCATTACTGTGGAGCAAACCGCATCAATTGAGGACCAATTCCGCAAGAATATTTCTTTTTATCCCAATCCAGTAAGTAATAGGCTAACGGTTGCATCCCTTTATAAACTGGATAGTTACAAAATCTACAATATTTTGGGGAAACTGGTGTCTCAAGGAGCGGCTAATGGCAACATTACAGAAATTGATATGTCTAACTTAGAGAGTGGAATGTATTTTATAAATGCTACTTCTGGAGAATTGCAATCTACTTTTAAAGTAACAAAGAAATAAAATTTATACAAAAATATCCAGATGGCGCAACAGGCTGCTGGATTATATAGTTAAGCTTGGGAATTCAGTTTCCTGAGTGGATGTAAATTGAATTGTTACAATAAAAAAGCCATCTTTTGATGGCTTTTTTTATAGATTGAATGGAGATTTTTTTACAGAGACTATTTTTTATATAGTTTTTTCCCTGCTTCTTCATATTTATCTCCTGCGGTCCATGTTGGGGTTTTTGGATCATTTGCAATTAAGCGGCCGGCAAGAACATAGCTCTGAAAAAATTTCAATAAATAGTCGTAATCCAAGGTGTCTGCTTCATCGCCAGCTTGATGATAATATTTGGTTACATCGCCATCAAAAGTTTTAAAGCCCAATGAAAAGGTAGGAGCGGGGATTCCTTTTTTCGCGAAACTTACGTTGTCACTTCGGTCAAAAAGACCTTGTTCCGGAGCAACATTGTCAACTGCGGTTAAACCAAAAGCTTTGGCAGCCTGTTCAATTTTATCGGAAGCTGTGGTTCGGGTCATGCCAATGCCAACTATTAATGAAGTATCGTTATAACCCGCATTGTCGCTATTAAAACAGTACACCATCTTTTCAAGAGGTAAAACCGGATTTTCAACATAATATTGACTGCCCAAAAGACCTTTTTCTTCCCCTGTAAAAAGTATAAAAAGTGCAGAGCGTTTGGTTGGGTATTTGGCAATGTTTTCGGCTATGGACAAAACGGTGGTTGTTCCCACGGCATTGTCCCGGGCACCGTTGTAAATAGTGTCGCCAGTGGCATCTGGGCTGCCAATTCCCACATGGTCGTAGTGGGCGGAGTAAATGATAAATTCATCTTTTAAAAGTGGATCGCTGCCCTCTAACATTCCCACCACATTTTGTGAATAAACCGTGGTTTTGGTTATGCCTTCTATTTTTAACTCGGTCTTGATGTTTTCTTTTGTTTTTAATTGAACGCCAAAAATTCCATTTTTGTCCTGAACCCAAAGGTGACTCAGAGACTTTTTGCTGAGTGATGGATTTTCATCCCCGACTAAAACTAATCGTTCCGAATTTGCAAAGTGCTCTATTTTACCCCAGGTGATATCATCGGTGTCAATAAATTCAACGATGGCCACTGCGCCATGTTGCAATGCCAATTGCTGTTTTTGGGTAGCGAGGCTAAAAGCCGAAAAGGCATCGGTCCCGTTGGGAGCACCACCCTTTACAACAATTATTTTTTCAGCGACATCTTTACCAATATAGTCTTCCTCTAGACCATATCCTAGATAGATTGCAATGCCCGAAAAGTTCGTGTTTTCGGCCTTCAGGGCAATTTTATTTTTAAATTCCTGTCCGCCAAGGTTTAGGGCCAATCGGGTAGGGGAAGTGGTTTTGGATAGTTTAATTTGCTGATAATACCCATCCATGGCCGAAACTGGTTTTACGCCATACCCTCTAAGGGTATTGGCCAAATAGGAAGCCGCAATCTTATTTTCGGGCGTGCCTGTGGCCCGGCCTTTTAAAAGATCGTCTGCAAGAAAATAGATATGGCCTTCAATTTTGTTTTTAGTAATCGTGGCTTCCACCTTTTCTTTTTCAGATTGAGATATTAATGTGTTTGAGAATAGTAGAAAGGAAAAAAACAGAAAAGTGTATTTCATAATTTAATTTGAAAGATGGTTAAAATTTGTTCTAAAGATAAGTTTTGTATTCAGATTATAAATTTATTTTTTTCAAATGTTGTTTAATCTTTAAGAGTAAAGCATAAACAAAAGTTAAAGTTCTTTTGAAGAGCAAAGCACTTTAATAGTTTTGTTTAAACTTTAATTAAAAACATTAAACAATTAATCTCTAAAAATCATGAAAAATTTATTGAAAATTTCTTTAATCGTTTTTATTGCTTTGGGAATTACCTCTTGTAGTGATGACGACGACAACAATCAAACTCCTCCAACAAACACAATCGCGGATTTTGTAGCTTCAAATGACGATTACTCTTCTTTGGAAGCAGCATTAGATAAAGCTGGTCTTACTGCAACGCTTGCGGGACAAGGAGATTATACTGTTTTTGCACCAAACAATGCTGCTTTTGCTGCATTTTTAACTGCAAATGGATTTGCCTCTTTAGATGATGTTCCAACTAGTTTGCTTACAAATGTATTGTTAAACCACGTTGTAAGTGGTAAAGTAATGGCGGCTGATTTGAGCACTGGCTACATTAACTCTTTAGCAACTGAATCAACTTCAGGAAAAAACTTGAGTATGTATGTTAATACTTCCTCAGGTGTAAATTTGAATGGAGTTTCCGCTGTAACAACGGCAGATATAGCTGTTGACAATGGAGTTATTCACGCTGTTAATGCGGTGATTGGCTTGCCAACAGTAGTTACCTTTGCAGTAGCAGATCCAACTTTCAACATTCTGGTATCGGCTTTGACTCGTGCCGATCAGCCTGATTATGTGGCTGTACTATCAACTCCTGCAGGAACTAGCCCTGCGCCATTTACAGTATTCGCTCCAACCAATGATGCTTTTGTGTCCCTGCTGGCTGAGCTTGGCGCGAGTGGATTAGGTGATATTGATGGAACTGTACTAACCGCAACATTAAATACCCACGTTATTGCCGGTGCTAATGTTCGTGCTGAAGATTTGGTAGATGGAACGGTAACAACACTTGGAGCAAACTTAGTTGTTGATGCTTCAAACGCTACCCTTACAGATCCAAATGGAAGAGTTAGTAATATAATAGTTGTGAATGTTCAAGCATCAAACGGTGTTGTTCACGCTATAGATAAAGTGCTTCTTCCCCAATTGTAACAGGTGCTTTTTAAGTGAAATGCCGCTTTCCAATTCAGGAAAGCGGCATTTTTATTTAGATTTTTTTTTGGATTAGTCTAAGTGATAAATCTCCATAATCCCTTTCAGCACTTTATCAAAATCAATTTTTAAATCGATCAATTTTCCTGTTTCCATATCCATTACCCAGCCATGAACGTTGAGGTTTCTATTTCTGGCAGCAAGCTGTACATCGGCTGTTTTTATTACATTTACGCACTGTTCCTGCACGTTTAATTCCACTAAGCGACGGTATTTTTTTTCTTCGTTGTCAATAGAGTTCAATTCGTCACGGTGCAAGCGGTACACATCCCGAATGTTTCGCAGCCAGGGGTTCAAAATACCCAAATCCTTTGATTGCATTGCAGCTTTTACACCGCCACATCCGTAATGGCCACAGATAACGATATGGTTTACTTTTAAAATATTTACTGAATAATTAATAACGCTCATTGCGCTGAGATCCAGATTGGAAACCATATTGGCAATATTGCGCAATATAAAGGCTTCGCCAGGTTTGGCCCCCATAATTTCTTCTGCAGTTACACGGCTGTCGCTACAACCAATATAGAGAATATCTGGGTTCTGCCCGTTGGCAAGATTTTTGAAATACTCGGGATCAACTCCCAATTTACTGTTTACCCAAATTTCGTTGTTTTTGAAAATTTGCTCGATATTCATATTTTTTGAAGTGTTTTTTCAGGATTTAAAGGTAGGGAAAAGCAGTTTTGCCCGCAATGTGTAAATTCAAAATATTATTCAGTTGTTTATTTAGTTTGGAGATTTATAATACCTGTTGTGTTTTTTCAATACCCTCCAAAACACGCAGTCTGCTTGGTCCAATTTTTTGGGCAAGTGTATACTGTTGGCCAGCCTCTTCAGTTCTTTTTTGGGAAAGCAGCCAGTCCGCATAAAGTTCATGAGTAGGTTTCTGGATAGAAGGTGGCCCGTAACTATAACTGATACTATTTTCAATATCAATGGATTTTATAAAATATTCTTCAGCTAGTACAATGTTATTGTGCTTCATCGCGGTTAACACTTGAACAGAGCTTCGAGCTCCCTTCATTAACGACGAAAGTTTCCCGCCTAATGTCCTGATCCATTATATTGAGGACACTGTCTAGCTTTTGTGGATTACCTTCTTTATATGCTTTCATCCCTTCCATAAAATGATATTGTGAACGGACGGAAATGTTCAAATCTGTTATATCTACTGGGATGTTCGAAATATCTCCCTTCCAATCATCCGTTTCAGCTAAATAGGTTCCCTTTAAAAACACTAAATGTACCCTTGCCTTTTTTGATGGTTTTTCGGTTGCATATTTTTTCATGCTGAGTACCATTTTTCTTGCTTCTTCGTAATTTCCTTTTTGGAGATAACCGTATTCCAGCCAATGAAAAGCGTGATATCCACGGGCATCGTTGTCAAGGTTTTTCTGTTCCATTCTATTAATACTCGCTTGGTAGGAAGCAATATTGGAAGAAATAACATTGTCCCACATGCCCATTGCAACATATATATGGGAAGGCATATGCAGTGCATGGCTAGCATCTGGCGCTACATTTGAATAGGCATAGGCGGCATTCAAGGCAAGCGATGCATGATTAGGATCGTCATAGGAATGAATAAGATAATGCAGCGCACCTGGGTGGTTTGGGTTTTCCTTTAAAATCCCCTTTGCAATTTTTGCTCCTTTGCCGTAAAGAATATCATCCCTTCCTTCAGGCACTGAACCCAATAAAGATAGAGCATAAAATGCGGCTACTTCCTGATTGGAAGGATATTTTTGGTGCAAGCCCTCCATAAAATTTGCATACGCAAGGTCCCGTTGCTTTTTTTCTGTTTTCGGCTGATAGAGTATATGTACAGATTCAATTAAATCCTGTTCAATTTTGGTTGTATTTTTCTCTAGATCAAGGCTGTCAAGCTTTGCTAAGACCGCTGTTGCGGCCTCATAATCCTGTTCGTGCCACAAGCTGTGGTTATAGGTCATTGCCTCCCCCCAATAGGCCATGGGCATTTTTGGGTCTTTCTTTTGTGCTTCTTGAAAAGCGTCTCGAGCATCTTCATACTCAAAGGAATGCAAAAGCAATAATCCTTTTTCAAAGTGGGGCTGGGCACTTTTCTTTCCAGTGATTGTAATATTTACAACACCCAGATAATTTTTTTTCGTTTCCTGCTGCTTGCAAGAAATTATAAAAAACAATAAAAGAAAAGGAGCTAAAAGTCTCATAACAAACAGTGTATAGATTTTTTAAAGGTAACGATTTCTGTCCAACTTTAATTTGAACCATTTTAGATTTTTGCTATTTGCCGTTTAAGCGATTTGATTGGTATTTTTATAGGGTAGTAATCACATAATAAATAATAGTAATCAGCACTAAAACCAAACCCAATGCCAAAAATTTAAGCGACCGCTGCACATTTTTAAACTTTATTGTCGCAATTTTTGAAATGATAAACACTTGTTGTCCCAAATGGTCAAAAAGTTGATCTTCATCTTTACTTATTTGGTGGAAGGTTTTGGAGAATTCATTAATGGTCCCAAATTTTGAAATTACGTCTCGGAAGAAGAATATGTTTTTGTCATATTTTGCCTCGATTCTAGGAATAAAACAGCGAATCGCAAAATAAATGGACGCCACAGTACTACAAAGCCAAAGCCCTAAAAGAATGTACAATATCATTTCATTTGGCACATTTTTTACCGCCATTGTCACACCTTGATAAATAAAATTCAATAAGATTCCATAAAAGGAAAGAATAAGTCCAGCTTTCAGTTCGGAAGCCTTAATCAAGCCGGCTACATAATTAATGCTGCCCCAATAATGGTCCACAAGATCGTCCGTATGTTTGTTTTTTAAAATTGGAATTTGGGTTGGTTGTTCTTCTTGTTCTTCCATAATATTTTTTTTAGAAATCGATTTTAAAACTTTTCAATATGGACATTGTTTATTTTGGTTTTTTTGGGAATATAGCTTTTTGTGGGGAGATTGTTAAAGTTAATAAATTAACTCAGAAAGCTGCTCCTATTGCCATTGTTAATTTTTAAGGGAAATTCGTTTTCAGATAAAAGATGCTTATGGATATTTAGGTGTACATATTTAGCAATTTGTGATTGTTGATCAACTCAATTTTGCCAAATGAACCATGGTTTTCAAAAGCCGCCCTTTTTAAAGTGTAGTTATTGGTTTACGTCCATATCTTGAAAGCGTTCCATGAATTTTTCTAAAGAGTTTTATCATACAGCTTTCTTTTTTAAAAACTTAATAGCGAAAAATATAAGCGTTAATACACCTATAAATATTCCTGTGCCAATCATTTCATTTTTGGAAAGGTTTGAGAGAAAATACAGAATGATGCACATAGACAAAATAGGCACAGTCCAGCCTCCAGGAATTTTGAATTCCTTTTTTTCCGTTTTATGGGTTCGGCGAAGCTTTATCACGGAAAGCGCCACTCCAAAATAAAGGATAAGAATGGAACTTGTGGCAATCACTACCAATTGTTCAAAAGAAGCTGTGGCTGCAACGATAAAACCTCCCAAAGCATAAACTATTATGGCAATGTAAGGTGTGGCATATTTTTTATGGATTTTGGTCAATGCTTTTATGGGAATAACTTTATCGCGTGCAAGCGCATATAATATGCGCGGAACGTTTAATACCTCACCACTTAAAAAGCCGAGCATAGAAATGCTCGCGCCTACAATCAAAACAATATAGCCAACGGGTCCAAAGACAACTTTGGCGGTTTCGGCAAGTGGAGCGGCCTTGAAACTGACCAAATCATTTCCCAAAACGCCTTGGGATACCATTTGGACAAGAACATACAAAACTACCACAGTAGTAATGCTAATGAATATAGCCCGTGGAACGGTGCGTTTGGGATTGGTTATCTCGCCACCCACAATCAATCCTGTTTCTACTCCAACAAATGCAAAAAATAGAATCAAGGAGGTTTGTCCTAAATCTTTTAGACTTGGTAAGGTTTCGATGTGCAAGTTAAAAGTTGAAACGTTCTTCCAACCAAAAAAGACCAATAACAGCAAAGGCACTAGTTTTAGCACAGTATTCAATTTTACAAACTGCATGCCTTGTTTTATACCTAAAACATTGATAAAAGCCAACCCAGAAAAGATGATGAATAAAAAACACAAACGCATCCAGCCGGTTCCAAAAGCTGGATAGACCGATGCCAAAACATTTACTAACGCATTGGAAACGGCAGCGTCTGAAAGGAAGGCGCTCACAACGGCAAAAACACCAGCAATGAAGCCGGCATAATCGCCAAAAGCGGTTTCAATATAGGTGTAAGCCCCGCCAGTATTGGTCACTTTGCTACCAGCTTCTGCAAAACAAAGGGTGATGAGGGCAATCAAAATTCCGCAGAACAGATATGCAAAAATACTGGAAGCACCCATGATTCCAGCGATAATGGCAGGCAACACAAAAATACCAGAGCCAATAATAATGTTGATGATATTCGCCGAAAGGCCGAAAACGCCAATGGTTCTAATTAATCCTTCGTCTTTTGGGGTCATTTGTTGTTAGTTGATTTTTTTACCACAGAGGCACAGCGCTCACAAAGAATCCTCTGTGCCTCTGTGCCTCTGTGTTTCTTTTTTTTATGCCTTATTTGAATTCTCCATTATCTACATCTTTAATAAATTTTATCAATCCCGTAAAATAAGTTTCTGGATCATCATATTGGGAAACGTGCCCAGAATTCACGGTGAGACTTCTTCCTTTTTGAACTTCGGTACTCATCCATTCCATATATTTTGGATCCATGGTGTCATATTTTCCTCCAATCATTAGTGTTGGCGTTTTTATTTCATTTAATCTTTTTGAAACATCCCAATTCTTTAAAGTTGCATTACCCGTCATTCCAAATTCGCTGTGACCTTGCATATAGATGTAAATAGCTGGGTTGAGGTGCGAAAAGGCGCGATTGATAAACTCAGGCCATTCGGCCATAGGTTTTCTCAGGATGTGTTCTGTGTAATAATGGTTCATAACCAACTCGGCATATCTTGGATTTGAAAAATCTTCTTTGGCTTCCATATCCATAATTTCTTTATAAATCTCTGGCGGAAGTTGTGGGCCCAAAACTTCATCAGCATATTTTTGATATTCTGGGGCGCTTGCCATCATATTTGAAATGATTAAGCCCTTCAGATTGTCTTGATATTTCAATGCATATTCCATTGCGAGAATTCCGCCCCACGATTGGCCTAGTAGGTAGAAATTGTCTTTGTCAAGATTTAATGCTTTGCGAACTTGTTCTACTTCTTCCACAAAATGTTCAGTTGTCCATAGGGTGGAATCGTTTGGTTTATCGCTGTAATAACTGTCCAGTTGATCGTAGTAGATGTATTCAATTTCTTCATTTGGAAGGTACCCGTCAAAATTCTCAAAAAATTCGTGTGTACCGCCCGGACCGCCGTGAAGCAGTAGAACCTTCATTTTTGGGTTGTTGCCCATGCGTTTCGTCCACACATTAAAAGTACCTTTTGGGGTGGTAATAGGAATCATTTTAATACCGCCCGTAATTTGGTCATCGCTGTTGGAATAATCAAAATAATTTGAAGTAGGCATTTCTTCAGTATTCGGTTTTGATTTGTCAGCATTGTTTTTACAGCTGGCCAAAAAACATGCTGCAATTGCGAAAGTGATAAGTGTTTTTTTCATAATATTAGTCTTTAAGTACTGGCGGTGCTACTAAGGTTTGTTTTAAAACAACAAAGCTCTCCACCGTATGTCTGTGTTTTTTGAAATTTATAAATTGTATAATGATGGCCATCAGCAATGGCATAAGGGCAATAAAAAGAAATACCCATTCCCAACTGAAATTTGTTTTCAGCACGCCCAATAAGGCCGAACCGGATGCCCTCCCCATATTGCTCAATGCCATGTAAAGTGTAAATTGTGTTGCTGCCACTGTCTTCCAGCATAGATGCATAGCAGATGCAAATACCGCAATGCACAAAAAAGTGTAGAGGGTATAGTAGCTCAGTATAAAAATGTAAATAATGATATTATGGCCCCATAAATTGGGCAAAAAGGCAAAGACCGTTATCAGGACGGTCAAGATGCCGAGATATAGTGTCAGCATTTTTAATTTTCCAAAAAAATCTACCAAATAACCACCTACAACCATTCCCAATATTCCACCTACCACCGTGGTCATGGAGAAAACTTGGGAAAAGGAGGTGTTTGTCCAGCCCAATTCCTGAATGGTAAATATGGGCAGAAGTGTATCGATAAGTCCAAACATTATCCCTACAGCAAAACATCCAATACCAAAAACGATACTGGATTTTAGGCTTACCACCTTATAAAGACATTTAAAAATATGTCTCCAGCTCCGCAATTGTGTTTGTTTGGAATCCGGCGATACGGCGCCCGCTGTCCAAGGCATTGATTTTTCGCCCGGCCGTTCCCTAAAATAAATAGGAAAAAACATGATGGTTGCCACTGCAATGGACAATGAGGAAACAGCAATGGAAAAACCAACGGTATTGATAAGCCAAGTGCCAATGACCAAAGACGCTGAAATACCGATTGTTTTGGTGCCCCACATCAGACCATTGGCCCTGGCTTGTTCGTTGGCTGGGATCACGTCCACCGCCATTCCATCTGTCGCCACATCTTGGAAGGCGCCAAAAAGACTGATGAAAAACCCTGCGACCATCAATGCAGAAAGATTGTTTAATGGGTCGTGAACCAATCCAATGCTCAAAAAGCTGACTATCAAACCTAGTTGTCCAAAAATTACCCACGGCCGCTTTCGGCCCATTGCCAAGATTGTGAAACGGTCCATCAAGGGGGCAATCAAGATTTTGAAACTCCAGGGAATACCGATAACACCAACAAATGCCGCTATTTCCAATGGCGATTTGCCGTTCATCGCCAACCAGGCCGGGATAGCAAAAAAGGTAATGCCTTCTGGTATCCCTTGAGCAATATAGAGGGCAGAAAAAGTAATATAACGCGTTAACGCATTGTCGGTCAAATTTCGGCTGAATCCTTTTTTTCTGCTTTTTCTTCCTTTTGTCATGATTTTGGTTTTTAAAATTGGCGGACTTAAATCTATTGGTCTTTAATGACATGGGGAAACTGTCTCTTTTGAGGAAGTCTTGCTGTTTAGCAATCCTTTTCAAAACATTCGCTTATGGTTCTACTTGCATCGAAACGGTAATCGGTTTCAACACGGTATGTCTTTTCTGTGCCTCTATGCTGTCAGGACTGACTAGCATTGCTTTAAACTTTTCCATATCCGTAACTTCGGCTACTATCGCTATCGAATTGGGATCATCCGTATCCTGAAAGGTTTTAAAACTGGAAACAGAAGGTGTAAATAACTTTACCCTTTCTTGATGGCCTTTAAGCCAAGTGTTAAAATTGCCTACTTTGTGGCGTGCTACTATTGTTGTCATTGTATTGTAATTTAAATTGTTATTGCCTACTCTATGCGGTTTTCGGCTGCTCCGTTTTCATGTTGTCAATCTCGCATCCAATCCAAATGTATTTTGCACGGCCTCGTACCAATCGTCATCGTTTGTGGCATTCCAATCAACCCATTGTTCATCAGTCATAGAAGCTCTCCATGCAATAAACGGTTCTGCATCTGGGCCAACGGGATGTCTTAATTTCCAATCATTGCTTTCTGAAATTTCCAAAATTTTGTCTGCCACGAGTGTTGGTGGCGTTGGCGTTTGAAGCGATGCCGAAAAAAGTCCTGCCAAACGTTTGGAATGTGGATAAATTGATTTCCCATCTACTGAAATATCTGCAGCCATTTCGGTATTGATGATGCCGGGTTCTACGATAGCAACCCGAATATTAAAGGGTTTTACTTCTTGTGCCAAGGCTTCACTAACAGCTTCAAGCGCATATTTACTTGCTGAATAAGCACCCAACGGACTATTGGCAATATGACCCGATACTGAAGCAATATTAATTATGCAACCTTTTTTGTTTTTTCGCATTAGGGGCAACAAGGCTTTGGTACAGCGAAGGACTCCCAAATAATTGGTGTTCATAACGGATTGGAAATCGTCCATCGACATCTCTTCAATTGAGCCATGGCGTTCAATACCAGCATTGTTGACGAGAACATCTATATGTTTAAATTCATAGAGCAGCCCATTCATACATTGCTGAACAGAATGATCTGAGTCTACATCCATTTTTGTGATCCTGACATCTAAAGATTCGTTTTTTATTATTTTTTTAAGATCATCTGCTTTATCCGGATTTCGCATAGTGGCAAATACTTTATAACCTGCACGGCCGAATGCCAATGCTGTTTCAAGGCCTATACCTTTGCTTGTTCCTGTAATTAGTACTGTTTTCATATCGACTTTTTTTATTGTTTTTGGTTGGTATTAAATTAATTTATTATTCATCCACAGTTCCAACCAAAAGCGTTGCACCACCAGTTGTAAAATTGGCTAAATCTGCCGCGGTTGCCTGACCTTCAGGCGAACCCATGGTCGTCTGCATGGCTTCTGGACTGGAAAACCAAAATTCCGCCATTCGGTAATACGCAGCTTTTGAACCATCTGGGGCACTTAAAAATTTGGTAAGTTCAAGCTTTGTATGTCCTTTCATTTTTGCCGCTTTGGGCAAGTGGGTATTGGCATAATAATCTTCAAATGCTGTAATGTCTGTTGGGTGTCCATAAAGGACTGTTAGTTTGATCATGATTTTTTGTTTTAATTATTGCTTCATTTCAACCCGAATAAGCTTTATGGTTTCTGTTTTGCTCAAGTTTTCAGCTTGATGCGGAGCTTCGGGATTTTTGAAAATGGTTAATGGATAGGTCGATGGTTGTGAAAACTTACGGGAATCGAGAATCACATTGCCTTTGCTGTCATAATCTACAAAATCGCCTGCTTTCATTATATAAAGCGTACTTGGCCATTGATGATGGTGAAGTGGTTCTTTTTCGCCTGGTAGTAGTGTTACTTCCAAAACCCTGACTTTATCGTTTTCCAGTAAAATCTTATGATTATTTGGTGCGGCTATAACCGCATCCAGTTCGGCAGGCCAATCGGCTGGATTACCGGTATTATAGGCAAAGGTTTTTGCATCTAATTTTTCTTGAGCAAATGAAGCCGTCGTAATTAAAATGACAGCGATGAATAACAGGTAATTTTTGGTTGTTTTCATAATATATTTTTTAAATTTTTATTTGATGATATTATTTAACTTTATGCACTTCCAGCTCAATTTCAATCATAAATTCGGGAATCGCAAGTTCCTTTACACCAAGCCAGGATCCCGTTGGAAATTGCTTTTTGTAGATTTCTGCCCGGTAGCCCGCAACTTCCAAAAATTTGGGCATGTTGGTTGTAAATACGTTTTCCACTACCACATCGTCAAAAGTGCATCCGTTGTGCTTTAGGATTTTTTCTAAATCGGCATAACAGTTTTTCATTTGTTGTTCCAGATCGCCAACGGCTGTTGGGTTGCCTTCATCGTCCATACTTACGGCACCGGAGATTTTTATGTCGTTGCCAATTTTTACGGCATGCGAATAGCCATAGGCTTTTTCAACTTCTGGGCGTAGCAGAAAATAGTCTGGGGTTTCATTTACTACAACTGTTTCAGTAGTTTCTGGTTTTTCTACAGTTGTTTCTGTTTTGGCTTTTTCGTTGCAACTTGATAGTGAAATTACCGCTACCAAAGCGAGTGCTATAGTTGTAATTTTTGTTGTTTTCATTTTGGTTTTAATGTTTAGTTAATAAATTATTTTATTGCAATTGCTGCGCTTGATGGACCTGCCAAAGGCATTAATTCAGTAGATGAAAAGCCTACTATCTTGGCCCACTTCGTAAAATCGTTGAAAGTATAGTCAAAGCCATCGCCGGTTTCAATGAGCATGTTCAGGCTCATCATCATTCCAAAAACGTTTTGTTTTCTATCATTGTCAATAACATTTTCAATGGCGATAAAAGCACCTCCTTTTGGCAGCGCATCATAAGCGATTTGCATCAGGTTTATTTTGGTGCCTTCGTCCCAATCGTGCAATATATTCCCCATGGATACGATATCTGCTTTTGGCAGTTCATTCTTGAAAAAATCACCGCTCAAAACTTTCACACGCTCTTCCAACTGGAATTTTTGGACAGTTTCTTTCGCCATAGTTTCCAACGGAGGTAGGTCGAACGTGGTACAGGTCATATGTGAATTATTTTTGGCGACCATCGCAGAAAGTACGCCTGCCGAACCCCCTGCATCTACCATGGTTTTGAAGTTTGAAAAATCAAACTTTTTCGCCAAAGCCATAAAATTCCCTATCTGTACACCAGTCATACCATTTACGAAGCTTTTTAATAATTCGGGATTGCTGTAAACTAAATCGAAAATACCTTTTCCGCCATCCTTGGCTTCATTCTGAATCAAGCCTGTTTTTAAACCGTCATCTAGATTTCCCCAAAACTCCCAGAGTCTATTGTTCATCATTTCGAGAATTCCACCTATATATGATGGTTTTTCTTTATCTAAAAAAATATCAGTGTCTATTGTATTGGAATATCTCGCAGTTTCCAAAAGCCCTTCCCGTTTCAAAAATCCAAATCCGGTCAGACAGTCCAAAAAGTCGTAAGTGTTTCTGTCTGTACATTTCAAATTCAATAAAGATTTGAGCTTCTTGGCAGACTGATTCGGTTGCTTTGCAAGATGTGTAAAGAGTTCAAAATTTACTGCTGTCAAAAGTATTTTTGATGCCCAAAATCCTGATCCCATTTGAAGGATTGCTGCAGGTGTTGCTTGTGTGGTGGTGTTTTCCATTTATATTTTAGATTTATAGTTCAAAATTTAATTGTCACTGCCATATTTAATCTGCCGGCTATATTCTTCAGCATCAAAAGTGCCTTTGGATTCTTTTATTAAACCGGTCTCATCCAACTGCCAAAGTTCAAAACCGCTTATGTTTACTTTCTTTCCTGTTCCGTTGGGGCCTGTGTTGGTTCCTGTTAACGTCCAATGGAATTCAGTGCCTTTTGGGGTTTTTACCAACTTGTCAAAAGCAACGATCATATCATCCGGAAAGGCATCCATAAAGGCTTTGGCAGATTGGGTAATGGCTGTCCTGCCAACAGCGGGAGTACCGTTATTAATGTTCAATGAACCATCTTCGGCATAAAACAAAGCGACAAAATCAGGATTTTGACTACACCAAGCCTGTGCATAACTCTTAGCGAATACGATTGGGTCGTAAATTCTTTCAGCTTCTGGAATACGGGTTGAGGTGAACGAAATATTGATAAACTTCCAAACCTCGTTTTCCTTTATCAATGTGAAATAATCGATGTTGTTCAAAAGTGGAACTCCAAAAGCATGTAAAACAGCATCGGCTTTTACAAATGCCAAATGTCCATCGCTTAGGTGGATTGTGTATTCTTTTACGGGTTCAAAATAAGGGCGATTTGTTCTGTTTTTTGCCGCTTCAAAATATTCACTTATTAACATGGTTTCGGTAGTCCATTTGCCGTCCCTTAATCTTGCGATTGCGAGACTTGCTTTGTCTGACATCATATTTGCCATGGCATCCAAATTGTAATTACCTGCCACAATTAGAAATTGTTCAATGGTTGCTTTTACATCCGCTTCGTCTTGGGTGTAAATTTTCACTGTTTTGTTTGTTGCTTGTGTTTTTTTCATTGCATCGGAATTTTGACCAATAGCATGATTTATATTCATCAAGCTGAAGGCAAGGCTTATCAAAAAACAATAATTAAAAGTTGTTGCCATTTTTGTAATGATTTGAATTCTGCTGAATTATAAATTAAGTTTTTATCCTTTTTCTGTTTCAATTATATTTCCTTACAATAATCGATTTTGTAGATGCTGAATTTCCCCGAATTTTCGCCACGGTTTTATATTCTTCCGAAGTTGTAAAATTTTGTAGCGCTTCCATGGAATCCCATTGCACGATAATAAATCTGTAGGGGGTCCAGTATCCTTCCACGGGAATCACTTTACGGTCCGGATCTGGATCAAAGGCCATTCCGCCAGAACGCACCAAATAGATTCCGCCATATTTTTCAATAAGCGGTTCCACTTTTAAACGATACTGTTGGTATTGAAGTGAGTCGTTCACCGCAATATCCAAAACCATCAATACTTTTTCCGAAGGCATGCCAGTGATAGCCGATTCATGGTCGCCATGAGGGTCACTGTTTTGGGCATTGACCGAAATAATCCCCAGCAACAGAAAAGATATTAGGATGTGTATTTTTAAATTCATTTCTTTTCGATTTTTTATTTATTAGTTATAAGCTTGATATTTAACTTAGTTCGACTTCAATAAATAATATTCTCCAAAATCCTTCCCAGGTTGCTTTCAGACATCGGTATCTTGCGGTCAGCCGCAAAGAGTTGCTGAATTTCATTTTTTAGTTCGCACAGCTCCAGTTCAGAGTATTGGTGCCGCTCCAAGGCATCCTGGATTTTTTCAAGGCTTTCATCTTCATCATTATTTTGAAATTCACGGTACATTTTATCGAAAACTTCGTTGGATGTTTTGGTTTTTATGAGTGTAATCTCTTCTTCGACTTCTATTTTATCAGCCTTTGCGCAGAGGATTAAAATATAGGTTTTCAGTTCTTCCTTGCTCCATTGTGTTTCGCCAGTTTTCATAACTATGTTTTTTAGATGAATACCTTAAAGTGAAAAATGTACGCCGCGACAATGCCACACCGCACACTTTTCTTTAAAAGCCTATTTTTTTGGAGCAACATTTATCTCGCCATTTGTGCCGCTCAAATCTGGACGAAAAATCCAAAGTTCACTTTCGCTACCGTCGGTAACATTATACCAATCTTTTAAAAACTGGTCCCAACTTCCTTTGCCGTACACTTCGTCAAATTTTTTGTCCATCCCACTGTCTTGGCTAAACTCTCCCATATTTTCGTAAAAAGAAACTACGGCAAGATCCTGACCTTCCTTAGTACTGGAAAATTCATTGGTGTAAATTCCGTAGGTCTCGCCTGGAAGTTTTTCGGTGTAAACCTTGTGTATTTTTTCTACCAGTGCCATAGCGTCTTTCATTTTTCCGCGCTTTACATCATAAATGTCCACCACAAGGTTTTTAATGGTCATATTCTTTGCAAATCGTGATGCTTCAGGAATTGCTTTCCAATAGGTTTGGCCGCCTTCGGGCATCATGTATTTTAGCACATTGTTGTTCCAGTCTGCATCGTGGCCATCTTTTTGTGCGGGCCGTTTATCCATTGCGCTCCAAGGGGTTGGCCCCATACTCCATAAATAACTGCCGGCGTTGGGACCGCTAGAAATCCAAAATACATCTGCTCCA
Source organism: Aequorivita sp. (assembly GCA_026646335.1). Taxonomy (GTDB): domain Bacteria; phylum Bacteroidota; class Bacteroidia; order Flavobacteriales; family Flavobacteriaceae; genus Aequorivita. The sequence goes on along the minus strand of JAPKFY010000048.1, from coordinate 8,706 downwards.
TAAGCGCCCTCTGCGTGATATTTTTTGTTGTGAGCCGCGAGCCCTGCCTCAAACTGCGTTACTTGAGCGGGATTTGGCGTTAATACTGCATTTTCGAATACGCCGTATTCGGTACTGTTTTGCGATATTGCCAATAGTGGCAACAAAAGCATTGTAAAAATTAATTTCCTCATGATTTTTATTTTGTGTCTCCGCCTTGGGCGGAAACTGATTAGTATTGAATTGTTTTTTTCAATTAACTGGGGAGTTTATAGTGAATAACTCGGGGAGTCTAATCCAATATTTTTGCATTGTAATAGGCCGTTTCCGAAGTTATTTTTCCTTCATTATTGAAATCCATAATATAAAATATGGGCAGTACAATTGCTTTTTTATCAGATTTGCGAACAAAATTTATATTCCACCAAGATTGTACTAAACCCTGATCTCCCATTTCGTAATGCAAATAATCAGGATAACCTACCATATCAATGCTGGCAACATCATATTTTTCTAAAATCTTTTTGTCTAAGGCTTTTTGTTCCGTTAATGAAATGCTTTCCATTGTGGGTGAGCTGGAATCTATGAACCGTACATCTTTATCATAAAAACTGTACACTTTGTCCCAATCATTGAACTCTATGGCATAAATCATTTTACGAACGGTGTTTATATTTTCGTGATGGTTGTAGATAGTACCATTTTTCCTGTCGGAATAACTTTGGCGAATTTCCGAACCAATATTGGCGTTGCTATAGGTTATAATGGTTTGTATTTTATTGTTTTTATTCACTATGAATAATCGGTGCATAGGTTGGTTTACCTTAACACCTGTTTTTTTGTGAACACCTTTCATGTCTTCCCAAGTCTGTACCCACATCACATCTTTTTGGTTGTCGTCTTTGTATTCCAATGCATCAGGATAGGCACCCGGGGAGCGGCTTATTGAAAAATAATCAAGAGCGTCATTCCAACCTTTTGCAGATTTTGAAAAGCTTTCTTTGTCTTGCCCCTTGTCATTTGGGTCGGTACTCGTGCCATTGTAGGCCTTAAAATCATCGGCCAGATAACTGGCTACCTTGTCTGAATCTCCACTAACAAAAGCTTGTGTCATAGCCTCCACTGTGGTAATTGCCGGATGGTCTATGTAAATAGTTCCATTCTTTTTTTGCGAATAGGTAATGCAAGCAATTAGCATCATTACCGATAGAATTGTTGTTCTACTCACGGTCCAAATACTGTTTGTTTGGTGTTCGTGATTTTTCATTGAATTGTTCATTGTTTATGTATTTACTTGGTTAATATTCTGTTTGATTTTACTTTGAATAATTGTTTAATGTTTCTTGAACAGGTCTGAATTTCATTCCCAAATCGTTGATTGCCAAAGTGTTTTCATAAACTACACTTGCTTTGTTTTTTGGGGCTTGGTGGTTAAGCATCAGGTTCATGTCGCTAACCGAATAGGTTTCGCTGCTCAACAAATAGTTTTTACCGTGCAAACCGGAAGTCGTAGCAGCTTTGAAGATGGCTTCCGCAACATCCCTAACATCTACTATGGCCATTTCCGCATTGATGTCATAGAGCATTTGCACAAATGGATTGGGGGCAATTTTGTTTTTAAATAGAAATTGCAGCCCCGTTGAAGTTGAATCTTCCCTATTTGATAAAGATTTCCCCATAACCCCAACCGGTGAGACTGAAATGATTTCAAAAGAAAGCTTTGGGTTTTCCTTTATAAATTTTTCCACCGTTTGATTGGCAAGAAATTTTGCCTGTGCATACGGATGGCTTTCCTCGCTCATAAAAGGGGTATCCTTTTCGTTGAAAGTATCATTCGGGTTTTTACTTCCTGCCGGAAGGGGAAAATTGGTATTATAAGCTGCCACCGAAGCAATTAAAACAACCTTTTCAATTGAAGGAGTTTCGCTTATTGCTTTCAAAAAATTTTCCGTTCCCTTAATTGTAGGATCAAAAAGTTCTGTTTGCGGATCTTTTACATCCAGTTGAAAGGGCGTGCCGCCGTGTACAACAATTTCGCAATCGCTGATAAAATCTTTCAACGTTCCCAAATCTTCTACTCTTACCGCACTTATGTTGAGGTTGTCCGTATTTTCAAGATTGAAAAGATGTTGGTATTTTTCACTCTTTTTAATATCGGTAACAGATACCTTTACGTTGTATCCTTCTTTTAAAAATATATGAGTTGTGTGGCTTCCTATAAAGCCTGAACCTCCTATTATTCCTACTGTTTTCATAATGTATTCCCGTAAAGACGGTTGGCTTTTAATTTAAAAGGGGATTTTTATAAAGACCCAACAGGTTGGTTGCCTCCTCACGAGCAATGCCTGTCGGGCCTTATGGAGTATTACTCCGGTATTGTTTTTCTCGGCAGGGTTTGGCTAAATAATTATTTATTTTTCAATACTATCCTAAATCGCGCTTTCCCGTTTTCTAGGTGTTCAATTGCTTCATTTACTTTTGCCATCGGGAATTCCTCAACATCTGGATAAATATTGTGTCTTACACAAAAATCTAGCATGGTTTTAGTTAATGCAGGACTGCCTATCGGGCTTCCTCCAACTGTTTTTTCGCCCAACATCAAACTGAATGCAGGAATTGCCATTGGCTCCAATACAGCTCCTACGGTATGAAATTTTCCTTTCGGTGCCAATGCGGTCAAATACGAACTCCAATCCAATGTTACATTAGTGGTATTGAGAATAAAATTTAGTTTTCCAGCGATGCGTTCTAATTCTTCAGGAGCTGTTGAATTGATTACTTGGCTGGCTCCCATATTTAAGATTTCCTTCTTTTTATCTGGGTTTGAGCTATAGGCAATCACTTCACATCCCCAATGTTTTAAGAACTTGATAGCCATATGCCCTAATCCTCCAATTCCGATGACGCCAACCTTATCTGTGGGTTTTACACCAGCTAATATTATTGGGTTGAAAACTGTAATCCCTCCACATAGCAGGGGCCCTGCTTTACTCATATCTATAGCAGCTGGAAGCGGAATGGCCCAGGACCAATGCCCACGAACATAATCGGCAAATCCACCGTTTCTACCTACAATGGTAGCTTCACTTTGAGAGCAGAGGTGGTGGTGCCCGTCCATACATTGCTCGCAACTCATGCAGGAAGATGACATCCACCCCAATCCTACTTTATCTCCAACCTTCACATTTTTAACCGCATTACCTGCAGCTATTACTTCTCCTATTATTTCGTGGCCAGGAACAATGGGATATTGAGTCATTCCCCATTCATTATTTATCATACTTAAATCTGAATGACAAATGCCACAATAGGAAACTTTAATATCAACTTGTTCAGGACCTATCGCTCCTAATTCATAAGAATAAGGCGTTAGTTTTGCTTTTGGCCCACTGGCTGCGTATCCGTTAACTTTCATCTGTTTCATTATTTAATTTATAGATTTTTTGTATTACCCACAGCTGTTGTGTCTGCGTGTTGCATTGCTTGTAAATCCAGCATAATTTTTGAAAGATCCCAATAGCCAAACTCTTTTACTATTTTGCCATCAACAAATTGGGCAGTAATGTGAGTTGGTATGGTATACGTTTTATTATTGGCTATTAGGGTTCCTTTCCAGAGTCCCCAAAAGTTTACATATGTTTTGCCTTTGTCGTCTAGAACCATTTCATATTCAGATTGGTCGTCTACATATTCCCAACTTGAAAAGAGAGCGGCGTCTTCTTTATCATTAGCAACCAATTCTGCTAGGGTTTGAGCTTCCTTTTCTGTTACATTATTCATTATTTTTGCGGTATCTGCATAATGGCTAGCCATTGCTTCCCAATCTTGCTTATCATAAGCTTCAATCACTTTTTTATAAGTGTCTATTTCTGGCGATTGCTGGGTGTAACGCTTTTCCTGTTGCTGACAGGCATTTAACGAAAGGACTATTGCAAGTCCTAAAAAGATTAGTTTTTTCATGATTTTGAATGTTTAAATTGATTAGTAGTATGCTATTCTGATTAAATTTCACGGTTAATTTTTTGCGATGTTTTTTGAGTGTGTTTTTAATTGGTTCAAGTCTGTGGTAATTTTTAGGCAATCCGAAAAACCGATCTCTTTCTGGATTCTTTCCTTCATATAATAGGCCTCATTTACTGGGTTATGAGTTATTAGTTCTGGTTAAGGGTGTGCGTAGTATTCGTCTTGTTCGCAAGTGGTTAATGAAAGAGCCGTTGCAAACCCCATAAAAAGTATCGTTTTCATAATTGAAAGTTTAATTGTGAAACAAATGTTGTGGGGAGTGGGTCTAAGTAACAGACAATCAAGAAGAAGGAAAAACGATTTAGGACGAACAGCCTTTAAAACTGTCCGAAGAAGGGTTTTTATTTGCCGAAGGGGAAATTAATTCTGAATTGTTAAATGGTTTGCAGCCGCTTAAGAAGTTCCGCCCGCGTGGCTTTGCTCATCGGGATTGCTTTTTTTGAAATGACCACGTGTGTGCCCGCCACTTCGTCTATTTGGGAAAGATTGATGATGTAGCTTCGGTGAATTCTAAGGAAATGTTTCTGCGGAAGTTTTTCGTCAAGGTCCTTTAAGGTCATTACCAAAAGATATTCACGGCCTTGTGAAAAAATACGACAATAATTGCGGTCTGCTTCAATGTAAAGAATGTCCTGGATGTCTATTTTCAGCATTTTTTCATTATGCCGAATAAAAATCCGGTCGTTCAAAATGAAATCTGGGGTATTTCCATTTAAAGTGTTGGATTCAGAACCATTTTCTTTTTCGAAATTTTCTGGAGATTTTTCCAATAGTATTCTTTCAACCGTAAGTTCAATGGCGCGTTGCAGATCCAGCTTTTTGAAGGGTTTAGAAATGAAGGCATATGGATGTGTTTCTTTGGCGCGGTTAAAGTGCGCATCATCGGTATTTGCGGTGAGATAAATTACGGGTATGTTGTAATCAACTTGCATTAGCTGTGCAGTTTCAATCCCGTCCATCTTTCCCTTTAGCTGAATATCCATCAAGACAATATCTGGTATTTCTACCCTTACGTGCGCAAGGGCTTCTTCCCCGCGGGGCAAAATTCCCGTTACTTCATAACCCAGTTCGCTGAGCTGTAAAGAGATATTTGCCGCAATGACCATTTCATCTTCCACAATCAATATTTTTACGGCTCTTTCCATTAAGCTATTTTGAAATTTTTAAAGTTGAAAACCACCGCGGTTCCGTTTTTGTGGTCTTCCGAAATAGTGCCATTCAGCTGCTGGGTGAGCAGCTGTATCAGTTGCGTGCCAAAACCGGTCCCTTTTGGTTTTGAACCTTCCGTTTTACCGATGCCGTTGTCTGAAACTTTCAGTAAAAGATCGTTATCTCTTTGGGTAAGGCTAATGTTAATCTGCCCCTTTACCCCGTCTGGGAAAGCGTATTTTAGGGAATTGGTTAAAAGCTCGTTCACAATAAGTCCGATGGGTACTGCTGTATCTACGTCCAGGTTGAGGTCGTCCATCGCACATTCAATTTTCACTTTGTCTTCCGCATTGAAAGTATCTAAAATGCCTTCCCCTAAATTCACGAAATAATCCTTCATTTCAATTGCGCCTAGATTGGTTCCTTGATACAATTTTTGATGAATAATGCCCATACTCTGAACGCGATTTTGGCTGGCTAGCATGGCTTCTTTACTGGCACCATCCTCCAGTTTAGACGATTGTAAAGCGATAAGACTTTTCACCATTTCCAGGTTGTTCTTTACGCGGTGATGAATTTCTTTTAATAGCAGTTCGTTCTGTTTGTTTTTGGCATCCAGTTCTACATTCAATAGGGAAAGGGCCTTTCGTTTTTTGCGAATGTTCTTCAATGTAAAATACATTCCGAAGAGAATAACGGTAAGCAATCCGGCTATGCCAATATAGAGGATTTGTGTTTTTCGCTGTTGCGAAATTTTTGCCTCTTGGTCCAGAATTTCCATATCCTTTTGCGCCGTTTCATATTTTACTTGCAGTTCGCTATCCTTCCGCGCAATAATGGTGTTGAGGTATTCCGAATGGCCTTGTTCATATAGCTCGTGATATTCCAAGGCATTTTTATAATCGCCCAATTTGCTGTAAATATTGGAAACATGCATATAGTTTTCCCAAAGGTTTTTGGTGTTGCCAATGCGTTTCATAATTTCTATGGCCTTAAGGTTGTAGGGTAGGGCTTCGGCATATTTTCCTTGTAGAATATAAACGTGGCCTATATTGGCGGTAGGCGGCATCATGTAACGTTCCAGCCCTATCTCTTTTGCGCCCTCATAACACCTGTTGTAGTCGGCAATGGCTTCGTCATAGCGTTCCATATATTTATAAATATTCCCGCGGCCATTGTAACAGGCCAAAAGTGGGGCATCGATGATACCTACTTTTTTGTATAAATCGATGGCCCGATTCATGCTTGCCAAGCTTTCTTCCAGATTGCTTAAAAAAAGCTGGTTTTCAGCAAGTCGGCGATAGGAGAGCGCCATGTCTTCCTCATAGCCGTATTTTTCTTGGATGGCGATTGCTTTTTTACAATATTCCGCGCCTTCGGCATAACTGTCAGAATAATATAGCAAGTCACTTATTTTCGTATAAGATTGCGCAACACCACGTTGGTCGCCAATTTCTTCATAAATGGCTAGCGCTTTATAAACGGCTTCTGAAGCTTTATCATATTCTGCTGTACCACTGTAATTAGCTACTAATAAAAGGTAGGTATTTGCCAAAGATTTTGACTCGTCTTGCTTCTTATAAACAGCAATAGCCTTTTGAAGATAAACTATAGATGAATCTAACACTGTATGGTCTTCGTGCCATTTTGCCAAACCGATGTAAGCTTCACCAAGGGTATTAAAATCCTTGTTTTTTTGGGAAAGCTGAATTGTTTTTTTGAAGTTTTCGTATTGCTGTAGGGTGTCTTCAACTATTGGAACTATATCCAAAGTGGAACTTTTAAGCGTGTCTTCTTGTGTCTGAGAAGGAGTTTGAGGAAGACTACTCCACGAAACGCAAGCTAATACTACACTGAGTAATAGTCGTTTCATTTTATGAAAATGGGTTGTTTGTTGATTCTAAATTTACGATTATTTTTTTTCTATGACTATAATTGGACATTTATTTGAATATATTTTCCATTTCTGATGGGATCCGAAATCATTTATTCAGTATTAAAGCCAACTTAGATTACGTTAAAAAAGAATCTTCCCTACCGCAATTTAAAACGATAGAGAAGATTTTAAAAACACAAAGGAAAATTGGAATGAGGGAATTAGTATGTTTTAATTTCAGGAGCGCTCAACTTTGCCAAAACAAATGCAGATATGGCCATCACTATGTCGCGCACGGCCACGTCTGGGTGATGCCAAGTAAATAGGAGGCTCAGGGCGATAAGCAATAACCAGATTGACACGATGTATGCGCCCAACCGTGTTTTGGTAAGCACGATGACTCCGGCAATAATCTCTATTACGCCAACAATCATCATAAATGTTGCTCCGCTAAACGGAAGCGCCTCTAAAGTGGAAGGTGCAAGATAAGTATCCCATTGCACTAAAATGTTAAAAAATTTGTCCAGACCCGCCACAATTGGCACAATCACAAAGACGTATTTCATAAGGGTTTGTATTTTGTTGATTTCGATACTGTTTGCTACTGTTGTCATAGTTTTTTTATTTTAAGTTCTATGGTTTAGATGTTTTTAAAAAACAACGGTTACAAAAATTTGTAACTTTAAACGAGTTATGGCATCTAAAAAGAAAAACACAATATGAATGCGATACAACCAGACAGATTCGCCTTGACCAAATTGTCCGATTCCAAAGTAGTGGAACGTGTGTTGGAAGGTGAGAAGGAACTTTTCGAGATTTTGTTGCGAAGATATAACCAACGTCTTTTTAGAGTAATAAGAAGTTATATCCATTCCGAAGATGATGTTCGGGATATTATGCAGGATGCTTATGTAAAGGCATATCTTAAATTGCAACAATTCAACAATCAATCTTCCTTTTCCACTTGGCTTATCAGAATAGCCATTAATGAAGCATTGCAGCATATACGAAAAAATAAAAGGCTAGTAACAAATTACGGAAAAACGGAAAGTTTGGAAAACGTTTTTCAACTGCCAGATACAAACAATATGAATCCAGAAAAACAAACCATAAAGACTGAAACCCGTGCTTTGGTGGAACAAGCTGTGGACCGTCTTCCAGAAAAATACAGAGTAGTTTTTGTGCTTCAGCAAGTGGAAGGCTTGAGTAATCCAGAGATCGCAGCGTGTCTGAAACTCACCGATAGCAATGTGAAAGTGCGCCTACACCGCGCCAAAAATTTACTAAAGGAAGAACTCTTCAAAACAACCCATGACGCTTCCATCTTTGAATTTGGCAATCATAAATGTGATTTAATGGTTGAAAAAGTGATGAAATGTATTTAAAACGTTAAAATTCCTTTTAATACCTTTTTTTATGCTCCCCAATGCACAAAAATGGCCTTAACTGCTTTGATGTCCTCATTATTTGGAAATTGTTTTTCGAGCTTGTCAATCAGTTTTTTGCCTATTTCACAATCCTCAAATTCATATTGGCAACGATAGCTATAACTCAACGCCAGTTCGCTATCCTCCACGATGACGAAAAAACCGATCCGCGGGTGCTCGACCGGATCGAATCCGGGCAGCGCCCGACAAGCCACGCTCCCTTCAAGCGAGTATCCGTCCGCATCCACCGAT
>JAPKFY010000047.1 GCA_026646335.1 Aequorivita sp. | reverse complement strand
TGTCCTACTTTAAGCAAACTTTTAATTTTTATATTGAATTCACTCGCACATTCGGGGAGTGGTTTACGCCAATCAAAAGGATAGACTACCACATCATATTTGGCCGATAACCACTTATAAAGTTTGTAATACGACGTTTTTACCACGGAATCAGCAACAATTTTGTTCACATTGGAATACCCAAGGTTTATGAGTCCTCCGCTAAGTATACGGCCATAATGGAGCCATATTTCCTTATCTTTTTGTGATAGGTTGGAGCCCATGATTCCTGGGAGCATAATTACAATAGGTTTTGTACCTGAAGGTGGCCATGGGGAAGGATACAGTTCGCCAGATTCCACTAGAGCCCTATCGCTTCCTGGAATTTCATCCTGTGCAATGCATTTAAATCCTGGAATGAGTTCCCCTTCTGCAGTTTTAAGAACCAACTCTATTGCTTCCCGAGTCTTGTCATTTTCAAAGTATTTTACGTGGTTTACATCGGCGCCTTGGTCAAAGAAATATTGAATGTTGTCTTTGCGTTTTGCCCCTAAATACATGGAATCTGTATTCACAACCAAATCATTACGTTGCCAGTAGAACAATTTCCCGAGGATTACAAAAAGTCCTTGCCCCGAAAAGCTTACCCTTCCATTGCCCGAAATAATCGCCAAAGGTTTCCCATTAATAGCGGTTTCCGGAGATGGGTCGTTTAATATTTTGATGAAAGGTGATTCCGGTCTTTGTGCCTCCAAGCCCGGAAGTACATGTACATCATCCTTGCTCTCAACGGCTGCGGAAAGCAGTTCTTTTAAAATATCGCCAAACGCCCCTCCTGCAATGTTTATTAAATTAAAAAAGACATTCAGGATATGGTCCAATCTTTTTGAAGCCAGCTTCGTTCCAGCGGCAGGACAGCCAACCCTAATAAATTTGGCGACAGTAATCTTTTTATCCTTAAAAATTTTGTTGAGCGCCTCAATATTCTCAATATCTTCCTCCCTATGGCCTTCCTTTTCGAGCAATGCAATGTGTTGGCTGGTAAACCCTATGGAAGATTGATCATTGTTATTACTGTATTTATTTAAAATATCACCCACTATTCCACCTCTGGAATGTGTAAGCATATGCACCACGGAATTATCGGGCAGCATTTGGGCAAGTTTCACGACATTCAGCAAAGGGCTTTCCGTAAGGGTTCTATGTTGAAAAGCGAGCACGTTTTTACCGTAAATTTGGTGGAGCGTGTTCCAAGCCGCAGAAGATTTTAAATCCTGAAATGCTCCGAATGTATCTGAGTTTGTTCCGTGGATAAATAGAAAAAAGGGGCTATTGGAAGGTTTTCCATCAAAGACCCCAAATTTAAAATCCTTATCAACGGTGAACAGGGCTGCGCCTGTAGCCAAAAAGTTTTTTGGAAGTACGTTAATGTCAATTTCATTTTGCAAATGTTTGTCTTCCAGTTTTTTTGAGAGTGCTGCCACTCCATTCCCTACGGTCTTCTTAGCGAATACTTTTAAAAGTTTTACCGCAATTTTACCAATAATCCCCCTTTCAGTTGAAGGTGCCTCAACAGAATCGGGCATTACAAAAACATCGGGCTGCATATCGCGGCTGCCGGGTGGTTTTAGAGCCGGGTCAAGCTCTGGAAAAACCTCATGCATAGTTGAGGCGTCGCACATCCAGGAAGTACCATCGTCAAGAACCAACTCCAGCAACTTATCATTTGTCTCCAGCTGTATTTCGTGTTGACTGGAAACATCCCTATTGCTGGCTTGCAAATTATAAACAACAGCTCCGTCTTCGTCGGTTTCCTTTTTACCATAAACTACAAGTTTTTTGATCGGTTCCATAGTATCGCGTATTAGATTATATTTAAAAAAACAGATTAGTCTTTCTTGCCAAAAAACTGAAATTGAGTATACAATGCTCGAATTCAACAGTTTGAACGAACATTAAAAGTAAGATTAAATTAATGAACTCAACTTTAAATTAATGATTATGAGTTAATTAAGTAAAAAGGGAAACTTTTTTTGAGGAGTCAAAAAAGTTACGATTTTTTTTCATATTTGAAAAAAAATTATCCGTTCTATTTTTAAATGCTGTAATAATTGTTTTTTGACGTCATAAATTTTCAATACACTTCAATTTTTATATCATATTTTCAGTATCTTTTTTGAAAATAAAAAGATTATGAACTTCAAATTTATATTTCTCCTGCTCTTGACATTTTCGATGTCCTGCAGCCAGCAAAAAAAGAGAAATGATGTCGCGCTGAAAACGGAACAACAATCCTATAAAATTGACGAAGTGGTTAAAGATCTTTCCAATCCATGGGGAATGACCTGGCTGCCTGACGGCAGTATGCTGATTACGGAAAAAGATGGTAGATTAATTCACTTTAAAAACGGCGAAAAGACTGAAATAGCAAATGTACCTGCAGTTTATAACAGCGGCCAAGGTGGTTTGTTGGACATTGAATTGCACCCTAATTATGAAGAAAGCGGGTGGATTTATATTACTTATGCTTCGGAAGAAGGCCCTGGCGCTGGTGGACACACTGCTTTAATGCGTTGTAAACTGGAAGGCACTTCGCTTACAAATATTGAAACCCTTTACAAAGCAGAACCCAACACTACATCTGGACAGCACTTCGGTTCACGGATTGAATTTGATGACAATGGCTTTGTTTATTTTTCTATTGGAGAACGAGGCGAAAGGGAAGTAAATCCACAGGACATAACCCGCGATGGTGGAAAAATTTACCGATTGAATGATGACGGAAGCATCCCAACGGACAATCCTTTTTACAACGAACCAAATGCCAAAAAAGCAATTTATACCTACGGAAACCGCAATCCACAGGGAATGGCGAAGCATCCCGAAACTGGAAAAATCTGGATGCACGAACACGGGCCAAAAGGCGGCGACGAAATAAATATCGTTAAAAAAGGTGCTAATTATGGTTGGGTGACGGTTACTTATGGTGTTAATTACAGCGGTACAAAAATCACCGATGAAACCACAAAAGAAGGAATTGAACCCCCAATTTATTATTGGGTTCCATCCATTGCTCCCTGCGGAATGGCATTTATTACCAGTGATAAATACCCGCAATGGAAAGGAAAACTATTGGTTGGCTCTTTGAAATTCGCCTATGTGGAATTGCTTACACTGGATGGCGAAAAAGTTATTAATCGCGAAAAAATAGTGCAGGATATTGGGCGGGTGCGAAACGTGAAAATGGGTCCGGATGGATTGATCTATATCGCCGTGGAGGGACAGGGAATTTTTAGATTGATTCCAGAATAAGAATCTTAGTGTCAGTTCGAGCGCAGTCGAGAACTATTTAGGTTTCGACTGCGCTCAACCTGACAATTATTTACTTTTTAGCTCCTTTTTTTCTTTTTCTATAAAAATCAAAGGCAAACCAACCAATTACCACAATCACAAAATACATCAAGTAAGAAACTGGTTTCCCGCTACCACCAACGGTAGTGAAAAGGCGTTCCCAACGCACTTTTTTGTTAATGCCATCCCAGCTCATCCACACAAAAACAGGTTTGCCTACAACATGATTAAAAGGCACAAAGCCCCAAGTTCGGGCATCCTCACTGTTGTTACGGTTATCCCCCATCATCCAGTAATAATCCATTTTGAAGGTATAGTCTGTAATCGTTTTTCCATTCAACAAAACTTCAGTGCCAGATTGTGAAATTTTATTTTCTATTCCAAGTTCACTTCCTTCGTAAACTTCAATCACGCGTTTGTACAACGGCAATGTTTCAGGTGTAATGGAAACCGTGGAGCCTTTCTTCGGAATATATAAAGGGCCAAAGAAATCATTATTCCAGGGATAGTTATGATTGTTTGGAAAAATGTTTCCGCCCCATTGTCCTTTTTCGCTGTGAAGACGCGAAATTTCAACCACATTTGGGTTGTTTTTAAGCATATTCAAAGACTCTTCCGAAATAGCTGCAAATCGGTAAGTACTATTTCCGAAGCCATAACTATCGGTAATGTCATAACGGTTATGTAACATTTCAGGGTTTAGCTGACCGTTTACCTTCACGTCATAGGAAAACTGGATTCTTGCGCGATCCGGCAACTCATTTTTCTTTCCGTTGATGAAAACATAGCCATCGCGTACTTCCAATGAATCGCCCGGAAGACCAACACAACGCTTAACATAATTAGACTTTTTGTCAATTGGCTTGTAATAATACTTACCATCGCCGTACTGCTGAAAAGCATTTACGGTATCCACTGGCCAGTTGAAAACCACAATGTCATTTCGCTTTATATCTTGAAAACCCGGTAATCGGAAATAAGGAATTTGAGGTTCTGTTCTATATGATTTTGTGTGAACCAACGGAATAGTATCGTGCACCATCGGGAATGAAATGAGCGTCATTGGCGTACGCGCACCGTAATGGAATTTGCTCACAAAAAGGAAATCACCAACCAACAAAGTCTTTTCCAAAGAAGAAGTGGGGATTGTAAACGGCTGCATTATATAAGTATGCACTATGGTTGCAGCGACTACCGCAAATAAAATAGAACTTACCCATTCTCCGGTTGAAGTGCGCGGCTTTAGACTTCTATCCTTTATATGTGTAACATTTTGAGTATAGTTTATGTAATAAATATAAAGGCCCAAAGTCACAATTCCCAAAATAGTATCTGTTGTAGAGCTTCGCCCAAAACTGCGCAAGGTTTCTACCCAAACCACTGGGAACATAATCAAATTCACAATAGGAACAAAAAGCAAAATGGTCCACCACCACGGACGGTTGATGATCTTCATCAAAACCACTGAATTGTATACCGGTACGGTAGCTTCCCAAGCTTTTCTACCAGCTGCTTGATACAGCTTCCAAGTTCCGGCAAAATGGATTACCTGAACTACTAAAAAAAATATAAACCAACCTGTCCAACTCATAATTAATAAGCCCCCCGGCCCCCGAAGGGGGAGCAAGAGGAAATTTTTAAAATGTTAATTTTAATAATCAAATTTTTAAACTCTAAATTAAAATGGGTCTGCTCTATATTCTCCCGTTGGGGTTAGGTAGCTAACACATCTTTCATTGTAAAAATACCTTTTTTATCCTTTAAAAATTCAGCAGCCAAAATGGCCCCCAAAGCAAACCCTTCGCGACTGTGCGCTTCGTGTTTCAGCGAAATGGTATCTATGGAGGAATCATAGGAAACTATATGCGTTCCCTTTACGTCTTGTTCTCTTTTTGCTGTAATTTTCAAACTTTTTTCTTCGGAAGTGTTTAATTTCCAATCTTTTTTATCGCTGTATTTTAAAATCCCTTCGGCAATGGTGATTGCTGTCCCGCTGGGTGCATCTTTCTTTTCAAGGTGATGGATTTCTTCAACTGAAACGGTGTATTCCTTCCACGGAGCCATCAACTTTGCGGCGTATTCATTTATGCTGAAAAAGAGATTTACCCCAACACTGAAATTGGACGCAGAGATGAAACTTCCGTTACGGTTTTCACATAAATTTACCATTTCATCATATTTTTTCAGCCACCCTGTAGTACCAGAAACGATTGGCATTCCAGCTTCCAATGCTTTTGAAATATTTGAAATGGCAGCTTCAGGTGATGAAAATTCTATGGCCACCTCAGCGTCTTCAAAATTTCCTTCAGAAGATTCGCTGGTGCTTTTAAAAACCACTGAATGACCTTTTTCCAAAGCCAATTTCTCAATCGTCTTGCCCATTTTTCCGTAACCGAGAAGTGCTATTTTCATATATTGAATGCTTGATGACGGAAGACGGATGACAGAAGGCCTGTAACTGAAAAAAATAAGCTTTCTTGTCTTACTACTGTCTCCTGTTTCTTGATTCTTGATTCTTTCATCTTTATTCTACTTAAATCGATACGTCAGCGACATTCCGTACTGTGGCTTTGTATTAAATTGGTTATAATCAAAATTGGGCTGAAGTGAAAGATCATCACTAACCTCATATTGTCTTAAATGCGCATCCACATTGGCATCTATCACATTCAGAAAATAGAAGGCTACCGTTACAATAATGCTGATGCTTTTGTTTTTTTGGGCGGATTTTTGGGCGTTTATCAATCGGTCGTCCGAAATCCCTTGGAATTCATCATCCGTATAGCCTGCCAGTCTTCGTTTATAAGCATCCCTAAAACGGTCGTAATCATCATCCTGCTGTTTGTAAAAATATAATCCGGCTGCCATTCCCGCATAAATAATCGGGATTTTCCAGTATTTTTTATTGTAAACTTGCCCCAATCCCGGTACCACAGCGGAGTAAAACGCAGCTTTTGCGGGCGCCAATGGATTGTACTCTTCTTTTGTTAGGAGTGAATCGTTCACCACGATTACCCTTTCTTCTCTTTTTACAGTTAAGGAATCAGTAGTCTGCGCAAACAGTGATGTGGCGAAGATTAAAAAAAAAATATTTAGAAAATTATTTCTCACTTTTTGATTAGCTTCAAAATGCGCTCAAAGTCTTCTTTATTTTTGAAAGGAACTACTAACTGTCCCTTGCCTGACTTAGAAACTTTTACATCAACCGAAGTTTCAAAAAGATCTGTCAACTCTTTTTTCGCCTTTTTTGCGAAAGGAGGTGCGCTCGCTTTTTGTGGGACAGCTTTTTGGTCTTGGTTTTTAAAATTCCGAACTAAAGCTTCGGTATCGCGAACGGACAGGTTTTGGCTTAATATTTTTTCGTAAATATCAAGCTGTTCGCCTAAATCGTCAACGTTTATCAACGCACGACCATGGCCCATACTGATGAAACCATCGCGCATTCCTGTTTGGATGATTGGATCCAACTTAAGCAAACGAAGATAATTAGCGATTGTGGAACGGTTCTTCCCCACTCTGTCGCTCAGCTCTTCTTGGGTAACGTTAATCTCTTCAATCAAACGTTGGTAAGAAAGTGCGATTTCAATTGGGTCTAAATCTTGTCTTTGGATGTTTTCAACCAAAGCCATTTCCAAAGATTCCTGATCGTTCGCAATTCGAATATAGGCGGGAATGGTTTCCAAGCCAATCAATTTTGAAGCGCGGAAACGGCGTTCCCCACTTACCAATTGATATTTATTGAAGTCTAATTTACGAACCGTAATTGGCTGAATTACGCCAAGTTCTTTAATAGACGAAGCCAGCTCTCGAAGTGATTCTTCGTTAAAACTGGTTCGCGGCTGAAAGGGATTTACTTCAATACTGCCCAAATCCAGCTCCACGATGCTGCCAACAACCTTGTCGGCATTTTTGTCCGCAACAGATTTTATATCATTGGATGGGTCATTCAACAATGCTGAAAGTCCGCGGCCCAAGGCTTGTTTTTTGGTCGCTTTCGCCATTTATTCTTTTTCGTTTTTCTTAATTAATTCGTGCGCCAAACTTAAATAATTATCGGCTCCTTTGCTAGCGGCATCGTAACTGATAATGCTTTCGCCATAACTGGGCGCTTCACTTAAACGCACATTGCGCTGAATGATTGTTTCAAAAACCATTTCGTCAAAATGCTTTCTCACCTCATCTACCACCTGGTTTGAAAGGCGTAAACGTTGATCATACATGGTGAGCAAAAGCCCTTCAATATCAAGGCTTGAGTTATGGATTTTTTGAACACTTTTGATGGTGTTCAACAGTTTCCCTAAGCCTTCCAAAGCAAAGTATTCACACTGAATTGGAATTAATACCGAATCTGCCGCCGTTAATGCGTTTAAAGTCAACAGTCCCAATGATGGTGCACAATCTATAAGTATATAATCATAATCTGCTTTTAGGCCTTCGATGGCTTTTTTCAGCATATATTCACGGTTTTCCACATCTACCAATTCAATCTCGATAGCAACCAAATCTATGTGTGACGGTATTAAATCTAAATTTGGTGAATTTGTAGAAATGATGGCTTCCTTTGCCGTGGCGCTGTGCTCAAGTAATTGATAGGTTCCAACTTCAACACTTTCCACATCAATACCCAATCCTGAGGTGGCATTGGCTTGTGGATCTGCATCAATAAGTAAAACTTTCTTCTCCAAAACGCCCAGTGAGGCCGCTAAATTTACTGAGGTCGTGGTCTTGCCCACGCCTCCTTTTTGGTTTGCAATTGCAATAATTTTACCCATTAATTTACTTGAGATTTTAGGCGTTAAAAGTACAATTAATTATGTGGATAGAAAATCATTTTTGTTAACAGGAAGTCAACAGTGCCCCTTTGGGGAAATTCCAAAAGTATTTAAAAAAATCATTTTAAAAACTTTTGGAATTTGGCGCTAGCTATTTGGAATTTAATTTTTCTTCTTTTCTCGGATCATCGCTTCCAGCATATCCCACATTTGCTGTGGAACTTCTTCTAAAAGATTCATTTGCCCAGCGCCTTTTAGCCATTCGCCACCGTCTATTACTACTACTTCGCCGTTGATATATGCTGAAAAGTCTGAAACCAAATAAGCTGCCAGGTTTGCCAATTCTTGGTGTTCCCCCACGCGTTTAACCGGCACTTTTTTCGCTGGATCAAATTTTTCTTTTAAATCGCCCGGAAGCAATCTGTCCCAAGCTCCTTTTGTTGGGAATGGTCCCGGAGCGATGGCGTTAAATCGGATGCCGTACTTTGCCCATTCTACCGCTAACGAACGCGTCATTGCCAATACGCCAGCCTTTGCCGTAGCACTTGGCACAACGTATGCAGAGCCTGTGAAAGCATAAGTTGTAACAATATTTAAAACGGTTTTGTTGGTTTCCTTTTTCTCAATCCAATACTTTCCGAAGGCGAGGGTGCAATTTTTTGTTCCTTTTAGAACGATGTCTATTATCGTGTCGAAAGCATTCGCTGAAAGTCTTTCCGTAGGCGAAATGAAGTTACCTGCGGCGTTGTTCAAAAGAACATCTACTTTTCCGAATTCCTTTACCGAAGCCGCTACCATTGCTTCCACTTCGTCATAATTACGGACGTCGCATTGTACGGGAAGTACTTTTCCACCGGTTGCGGCTTCCAGTTCTTCTTTAACAGTATGCAGTTTTTCTATGTTGCGGGAAGTGATTACTACATTGGCTCCCAATTCTAAAAAATAGGTGGTCATTGCCTTTCCCAAGCCGCTTCCGCCGCCGGTTACTACTATTGTTTTTCCTTTTAGCGCGTCATCGCGAAGCATCTTTGCTGTATAATCCATTTTCATTGTATGTGTGTTATTACGCAAAGATACACAGAGAAACACAGAGTTGCACAGAGATTTCCCTCTAAATAAACCTTGAAAAAAATGGCTTTAATTTAATCCGAATTCCAAAGTAATTTTTGCGCAGTTCCGTGATCGCCCAATTGATAAAGGCTTAACGATTGGGCCCTGAATTGAATTGGTTTGAAAACATGTTGTGCAAGGCTGTCCAAGAGTATGGTTTGTGCTACCCCAAGGCTAATGTGTGGATCAAAGTTTTCATAACTGTACTTCTCCACAAAATTGGGAACATAATCTACCGTTGACTCACTGATGGGGCTGCCGTCTGGGTTTTGCACAAAGGATGCTTCGGAACCGTTTTTTACAATGTAAGGTTTTACAAGTTCGATAGCCTTTTTGTGGATTTCCAATAACTGCGTCTTTTCAACACGAACCATTGCGAAGCTTTCTCCCTTGTCTTTGCTGTAAAAAAGGCTTTCGGCTTTTAGTGAATCCTTCGCAATAGTTTTAAATAATCCTTTCAAAGCTTTGTTCACCTTTGGCAAATCACTTTCATAGATGAAGCATTGCAAAAGTGTGATATGTGGCACATGGTTTTCATCGAGCTTTATGGCTTCCGGGTTGTTCTTATTTATAAGCGCATTTAGCTGAAGCGATTGTGCATACATTGCTTCCAAAGGGATTAACAGCACATCTATGGCTATTGTGTTTTCTTTCTTTGGTGCGCACGAAAGAATTCCCAAGCCAACTACAATTGCGATTGCGCATTTCTTCATTAAAAACACTCGTTATTGAACAACCATCTTTATGGTTTGCGTTGAAATTCCATTGTCCAGTTTCAACAAATAGATTCCGCCTGCTAAGTTTTGGTTCCAAGTAATTTCTCCTTGTGGTGCGGTCCAGGTTTGCTCCATCAGTTTCTGTCCTGTAATGCTGAAGACCGAGGTGGTTACTTTATTGTTTGCAGTATTCAATGGAACTTTAATTTTGATACTGTTTGAAACTGGGTTTTGGGAAAGAACGAATTGATTGTCCAATTGGTTTTCTGAAATTCCTATCGTTCCATTTCTAATTTCATCTAAAGCGAACTGTGCGCTTGCCGCCGTAACCGTTACGTGGTCTTCGTTTGTGTCTGGAATGTAGAAATTTACAAACGGAGAATTTGCTATATTGGGCGTGGCGAACCAATCTGGATTGTCAATCGCCAAGGAACTCATTGTGGGAATAAAGGAATACAAATCCTGTTGCAGGGCATTGATGAAATCTATCAGAACTTGATTGCCGCCGCCATCGCCAAGGGCATCGCTGATGCTTCCCGTTCCACCGGGAGCGCTATCTACTCCATCGCTACTGCTTGACGCCTGCGAAGTAGTTTGAAAGGTACTTATAGGAAAACCAAAAAAGTTAACGGTAACATCGGTAACCGTATTGGTTTGGTTTGCAGCTGGGGTAAATTTTAACGCTACATCTACATCGGTAGTTGCGTCAATTTCAAGGTTGGTGTCAACAATTGTAATTCCGGGACTTCCCGTGGTTGTTCCGTTACCGGCGCCGTTTATCATTGTTACGTTTCTTACGTTGTTGGGGAAACCTAATGCGTCCAATTCTGCCTGGAATTCGTTTCTGAAATTGGGAGCGCCCAAGGGCAATACTTTTGTTGGGTCTTGCTCATACGTTGATCCCGCCAAAAGATGGCCGAGCAAATGATCTGTAAGCATTTCCTTGGCTGCTGGGGAATTCAACAATTGGTCAACAACTTGTTGTGCCGTGGCATCACCCACTTGGTCTGCGAAATAGTTTATCAAATATTGAAGACTGATGGGAATGTTTGCTCCCCGATGTGGCGAATCAAACGAAATGTAGAGACGTGTTTCTGTATCTAAGCTGTTATCTTCCATATATGAAAGGGCGTAGCGAGCAATTAGTCCTCCCATACTTGGGCCTAATACTACAAGTTCGTTATCGCCAACTTTATCCGCGTTTAATTGCTGAATCATTGCTATCAAAACCATTGCATTCCGCTGAATATAATCGCCGCCGCCGTCAATATCTTTTCCTCCCGTATTATAAAGGGGAGCGTTGAGAATTACAATGTCAAAACCTTCGTCGCGAAGAATGTCTGCCATGTTTTGTCCATCAAAACTTAAGCTTGCATAAAGACCGGGAATATCACGGGAATCGCCCGGATCAAAACCATCTAGGACTATGATTGGTTTGTCCAGGACGCCATCCACGTTGTCTAAATAGATTTCATATTCGCCTTGGCCGAAATAGGGTTGGGTTTCGTCATAACCTTGATATGCTATGTTTGCGGTGATGGTTTCAACCGCTCTGCTTTCGGGATAGATTGCGTTTTCGGGAATGTTTTGAAAGCGTATTTGGGCGAAGGTGAATTGGGTGGTGAGGATTAAGATGAGAAGGTAAAACTTTTTCATTGGGTGTTGTTTTAGTTTTGTTTTGGAAAGGTAGTGAAAAAATGGTTGTGGGTTGTCTTTTGTCGGTTCTCTGTTGTCGGTTGTCAGTAGTGTATTTTGGATTGATAGTGCGGTGCGGAGTTTTCTTCATCGAGTTCATTGTTTTCTTCCTCGTGTGCGGAGTTTTCTTCCTCGTGTGCGGAGTTTTCTTTCTTGAGTGTGAAGTTTTCTTCCTTGAGTGCGGAGTTTTCTTTCTTGAGTGTGAAGTTTTCTTTCTTGAGTGCGGAGTTTTCTTCCTTGAGTGCGGAGTTTTCTTTGTAAGGTGGTGAGGTTTCTTATTGCTTAAGCCTTCTACTTTGTTGAAGAGCGTTGGGTTTTCTTATAGTTGGGAGGAGGTTTTGTGGGGGGAGCTTTTTTTGGGGTAATAGCATTGGGGAGTTGGCAAGAAATTAATTGGGGAGTTGGCTTAGAGAGTTTTAGCCTCTTTTGATGGTTCTGAATGGTATGTGATTGACTTGGGTGAACTCTACACTTTTTGAACCGTATAGTGCTTTTACGTATTTTTTTACCAATTCGGCGGTTTTTACTATTCCGGTTTCGGGGTTGTAGAGTACTTGGTCGCGCTGGTTACGGACGTTTGAAATTAGCGCCCACTCGTTTGCTACGTTGTCATTGGCCTCTATCATTGCGGTGTGCATTTCTTGCAGGGTAATTGTTTGTAGTGCTGCTTCGTTGGGTGTGTATTCTACTTGGGATTGCAAGAGGGAAATGAGGGCTGCCCAGTGTTCTATGGTTTGTGCATAGGATTGTTGACTGGCGCTGATGTTTTCGGGCGGTGGGTTGTTTGAGGGCAGTGGTTCTGTGATGGTTTTTGCGCGTTTGCCCTGTATTTTGCGGTTTATGGTTTTTGCATCCTTAATAACGTCTGCTGATGCGCCAGAGGTTTCTAAAGCGTTTATGACGCGGGTTGCCAAGGGTTTTGAGGGGGCGAAAACTTCCATGCGTAAATTCACGGTGTTGTTGTAGCTTGTTACTTGGTTTGTTACGCTTTGAAGTGCGTTTAGCCCTGCCGTGTGCTGTGCGGTGAGCTGTGGGATCTTGAGGGCGTCCAACATGGGGTTGTAAGTGGCGCCATAGGTGGTTACAAACTGGATTAGTTCGTAAAAGTTGTCCACGTTTATTGCGTGGCCTGTTTCATTTTGTTTTGCCATGATTTCTATGGTTTAAGTTATTACTATCTTAAAATTAAGGAATTATGTTTTGTAAGAAAATACGTGTTTACACTTATATTTTGGTCCGTTGTGAATGGATGAGTTTGTGAATTTGTGAGTTTGTGAATCGCAATTGGGACACGACTTAAAAAGTTAACGTAATTTTATGATGTTATATTAATATGGAGGTTAATTGTCGGAATAATTGATTGGCTTGTCGATTGTAAATTATTTTTTTGTACATTTAAATTCCTCCCCAGTTATTTAGCTAATTAAATTATTGTTTAACTAAATACTGTTATTATGAAAACCAAATTATTTTTCAGATTACTTTTTTGTACATTTATTCTAAATGTACCTTTTATGAACGCACAGCAAGAATTTATTTGCGCAACACCGGATGGCACCGCACCAAGCCAACCTGGGGCATATAGTTTTGCTGATGACATCCCAACATTAGAGAATTTTACACCAGTTGTTTTTAATGTTTTCTTTTGGGGAATTAACGATGAAAATGGCAACAGCGCATTTCCATTAACAGAAAATACTGCCCTTTCTGCAGTAGCTAAAATGAATATCGAATTTAATCCTTTCGGTATCTTTTTTAAATATTATGGAATGGATTTTTTTGATTCCGAGAAGTATTATGCAATAGATCGTTCTGAATTATATCCACCCGCGCCTAACATTTTTGAGTATGCACGTGATAATAACTATAAAAAAGCAGATGCTTTTAATATTTATGTGCCTTATACAACTACAGGATTTGCAGGTGCGGCAGAGGCAAGAAAAAAAACCAGCCTAGTAATGAATGGATTTAGCATTATAAATAGCCATCCTTTACTTAATCATGAAACAGGTCATTGTCTTAATTTAAAACACACCTTTGTTAATTGGCACGATAATGCTTGTGAACATGTGACGAGAGACCCTGCTAACCAACATTATAATGCTAATAAAAGAGGTGATAGTATTACCGATACTGCCGCTATGCCAGACTTTAAGGATGAACATTATTGGGAACTAAGAGATATGGGATATACCCCTGAAGAGGCAGATTCTTTGGCTATTCCATATAAATATATTGACCCGGTTACTTTTGCTTATACGGGAACAGGAAAAGATTGCCAGGAAAACCCATATGATATTTATCCAATTGATGTAAAAAACATCATGACATACAGCCCAGCTGCTCCCCAATACTCCAAAAAATTTACCACTGGGCAAAAAATAAGAATGCACGAGGCCATACTTGAAGATTCGTATGGTGAATTTGGGGCTGCAGCCACAACCTTTGCAGCACTTTATGAGCCCTATAAAGGCAGCTACCCTCTGTATTACCCACATGTACAACCATGGCAAATGCCCATGTTCCAGCCCGGATTTACTTATGACTTTATAGAATGTTGCTGCGAATACATTCAGCCTGCTGAATACGGTGACACAAACTTTAGCGTGGAGTCTGGGCATGTTGTAAAACATGTAGATAAGTATTTGACTCTATACAATCAGATATACCATCCAAACCATTCGGCAATAATTATCCATGAGATAGATCAAGCATTTGGTGCTTCCTCTGTCCAAAAGTGCTATGATAATTATCAAACCCCGCCTATATTGGGTGGAAAGGTAATTCGTTTTAACGATAACATTTTAAATGCCAATGTTACTATAACCCCAAAAGACTCTACACAAATTACAGATCCTGAATTGATAGACAACCTAGATAATGGGCTTTACAAAATAGAGACAAATTATGGGAATGGGGTGGATGAAGAGACCGTGATTTACAAAACAGGAGATTGATAACCGAAAAATAATAGACGGCCTCAAATTATGGGGTCGTCTTTTTACAAAAATGACATGAAAAAATATTTATATCTAATCGCTATTGTTTTTTGTAGTCTTCAAAGTGTGGCACAATTTGGACCACAGCGAATTATTTCTACGGAAGCCGATGGTTCGCGAATTATTTGTGCCGCAGACGTGGATGGAGATGGGACCCTAGACATTCTTTCGGCGAATAAATTTGGCGAAAATCTTACCTGGTATAAAAACTTGGATGGCCTTGGGAATTTTGGCACTCAAAACATAATTGCCGCCTTGGGCGACGCAATACACGTACACGCTGCCGACCTTGATGGGGATGGTGATATGGATGTTCTTGCGGTCTCCTATTTTTATGACATGGTAGTTTGGTATGAAAATCTGGACGGTCTGGGAAACTTTAGTACCCAAAAAGTAATTTCTAACACGGCAGACGGCGCCTATATAGTAATAGCTGCAGATCTTGATGGCGATAGTGATATGGACGTTATATCCGGCTCTGACAATTCGGGAATCGCTTGGTATGAGAATACTGATGGGAATGGAAGTTTTGGACCAATAAGAACAATTAATGCTACAGCATCAATTGCAAGATATATCGGAACAGCTGATATTGATGGAGATGGCGATTTGGATATAATTGGATCTAATTCTGGTACAAACGTATCATTATCATGGTATGAAAATATAGATGGATTGGGAAATTTTAGTGTTCCGATGCTAATTGATATGAGTAATTATGCCCTAGGACCAATTTGTTTAATAGATATTGATGGGGATAACGATAAGGATATCTTATTGATTGCCGCAGTTTCTGGAGCAAATAATGTTGTATGGTATGAAAATGATGGAATTGGCAATTTTGGCTCACAGATGGTTATTTCTGATGATCCGATTGATGTTTGGTCTATTTACTCTACTGATATTGATCAAGACGGAGACAATGATGTAATAGTAACACGAGGCGGTGCATTTGATGGCGAAGTGGTTTGGTTTGAAAACTTGGATGGAATGGGGTTGTTCGGCTCCAAAAATATTATCGGCATAGAACATCAATTTCCTCGCTCAGTATTAGCCGCTGACATTGACAATGATGGTGATATGGATGTAATTGCCTCATCTCAGAACGATGATAAAATAGCTTGGTATGAAAACATGACCATTATCGGCATTGAAGAAAATCAACTAACTAATCTTAACATTTACCCAAACCCCACAAAGGGATTGGTCTTTATAAACTCAAAAACTGAAACTATTATTAGTATAACTGTCTTTGATATACTGGGTAAAAAAGTGCTTCAAATAGGTGGAAATATCCAGCAATTTGATATTTCAACACTTCAAAGTGGTATGTATTTTTTGCAGATAACTGCTGATGACAGGAACTTTGTGCAAAAAATTATAAAGGAATAATTTCTAAAAATATATTAAAACTTCATAAACCACCGCATCAACTTCAATCGAAACAATGTGTGCGGGTAATAGCGGATTGATGGGTCGAGCCAAGTAGGTTTATCCATCACACTTTTGCAATGTGTAAAAGTTTTGAATCCAGCTTCGCCGTGGTAGTTGCCTATGCCGCTTTTGCCCACGCCGCCGAAGGGCAGCTCTGAATTGCTGATGTGCATTACGGTTTCATTGATGGCGCCACCACCAAAGGAGATTTCTTTTAAGACTTTCTTCTTTGTGGCACTGCTTTTTGTAAACAAATAGCAAGATAATGGCTTTGGAAGGCTGTTAACTTTTGCAATGGCTTCTTCTATGGTCTCGTAAGTGAGGACGGGAAGAATGGGGCCGAAGATTTCTTCCTGCATCACGGCGTCTTCCATCGTTACGTTCTCCATTATGGTAGGCTGGATGTAGCGGGTTTCTTTATTGGTTTCGCCACCATAATATATTTTTTCTGGCACGAGCATTTTGGTGAGGCGCTCAAAATTATCGTTGTTTATGATCTGGAGGTAATTGTCATTTTCAAAAGCGAAGTGCTGACTTATGATTTCCTTTTTGGTCTGTTCCAGGAATTGTTGCTCGATGCTTTTATGAACAAGTACGTAATCTGGCGCGATGCAGGTTTGGCCGGCGTTGAGGAATTTTCCCCAGACCAATCGTTTTGCTGAAACTTTCAGGTTGCAGCTTTCGGTGATAATGGCGGGGCTTTTTCCGCCCAGCTCAAGGGTTACTGGGGTTAGATTTTCGGCGGCGGCTTTGTAAACTATCTTGCCAACTTTGGTGCTGCCAGTGAAAAATATTTTGTCGAATTTCTGCTTCAGCAATTCTTGGGTCTCTTCTACTCCACCCTCAACGACAGTGAAAAATGCTGGATCGAAATTTTCCTTTACAATTTTTGCCATTGCGGCTGCGGTGTGTGTCGGCAGTTCACTAGGTTTTAGTACTACAGTGTTTCCAGCAGCTATGGCTGCGATAACTGGGGCGAAGGAAAGTTGGTAGGGATAATTCCAAGCGCCAATAACCAAACAGACGCCCAAAGGTTCTGGAATGATGTAACTGGAAGCGGGAAAATTTAGAATACCTGTAGAAACCGGCTTTATGCGCGACCACTTGAAAATATTGCTTCGGGCTTCTTTGATGTCTTTATACAGCAAAGAAAGCTCTGTGGTGTAATTATCGAACTCAGACTTTTTGAAATCTTTGTAAATGGCTTCGTGCAGAAGTGGTTCGTTTTCTTCTAATGCAGTTTGAAGTTTTTTTAGTTGCGCTTTTCTAAAGTGAAGGTTTTTAGTGGCGTGGGTGTTGAAAAAAAACCGTTGTTTCTTGACTATTTGTTCCATGGAATCAATTTTCACTAAAAATACTTTTAATGAAATTGAATGTTCTTAAAAAAAAGAAAAAAGTTGCTACTTGTCCCTATTCAACACCTTGTATTCTTCATAACAACCACTGATGGCATCGAGAATTTGCAGATCGTTGGCGGTGCGGATGAAGTCTTTGGAAAAACTACACTTGTTTAATATTTCGTCAATATCGGCTCGCTCCAATTGGAGCACTGCCATTAAGGTTTCGCGATCGTACTTGCTTTGGAGGAGGTTGCGTATTTCGTCATCATCTTTCATTTGGCGGAGTTTTTTCATCTGTTTCGGTCGCTTTCCGAAGACGTTATAGAGGAAATCGGCGGGGTTGAAAATGGAGCTCAGTACTTTGCTTACGGCGCCTGGTTGGTTGCTTCCGCCTTCATAACCTGAGTTCAGGCCTGAAATTCTGTAGCGGTAATTATCGTAAACAGGGATTAGTTTCGCATCAATTTCTATATAACCTGTAAGTTGAACAGGCTTAATAACTACTTCTTCCAAAGCAATGCCGAGCTCGGTCATTTTCACTTTAATGTCGCCAAACTTAAGCCAGTCATTGGTAACACGAACGCGAATGGATTTAAAGCCCAGGTATGAAAAAAATAGGGTATCGTTTACAGCAGCTTTAATGGTGAACTCCCCTTTTTCATTGGTGGTTGTCCCTTTTACCTGGTTTAGGTTTACGATGTTTACGTTTTCCAACAGTTTGTCGTCAGCGTCGTTCATCACGGTTCCTTTGATGTCGTTATTCTCTTGGGCAAAGGAGTTTGCGGCGATAAAAAGTAAGGCAATAAGTAGGATATATTTTTTCATAAAAAAATTTAATATACGGAAAAATTTCAATGGGGCGAAACGTTCCTTTCTTTTTCAATTTTAGATTTCAATGTTTCTTTAACGCCACCAAACCATTCGTCTTTTAAAATGCTTAAAACGATGCTGTCCCGTCTGCCGTTGGGTGCTGCGCAGTTGTTTCGCAAAATGCCTTCTACGGTGCAGCCGATGCTTTTCATTGCAGAGATGCTTCGCGCATTGTTCGCATCTGCACGAAACTCTACACGGTCTATGCCAAGTTTTTCAAAAGCGAATTCAAGCAGTAGTATTTTGCACTGTTTGTTAATCCCTGTGCCTTGAAATTCCTTGCCGTACCAAGTGTAACCGAGTTGCACGGTGTTGTGTTTTTTCTGAAAATCGTAAAAACGGGTACTGCCTGCAATTTGCTGGGTGCGTTTGTCAAAAACAATAAAGGGATATGCGGTTTCTTCTCTTCTTCCGTGCAAAGCGAAGTCTATATAGGCTTTTAAATTCTCTAAACCATCGGCTGGTTGCAGCGAATATTTCCAAAGCTCTGGCTCGCTTTCTGAAAAATGCAGAAGTTTGTCAATGTCTTGATGGTGCAGTGGATTGAGCCGCACAGCATCGTTTTCGAGTATATGTTCCTGCAGAAAGTTGAAGGTTTCCATAAGTCTTAAAAAATACGGGCCTCTTTATTAAAGGCCCGTAAATATAATTATATAGACGTTAATGTGATGCTAAAGTTTATTAATTCAGAATTCTGAATTTAGAATTCTGAATTGATTTAGTCTTTTCTTCTGCGTCTGCCACCTGTTCCTTTGGTTTCTGGGCGTTCGCTGCTTCTTCGGCTTTTGCCTTTAAAAGCTGGTTTGTCGCCACCGCCAAAGCCGCCTGTGCCACTTCGTTTTTTGAAACTGCCTTTGCGTTCGCTGCGATCTCCGCGGTCCCCACCTCTGTCTCCTCTATCGCCACGGTCGTTTCTATCGCCTCTTCGTTTTCCGCGATCGCGATCGCGTCCGCCGCCGCCGCTTCTGCCTTTGCTACGGCCCGTGTCTTTGGAAATTTCAATATTGATCTGTCGTCCTTCAAGTTTAAAATCCTTGAAGATGCCCATAACCAATTCTTGATGTGTTGTATCTGTATTAAAGAATGAGAAACTATCTTT
This sequence comes from Aequorivita sp., assembly GCA_026646335.1. Taxonomy (GTDB): domain Bacteria; phylum Bacteroidota; class Bacteroidia; order Flavobacteriales; family Flavobacteriaceae; genus Aequorivita. Next base: position 1,946 of record JAPKFY010000047.1, on the reverse strand, counting down.
TACATCAACTTTATAAACATCGTCTTTTCCTAATTGCAACAAATCGCGAAGGAAATCTTTCAGACTCATCCAATCGAAATCATCTTTGTTTCCAATGTTTAAGAAATAGCGTGTGCTGTCCTTATTTTCTTCTTCGAAATTGCGTTCGCTTCCACCAGAAATATTAAGGTCTTTACTGTTTTTATAGTAATTTAAGAAACGCGTAAACTCTACCGAAAATACTTTTTGAATAAGTTCTTCTTTCGAGAAATCTGCCAATACCTCGTTTATATTTGGAAGATAAGCGTTGATCTCTGGATTTATCTTAGTGTCTTTAATGTTGTTTGCCAAGTGAAACATCTGTACTTCACAGATTTCCATTCCAGAAGGAATTTCCTTTGCAATGAATTTCTTCTGGATCATTTTTTCAATAGTGTGGATTTTTCGCACTTCACTTTTTGAAACGATAACCATAGAAATCCCTGTTTTTCCGGCACGACCGGTACGGCCGCTACGGTGAGTATAGATTTCCGTTTCGTCAGGCAATTGGTAGTTTATTACGTGTGTAATATCATCTACATCAATTCCACGGGCGGCAACGTCAGTCGCTACAAGCATTTGTATTTGGCGCGCACGGAAAGATTTCATTACTGTATCGCGTTGGCTTTGGCTCAAATCTCCGTGAAGTGCCGCAGCGTTGTATCCATCTTCAATAAGTTGTTCCGCAACTTTTTGGGTGTCGCGTTTTGTTCGGCAAAAAATTACTGAAAAGATTTCTGGGTTTGCATCTGCCAAACGTTTCAATGCGCTGTAACGGTCACGGGCATTCACTAAATAATATTCGTGCGAAACCTGGTCTGAACCTACGTTTTTTGTACCCACAGTAATTTCAACTGGGGTATGCATAAATTTCTTTGCAATCGTAGAAACTTCTTTCGGCATGGTTGCGCTAAACAACCAAGTGCTTTTCTCCTTTGGAGAATGTGAAAGGATTTCGGTGATGTCCTCATAAAAGCCCATGTTGAGCATTTCATCGGCCTCATCGAGCACGCAATATTCAATTTTTGAAATATCGATCAAACCGCGGCCGATCATATCTTTCATTCGGCCTGGAGTGGCAACGATTATCTGCGAGCCTTTTTTGATCTGGCGCGCTTGGTCCGTAATACTTGCCCCACCATAAACGGCGGTAACGTTAAGCCCTGGCATATACTTGCCATAAGCTATCATTTCGTTTGTGATTTGAAGACAAAGTTCGCGTGTTGGCGAAAGGATAAGACCTTGCGTGGTCCGACTTTTTACGTCAATTTTTTGCAACATTGGGAAACCAAATGCTGCGGTTTTACCGGTTCCTGTCTGTGCTAAAGAAACCATATCGGTTTCGCGCTCTAAAAGGATTGGGATTGCTTTTGCCTGTACTTCTGAAGGGGTTTCAAAACCCATGTCGGCGATGGCTTTTAGAAGATTTTCTTCCAAGCCGAGTGCTTTAAATGCTGTCATTTTGTTAAATAAAATTTTTATATGTGTGCTAATGGGAAGCGACTGGACATATAAAAAACGGACAGCTTCACTCTAACACTCCTCACCCTGAGGATTTTTCCTGAAAACCTCAAGCTACTAAAAGCTGGGATTTTTCAAGGGCGCAAAAGTAACTTAAAGTTTTCAGTTGGCAGTGGCAGTTGGCAGTTTTTTTTGAAATACTATAAAAATAGACCTAACAGGTTTTAAAAACCAGTTAGGCCTGAAATCGCAAACTGCAACTTATTTTGAGAGACAATCTATTAATTGCCGCATTGCTTTTCCTCGGTGACCAATTTCGCTTTTTTGCTGAAGCGTCATCTCTGCAAAGGTTTTATCGAAGCCTTTTGGTTGGAAGATTGGGTCGTAGCCAAAACCTGCTTCGCCGCGAAGTTCATTTATAATTTCGCCTTCGCAGATGCCCAAAAACATAATTTCTTCATGCTTCA